>JANYDD010000007.1 GCA_025359945.1 Bdellovibrio sp. | reverse complement strand
CTCATTTCATGTTTTCTTGGTCTTCCACCTGCTAGCACGGGCGGAAGTAAAGGCTCAATGATTTCCCAATCCTCTTCCTTAAGGTCAGTGGGATATCGTTTTCTCATTCTTAAATTTTGATTTTTATTGCGACGTTAGGCTAGATCTGCAGGACCTAAGTCTGTAGCGCGATACTTCTTAAACACGCTCTTAAAGATTCCGAAAAATATAGTGAATATCAACCCGCTCAACTGAAAGATGTTAAAGCTAACGAACCAGAAAGTAGAGCCGGTGAACTACTGGCTGTGACTTCGATGGGCTGTTTCTCCGTTTATCGATAGACAATTTCACCGCTAGAATAGGAAACTGCATCTATGAAACTCTACCGGCATTACAAAAATAAGCCTTACACTTACGTGGGCTTGGCCAAACATAGCGAAACTTTAGAGGATATGGTGATTTACGAAACTCGCTATGAAAATGCATTGGGCAAAGTTTGGGTCAGACCTAAAACCATGTTTTTTGAGACGGTTGATGTTGGTGGTGTGCAGATCCCCCGATTCAAAAAAATCCCGATGGAAATCGTGGATACTACCGATGTTACCGCAGATAAGATAGATACTGTTGCGCCGATTATTGAAAGATCATTTGGTCAGTGGGACGCGAAATGGTTTTATTCCAAATTTAATGATCACCAAAAGTTCTTTTTGGTCATAGCTTGGGTCCAGGGTCAAGCCGTCGCTTTTAAATTGGGTTATGAACGCACAGAAAAAAAATTTCATAGCTGGCTGGGCGGCGTGACGCCTGAGTTTCGGGGACTTGGAATCGCCCAAGACCTGATGAACCACCAACACGACTGGTGCAAAGCTCAAGGCTACACAAAAATTTCGACAAAAACTCAGAACCGATTCCGTGAAATGTTAGTGCTGAATATCAAAAATGGATTCAACGTCGTGGGCATAGATTCCGACAGTCCAGACGGCGAAAAAATTTTGTTAGAAAAAATTCTCTGACCGCGGTGGCAAGGCCCTGTTTCCGGACGCAGGTTGTCTCAACTATTTCAAAAAAATTAAATAAGTTCTCGAACTGGAATGACTTCTTGTAACAAGAAACAGAGCCTGGCACTGCTATTTTCACTGTTTGTCTTTTGGTGAAATCTGCAGATCTTGAGAAAACTTGCGAAGGGTTGCAGATCGCTGGCCACTCTCTGGATTGACTGTGTTTTCTTCGATGGCTATTCAGGTTTTCGCCCCTGGCGTTTAATTTTAAAGGAGTTTTTATGCCTTTTCGAATTTGGTTAGTTTCTTTTTTCGTGACCAGCCCGGCATATGCGCTGTCTTTGGATGAAGCCATACCTGCTTCACTTTACAAACAGGAAGTGACGATCAGCCTGAATAACCTTAAAGCCTATCACCGAACTTATGCGAATATTTATTTGATCGCGGAGCTTCCGAACAAACAGAAACGAAGTGTTGTTTTGGTCAGCGACTTCAGAGTGAGTAAATTTCCTGTGAAAATTAATTTAGAGCAAGTGGCCCGCGCTCTTTTTCAAAATCTGGGAAGCCAAGGCGAAATCACCGATCTTTATTTGCGAGTGGGACTTTTTCAACGCTGGAATCGAAAGCCTACTGCCGTGGCGCATTCGCAAGTGAGCTTGTTGTCTTCCTCATTTCTTAGGGGCGGCGATCAATCTTTGCAGTTCCGTGTGGTCGGTCGGCGTGCCAATCTAGATGCTTTGTTATTTTTTAAGGGTCCGTTTTGCTACCCCGAGATCATTTATCTGTCCCGTCATCGTGAAAAAGAGAGCGGTGACGATCCATCATTAACTTTAAAGGGTCTTGAGCAAGCCCAGCGATTGGTTCAAGCCATTGGCCCTGTGGAAGCCATTGTGACATCCACCCGCCGACGTACCTGGTTAACGGCTGCGGCGGCGTGCGGGTTTACCGGCGATTATCGTGAAATTTCATATGATGACTTTGTCGAGGGCTGCCATCAAAAAGGTATTATGGTTGTGGCGTATCCCGATCTCACCAGCAAAGAAGTGATTTCTGATTTACAATTGAAGTACTGTCACAAACCTTTACTGATGGTTTCGCATTCAGGAGAGATTCCGTCTTTTTCTTTAAATTTGGGATTGGCACAATCGCTTTACGTTGATGGGTATAAAGATCTTTTTATTTTAAATTTTCCAGAAAACCACGCCCAACTTGTCGAACATAAATTGCTTTCAGAGTAAGTTATCAATTTTGACAAGGGCCTGCCTGCCCCATCTTTCGCTTGGGCGGGCCCATCAAGGTCCGTCAGTGATTTTTTTGAGAATTTTTTGAAAATTTTCTGACGGACCCTTAGCTGTAAAAATACTGGGTGGGCTCAAGGGGGAGGGGCGTTTCATCCAGATTTTTTGTATTCCATATGGGACTGACTTTTTTAACTAGCACGCTGACCGTATTGCCGTCTTTTTGAAGAGTGCCGGTGACGTTGATAAAGCAGTGGTTCAAAAATATTTCTCGAAATTTTTTATAGACATCAGCGTGTAAAATTAAATCTACAAAACCGAATTCGTCTTCGATCGTGGCAAAAACAGTTCCTTTGGCCGTGGGCGGCTTTTGCCTGACCAAGGTCAATCCCCCCACCGCCACACTTTGCCCGCTGTCTAACTGGCGAATACTTTTCGAGTTTCCTTTGGCCAACGAAACCTGCGGCGACAACCGCATTTGCGACATCGGGTGGCCATGTGTGGATGCTGAAAAGGCGTTGTAGTCTTCTTGGATGAGCTCGAAAGGCGTAAGCGCTTTAAAAAGAGATTGAAGCGGTTTATGTGCTGACTGTAAATCTTTTGAGCTTGAATTTTTATTGGTGAATTGTTTCTGGTTAGCGGCGGCTATCGGCGCAAAAAATTCTTTGGGTTTATTTAAAAATGTATCTGACAACAAATCGTCACACTGATCAAATAAACTAAGCTGTTGCCCCGATTGATAATCTTTAAATAAATTTTCGTATTCTAGAATGGCCCATAGGGTTTGACGAGAATCCATTTCTTTTCCCGACAGCCGGCCGGCCAAAGCCAAACGATGTAAAATATCTTTGCGCAGATGCGACCGCCGAAGAAAATCCGTCAGGCTAGAAAATTTAAGTTGCTGTCGTTCTTCCACTAAATGATCGACATCTTTTTTAGCCAGTCCCTTGACCAATCGAAAACCCAGACGAATTGTGTTGGGGGCTTCGATCGTACAGTCCCATTGGGATTTTTGAATACAAACCGGAAGGACTTTTACTCCGTGCCTGACGGCATCGTAAATAATTGTATCGGGTCGATAAAATCCCATCGGCTGAGAATTAATTAATGAACTAGCAAATACCGCCGGGTGATGTTTTTTAATATAGCACGAGGCATAGGCCAACAGAGCAAAGCTGGCCGCATGACTTTCTGGAAATCCGTAATGAGAAAAACCTTGGATCTGTTCAAAAATCTGATCCGCAAAAGATTGTGGCAATCCATTTTTCAACAAACCCTGCATTAATCGATTCCCCATTTCACCAATCGGAGCACTGGTCTTCCAGGCATTAATTGTTTTGCGTAAAATATCGGCCTCGCCAGGTGTGAAGTCCGCTAACTCGATGGCTAGTTTCATCACTTGCTCTTGAAAAAGTGGGATTCCCAAAGTCTTGCCCAAAATCGATCGGACTTTTTCATTGGGAAATGAAATTTTCTCTAGGCCTGTGCGACGACGTAAATAGGGATGAATCATCTTTCCCACAATGGGGCCAGGACGAACAATCGCCACTTCGATCACCAGATCATAAAATGTTTTCGGCTGCAGCCGACCTAGCATCGACATCTGCGCGCGACTTTCAATTTGAAAAGTTCCCACGGTATCACAACGGCCAATCATATCAAAGGTGGGCTGATCATCGTGGGGAATTTCGTGCAGCTTCATCCCGATAAGATCTAAAGACTTTTTTAATGCGGACAACATCCCCAGCGACAAAATATCTATTTTAAGAAGACCAAGCTCATCCAGATCGTATTTATCCCACTGAATAATACTTCGACCTGGCATTCGCGCGGGCTCTACAGGCACGATCTCGGTGATCGCAGTTGCAGATAACGTAAACCCACCCGAATGAATCGATAGATGTCTGGGAAAACCCTCAAGCTGTTCGGTCAGCTGAAAGATTTTTTCTTTTAGTTTCTGCTTGGCTTGTTGAAGATTGATCTGTGGTGTTAACATTTCTGCGGGCGCCCAGTCTTTCATCAGTTCATCGAAGTCGCGTTCTACCTTTTTGGCGGACAAAGTTCCCACAGGAATTGCAAAGGCTTTACAGACTTCGCGAAAAGCGGATCGCCAACGATAGGTCACGACCGCACTGACCATCGCGGCACGATCACGTCCGTATTTTGAGTATATATATTGAATCACTTCCTCGCGACGCTCGTGCTCGAAATCGACATCGATATCTGGCGGTTCATTTCGCTCGGCCGACATAAATCTCTCAAAAAGAAGATTCATCTGCACCGGATCAATGGCGGTAATCCCCAAAACATAACAAACTACCGAGTTGGCGGCTGATCCCCTACCCTGACATAAAATATCTTTGGAGCGGGCAAAATCCACAATATCGTAGATGGTTAAAAAATAATCGGCATAACCCAATTCACGAATCAGCGAAAGCTCGTGCTGAAGTTGCTTCTGCACAGCTTCGGGAATTCCCTTCCGGTAAATCCCCGGGGCACACTGCTGTACTAAATATTCCAAGTAACTTTGCGCTGTATGACTTTGTGGAATCCACTCGGAAGGATAGGTGTATTTTAGTTCTCGCGGCGAAAAATCACACTGGTCTGCAAACTGAATTGTATTCGATAAGAATTCCGGAAAGGCTTGGTACAGCTTCTGCATCTGGGAAAAACTTTTTATAAAACGCTCGGCATTTGAAAAATGCTGATACCCTACTTCAGACAGGGGTTTCCCTTCGCGGACCGAGATCAAAACATCTTGAAGATTTTTTCTTTCTTTGCAGTGATAGTAAACATCGTTGGTGGCTAAAATTTTTAGATCCCATTTTTGGGCTTCGGCTTGAACTTTTTGTATCCGACCTTCGTCTTGGCCGTCTAAATAAAAAGTCAGCGGCAAGTACATTTGCGAAGAAAAGGCTTCTTTTAAATCTTTTAAATTAGTTTTTTCAGTCAACCTAGGAATGACTAAAAAATTCTGCGCGCCAAACCCCTGCACCTGCGCCAAAAAGTCCGAAAACTCAAGACGAGCATGACCTTTTTCTTGCCCCTGATGCGCTTGGGTCAAAATACGACAAAGGGCTGCATATCCACGCCGATGGCGCGCGTAGAGAATCACATTGGGATGATTAAAAAAACTAAGCTCAGACCCTAAAATTAATTTAAAATTGGGATGATGCTTAGCCACTTTAAAGGCACGGCCCAAACCGTACAAACCATTCTGATCAGTCAAAGCCAATCCCGCCAGCCCCAGGTCAATGGCCTTTTGAATAAGCTCTTCCGGATGAGAAGCTCCGGTTAAGAAACTAAAATTAGATTTGGTGATCAGTTCGACATAACTCAATCAAAAACTCCATGAATAAAAAACTGATCTTGGCATTTAAACAGCCACAGAATCTCTTGTGTCTGAGTCTTCAGGCGAAAATAAATACGCTCGGTTTTTTCGTTCCACCAATCCGAGAAAATAATTTCTTGTCCTTGCGGATTTAAAGCTACACTTTGCCCGTTCCACAAAATAAATCCAGCAATCGCTTGCACGGGGATAGGCATTTTAAAAAGCCGCAAGGGCCTTCGCGGTAAAAATTCTCGCTCGCGAGATTCCGCGACTGACTGCAAAGAACTCTTCAACTGGTTGTGTTGTTGTTTTTGCCAATTCAGTTCAGGAATATAACTTTGCACGGCGGACGCTTTAAATACCGCTTGATCGCCCAATCGTATCCGCATCCTGGAAACAAGACTGGCATACCCTTCTTCGTCTTCTTCATTTTTGGGATCAAATAGATCCCGCTGACTGACCGAAAATGGGGTATGGTCTTGCACCACTAGGCGAAAGGCACTGATCCTAGCGGTGAAAGGATTTTGCCGGATCTGATGATCCATTTGTTCTCGAGCAATGGCAAAAATCATTTTTGGGCTTAAAATTCCATTCGAAAGAGAAATCGAAATTCGGCGAAGATCACTGCCCGATCGATCTTTATTTTCTAATTTAAATTCTAGATAAAAACTTTTTAATCTTTTCCCTTGCCCACGAAGTCGCCATGCGATTTTTTCTAAAATAGTTTTTAAATAAAAAAGAATAGGCTCGGTATTATGGACGGGATACTCAAAATCAAACTCGACCTTTTCTTCGACAACTTCGTTGGGAACATAGACCGGCCATAAAAGATCCGACGCCGACAGAAGATTTTGGTGAATCAATCCACCCAATGTTCCAAAGCGCGCCGATAACGAGGCCCTTGAAAGAGTTTGAACATCTTTTAGATAACGCAAACCCAACTTTTGAAAATAAAGAATCATCTGAGCCAATTGTTTTTCTAGAAACTCATCTGTTCGGAAAGGCGAAACAAAAAAAATCAAAGATTCTAAGGGCAATTGCTGAAAGTGACTTTTATTAAAAGCCGCCAGGGCCAAAGCCGTAGGCGCATCTGTAGCTAAACTAGACCGACAAAGAATCATCAGTTTTTTAAGATAAACCAAGCCCCGCGCTTGAATATGTTCTGCAGAATAAAGTTTTCGCCCCTTAGAAACTTCTAACAAAAGCGCTCGCCGTCCGCGAAAAGCCATCTGCGGCGTATACTGATAAAAAATATCTCCCAGCAGCTGCACATCCACATCATTAGGAAAAAAATAACACAAAACTTTCACCCCACACCCCGGCGGCGCAAAGTCCGAGCAGAAAGGCCATGGGTTGAACGCTGAACCTGCAACTGAAGCGCTGGCACCCAGCTTTGATGAACCTCAGAACTGAGCAGCAAAAAAAGACCTTCATATTTTTCGACAAACAGTTGGAATTTTCGCAAAATTTTTTCATGAAAAAGAAGTTCAGAACAAATCACAATCGGAAAAAGCTGTGACTGCAAGACCTGTTGAGTGGCCCATTCCACCTGCATGGTTTCGATAAAAGTGATTTGCTGAAGATCCAAATTCATCTGCCACAGACCAAAGGGGTTGATCGATCCTTGAGCGGCACGACGGGGGTCTTCAATCCACGCAACAGGTGCTGAAGCTTGTTCTTGGATAAACTGCACTGCGAATTGGGTTTTCCCACAACCCGAAACTTCGACTAAAGATCGTAGCGGCAGACCCTCCGGATACAGCGAACACGAACGCCTAGGGCGCTGCGATCCGGCAGAATCTGCAGACCCCACTAGCTGACGAAGCTGTTCTAATGTCCATTTTTTATTTCCTACAAGTGCCGGCGCTAACATTTTAAAACCTCATTAAACCCAGGTAAAGACCTTCGATGCGAAATTGCTGATGGGGACCCACAATCAAGGGTTGATATTTGGGATTGGCCGAATGCAACTCGATCGTGTTGCGTTTTTTAAAAAATCTTTTGATGGTGGATTCATTATCGATGGAGGCCACAATAATCTTTCCGTTTTCGGCGCTGGATTCTTTGCGCACGACCACTAGATCACCATCTAAAATTCCTTCATCAATCATCGAATCTCCGCTAACCTGCAAAGCAAAATAATCGCCCGGGGTTTTGATCATCAAAGATGGGACTTCGATCTGTTCACCATTTTTAAGATATTCAATAGGAAACCCCGCCGCCACCTTACCCAACAACGGAATTTCCGGAGATCGAAAATCTGTCAGCGGCGTGATCCGACGGACCACTCGAAGACTGCTCCACTTGCCATCCCCGCTTTGCAGATAACCTTTTTTAATCAGCGTTTCGATATAGTGTTGAACGGTCCCCACGGCCTGAAATCCAAAATGAGTTTGAATCTCAAGATAGGTCGGCGATCGCCCCGTCTTGCGCAAATTCTTTTGAATAAACTCAAAAACATTTTTTTGTTTTTCCGTTAGCGCCGGATCATATGTGGGCTGTTGAGTCTGCTGGCTAGTGTGCTTCTTCATCGATGAAATCCTGTTGATGTAAAAACCATAAATTTACCATAACTTATGATGTACCATAAATTTGTCATAAGTTTGTAAGAATTTTTATAGGGTCTAGCTCAAAGAGCTAAGAAACTGAAATCACTTATACAATTTTAGAATAATGCGAAGCGCTTCCCAGGGAATGAATTTTAGTTTCGCTCCGCCATGGCGAAATTTTTGAAGTGGGTAGGGGAAGATACGTTTTATTTTCAACGCGCTTTCCGCGCCACTTGCGATCACACTTTACATGCCCCTAAACGCAAACTTCGAACCAGAATACATGCGCAAGGAACGGTTTTGAACTGGGAAAGAAATGAATATTCGCAAAACAACCCAACAGATCGAAGCCAATAGGGCTTCGATCTGTTGTCTAATGACGTTTGTGATTGCGAGATTTTTTTGTCTTTTTATTTTTCTTCACAGAAGCCATGTCTCGCTTTTTCTTTGCGTTTGTGATGCTAGATTGCTTCTTGGATTCTGACTTTTTAGCCTTGACGCCGCCATGAGATTTCTTTTTCTGAGAAGCCATTCCGCGCTCGTGTTTCTTACCATGCCCGTGCCCTTGCGCCGCTAAGCCCATCGCAGGCATCGACAGAAAAAAAATCACCTGGGTCATCAAAAAATATTTCAATAGTTTCATTGTTCACCTCTTACCAACCCTTCGGCCAAACTAGACGGGACCTTAATGAAGTTTTAAAAAAAATTTGACGAAAACTTAGACAAAAATTTTGAAATTTGCCTGCGCCGATGCTCCAAAATGCACGCGCTGATTTTTAATAGAGCTAAAATCTTCTGCTTCTGCAGCAATCCACGCCGAATCGAAAAACAAAACGACAGTACTGCCCAAATGAAAAACCCCAAGTTCTTGGCCTTTTTTAATGGATCGACCAGAAAATCCAACCGAATTAAAATCGGCAGCATCCGTCGGATCCAAAAACGACAAGGTCATGCGACCCACATTCAAAGCACCCACCATCACCACAGCAACCAATCCGTGTGAGGTTTCGATTTCAAAAATCACCCGTTTATTTTTCGAATATAATTGATCGACGTTTTCTAATGCCCGTTCATTCACCGGCCACAGGTCACCATCAATCCAGCGACAGTTTTTAAGAATTCCGTCGACCGGCGAATGCACGCGATGATAATCTCTCGGAGACAAATAATAAGTAATATAAAATCCACCTTCGAAATCAGGCTTGGCTCCACCAAAAAAATCTGTCAGCAAATAGGGCTTATTTTTGATTTGATACGCCCGCTTACTTTTAATCGCGCCAAAGCTTTGAATATAGCTATCAGCGGGATGCACCCAACGCGAATTTGCAATGGGTCTTAATTCGGGTCTGATCTGACGAGTAAAAAATGCGTCGATGGTTTCAAACTGATCCAAAGGCAAAAGGGCGTCACTGATTTGAATTTGATATCGCCAAACCAAAAAACAAATACCCCATTGAACAAACCATCGCGGTGTTCGCCGTTCCATCAAGCGGCCCACCCAGTGACTAAGTGCTTTTCGCGGAAGACAACGAATGACAAAATTTCTCATCCCAATCCTACGCTTTGTCGCATAATATTCTTTCGATCGAAATATTTTTTATTGAATAGTGAGCACAATAAAACCCCGAAAAAGAAAACCTGCCAACACCATTGCAGCCACAATAAAAAAATCGGAATCGAAGCAAACGATCCATAAATTTTATTATAAATAATCATATTTTTGCTGATCCAGAAGAAAATTTTGTGCATCGAAAATAATCCCAGGGTCACGAAGATTGCGGTTAAAAAAGAATACCGCAATCTGACCTTGGTGGGCGGCACCAACTGATTCAGAAAAAAAACTATAAAAAATAAAAATCCATAAAAATAAATCTCAAACGGAAAATACTTGAAATTGACCCATTTATAAAAACCCACATAACCGATCAAAAATGAAAATCCCAGAGGTGCCACAAATAAAAAAATCACGTAATAAAAAATCCTTTTGCCCACTTTAGCAATTCTTGGAAAGCCCCAAATTTGCTGAATCGATTGATCCAAATGAAAAATAAGTTTAGCTGATGTAAAAAAGAACACCACAAAACCCGCCGTGCTGAGAACTTTGCCGCTGGCTTTATTGGTGATGAAATTAATTTTTTCCAGAAATTCTGGCGACGTTCCCACAGTCAAGTACTGAAAAAAAATCGGCAGTATCTGAGTTTGCACCTTTTGAAATCCACCCAAGTACTTAAACGTCGCCAATGCAATTGCCAGCAGTGGGATCAAGGACAAAGTACTATTAAATGCCATGGCCGATGAGACCAAAGAAAAATTGGATTCTCGAGTGATTTGCAGAAATCGACGAACTTTTCCGAACATCCATTGATTTTCAAGTTTTTTTCTCTATATTTCACCTACTATTTTATGAATTCGAAAATAATCACAAACCTCAAATTAGGCTTAGACGAAGACTTAGAAAAAAAACTTCTTCAGCTGTATCCCCAGATGTCTGATTTTCGAGTTTTGAAAAAAAGCGTCGACGCGCGCACTAGGCATCAACCCCACTTTAACTTTTCCGTCGAATTCACTGAAAATGGCGAAAAAATTAAGCCCCAATATACGGAGCTTGAAAAAGTCAAAAATTCCGACGCCACCCGGCCCGTGATTGTTGGCAGCGGACCCGCGGGACTTTTCGCCGCACTTCGATTGGTGGAACGAAATATCCCCTGCATCTTGATCGAAAGGGGATCGGCCAGCGAACAGCGTATCAAAGGAATCAACCGATTTTGGCGCTATGGTGAACTGGACCCACAAAACAATGTCTGCTTTGGTGAAGGCGGCGCCGGACTTTACAGCGACGGCAAATTGGTGACCAGAATCAAAAGCCCGCACATTCCTTATGTGTTGCAAAAGCTGGTGCAGTTTGGAGCTCCGGAAGAAATTTTGTATTTATCCAACCCCCATGTGGGCAGCGATAAACTGCGTCGAGTGATCCCGTTTTTGAGAAATTATTTGCTGGCTCATGGATGTGAAATTCATTTTGACACTCAAGTCGTGGATTTAGAAGTGAAACAAGAAAATGGGTCAAACCAAATTAAAGGAGTGCGCGCCCTTCACTCGCCCACGGACCTTGGTGTGAGGGAACTTTATTTTGAAACCTCACAAGTGATTTTAGCCACGGGCCATTCGGCGGAAGATGTTTTTCAACTTTTGCAACGCCATCAAGTTTTTCTTGAGGGAAAATCTTTTGCCCTTGGGGTGCGCATCGAACATCCACAAGAACAGATTAATAAAATTCAGTTTCGCGAAGCCTGGAATAGCGAAAAGCTGGGAGCCGCAAATTACAAATTAACTTACAACGATCCCGATCAGGATATCGGCGTTTATAGTTTTTGCATGTGCCCGGGGGGCTACGTTTTATCCAGTGGCACCGAAGCTGACGGGATTGTCACCAACGGTATGAGTAACTTTAGAAGAAATTCCCCGTTCGCCAATTCGGCCATTGTGGTCACCATTAATCATGAACGGCAATTCGGATCGGATTTAATGGGTGGCTTAAAATTCAGACGAAATTTAGAACAGAACTTTTTTCGTGCCGCTCGAGAAAACGGCGCGACCAAAGAATTGCCTGCAGAAAATTTAGTTAGTTTTTTGGAAGGGTCCATGGCGCAGCCCCCAGTTCGAAAGGGATCAAGCCCCTCGGGGTCGGTGGCCGTGGCGATCCACAGCTTGTTGCCGCCCCATTTGGTTCAAGGTATGCGATCCGCAATCGAAAATTTTGATTCCAAAATGAAAGGTTTTATTTCTTCAGAAAGCCAAATCTACGCCGTCGAAAGCAGAACTTCTTGCCCGGTGCGTGTCACTCGCCATCCTGAATCGTTGCAGTCATTATCCCATGTTGGGCTTTATCCGTGCGGCGAAGGCGCCGGGTACGCTGGGGGCATTACCTCGGCCGCCTGCGATGGGATTCGTGTCGCTGATCAAATTTATGCAACACTTTCAGACGGCGCTCGGACCAAAGTCTAGCGCTCTAGAAAACCAGGTAAAACACCGATTCAAACGTGTGAAGGTGAATTTAAAAGGCTTCTATAGTTTAATTTTATTTTGTTGGACGATGTTCCTAGGGGCGATTGCAATTGCGGACCATTGCCCCGCCGGACTGGCTCCACTAGTCAGTGGCAATAAGTATCAAGAATTCATTTTTCAGGCCGCCGAAGCCATTGGCAACACCAGAAATTATTTTCAAGTGGCTTGTCGCGAAGCTAATTCCATCAAAGGATTGATGCAAAAACCGTCCACGAAGGGTCTAAGGATTGATGTCCCCTTGGAAGATCAATCGGGTCTAACGACAAAAGATTTTTTAAATCTGGTTTTAGAGCGCGCCCGGGCCCGCCAAGAAATCGCTCAGAAAATGGCAAGACAACTTTCTAGGTGTACCGCCGAAAAAAGTGAATTGAAGATGCCGACCTCATCGAGCGAATGTGCCGATGCAAATATGTGGGCCAAGGAAATTCTTCCCAAAGTCATTGATATCGCTAGATTTAATTTGGCTTTGGCAAGCTCGTCGATGGAGCTTTCGAAATTTGATGAAGTCAGCGACTTGCGTATGAACGACCAGTTGAAGCCCATGAAAGTTCCAAAACAAAAAAAATGGCGACCCTTGGACAGTAACGAGCGCGCGTTGGCGGACATCTATTTTAAAAAAATTCGCGATGAGGCAGTCGAAGACTCTGTGTTTCTGGATTCAAAATTATCCAAACAACAAAAAAGCGATCTTTATCGCCAGGCGGTTTTGAAACAGCGATACCTGTTCTATCAAATTTACGTAAGCCTTATGGGCACAACACCTATTTTGCAGTACATTCAAAATCCAAATCCCAGTCGCGACGAAATCCATCAAGCCGCAAAAAATGTTTTGGAAGAAAATTTTAAAGAAGAAGCCCGTCTGCGAGAGGCCGATGGGGCAATTCAAGAAATCAAAGTTTCAGCGCCCACCAACCGATCGCCCAAGGGCATTAAAAAAATGGATCCGAAAGCTTTGTACATTTTAAATTACCGGACCGAGGTCGAAGAAGTTTTACTAGAACACCCCGAATACTGCGGACTGGGCTTAGCTTTGAGCGAAGTCAAAGCGAATCAATCTACATTTACTGGGATTGCTCTACTTCCGTTGACCGCCGCTGCTTTTGCAATCCCCCCTTTGGCGGGCGTGGTCTTGGGGTTAGGTGGAGCCGCTTTTTTCATATCAGACACTCAAAGTAACTTTGCAGAAGGCCAGTCTCGACAGCTGGGCCGAGTGAAACGCGATGGAATGAAGGAGCTTCTAGAAAATGTCTGGCACGAGGGAAAATCATCCGACGACATTCGTCGCGATTTAATGAATGACGTCACCCGGGTTTACCGCGCCGAAATTCAAGATCAAGAACAACTGGACGCTGATCGCAAAATCGCCGCCATTGTCGGCCCTCTAGGTGCGATCAGCCCGCTGCTGGTGAAGTACGTCGGCGGCCTAATGAAAATCTCGCAAGCAAAATTAAAATAACCAAGAACACGATTCATCTCATTTCGGTACGTATGCATAAATGGCATCTCCTTGTCTAAGGAGTAAACACGATTAAGGACCATCAACTTGGGCCCAAAGTTAGACAAGTGAAATCTGTTCGATCTGATCACGTTAGTGGCTCACTATCGCACATGTCCAGACACTGGCTCAGTTGTTGAATGTCTATTATGTAAGTCGGAATGGCCCAGCCGAAATGGAATAACCGTGCGGCATCAGCAAAGTGAGTCTATCGGATCGCTGAAACAACAACATCTGTTTTTTGTAAGTCTTTTTTTAAAGTGAATGGGAGTTTTTATGAAAAATGCGAGTCTCTTGTTTTTAGCTTTTATGACCTCCCTCACAGCCTTTGCGAATGAACCGATCAAAGGTATGAAACTGTTCAATGAATTAGTACAAAATCGTCATTCCACGTACGATGATGACCTCTTTTATTCTAAGCTTAATTTTTTATTGGAATCCCATGCGATGGATGCGGAGGATTTCGCTAACGCAAAAGCACACCAGCCGCGGACTAATCCTCAAACCGATGCTGAAGTTCGCCAAACCCTTAGCCAGTTCAAAGGAGGCTTGACACACGACATGCTCGTGCAGCTGACCAGAGACTTTGATTTTTACGTGAACAACTCGCGCTTTACGTTTGTCAACGGTGCCTACAAGGAGAGCGACTCGCTAGCAAGCTTACTGACTCACCAACTAGATGTTCTGGAAAACGCTGTTGAGGAATACAAAAAGTCCCCTTTTCTGAAAGACACATTAAGACAAAACATCTACGATTCGCTCTTGTTATTGCGGAATCAATTTTTAAGGGTTTTACAAAGTGAACGACTCTATCAAATGGAAGAAACCTCCCAAAAAATTCTGATGGGCGTTCTAAGAGAAACGGGCGCAAGTCACCCTGCGAATGAAGTAAATATAGCGGCAATTGAAATGCAAAAAGCCCTTCAAAAAAGAAATTTTCCCAACGAAATGGTCGATATGTTTAAGGGACGGATTGTTCGCAAAACGCCGATCCGTGGCGTTTTGCCTTTGGGTGGTTCCGGCCCAGGGGGCGTAGCCTTTTCCGCTGCGGTCACTTTACTGGGCGGAGCGGTTGTAACCTCCATGTATGTGCCGGACGCCAACGCTGCGGTCGAGAGTACTTTTCATGCTCAAAAGCTTCCCAGTGGCGCGGAAATAATTTCGTCACCCAAGCAAGCGCGGCAGCCAAATTGGCAAAGACGAGCAACCGCAAAGTAGAAAATAGGACCGCTTAATCCGCACAGGTCCTTTGCTCGAAAGTCTGTGACGGATCCCGAATATCAACAACTCAATTGGATTTGTTGAGTAGAGTGTTTTTCGAAGCTCGCCATTTATGTCAAGCTCGTGAACCGTCAGCAACTCGAGCCCAACTTCCAGCATCGAGTTCAAGCCACTTGAAGAGCTCAGCTAAATCTTTTTTTGCTTCGATAGTTGATTTCAAATTCATCAATTTTTTCATTCGCCACCAAAGTTGTTTGTGAAAGTGTCCAGGAAAATATTTTTGCAAATTCCTAAAGCTTATGCAGCCGACTTTCAGAATATTTTAAAGAGCTAAACTTCCCAGCCAAACTTCCCAGCTAAGATTGAATCGCGAAGTCAGCAATCAGAGTATTTTCCTTTAGGTGGAAATCCATCGAGTCGAAACTCGAGTGGACAATGGCCCAGCAAAAATCCAGCGAAGATCACAAATATTCTGAGCGGAACAATAATGTTTCGATCCAGCCCTTCGCCGATCGATCAGTTGATCAGCCAGAATCGCTCGAGAATACATTAGGGCAAGCCCTTTAGAAATCTGTTGGCACTGCACACGATCTGACTTTTGCCTACCGGCTGCCAGATGCGAGGTTGAAAAACCACTTGGATAAATGGGCATTTTAAGTGGTGTAGGAACTTTTGGATTTGTGCAGATTGGATTTGCGTTTCTGAAAACTTGGACTCAACAGCTAGCCACGGAATATTTTTTTTTGTGATTACAAAGTCGATTTCTTGTTTTTCTTTGTTACGCACATAAAATAAATCGAAGCGTCCAACACCGGTATCAGTCCAATAGTCGCAAGCTTTTCTGAGATGACTGGCGATGAGATTTTCAAAACGCGCACCCTGGTCTTCCACTTCGGCCCAATCATACATGTAAATTTTTGGCTCTTTTTTTAAAGACCGGGGAATAGATTTTGACCACGGTTGAATTCGAAAAAAATAATAAAGTTCTTCTAAATACATTAACCATCGATTGACGGTGTCGTGGGCCACCTCCAGATCTTCCCGCAAACTTTGCACGCTGAGGGAACTGCTCACTTTGCTGGGGAGCAAACTTGCCAGCATTTCAACCTGGCTAAGTTCAGGCAGCCTGCTGAGGTCGCGTAAATCTTCCCACACAAGTTTTTCTTGATGGCTCTGCCTCCAGATCTGGGCAATGCGTTCAGACTGGGCCAAGAAAGGCTCTGGAAATCCACCGTACTTCAACAAATTTTCAAGAGTCGCTTGATTTAAAGACAGGTTTCCAGCCGTGCATACCTGTTGCAACCACTGCTCAGGGTCTGTTGCTGAAGAAGGGTTTTCAAGCTCACCGTAGCTCAAAGGATGCAATCGAAAATTAAGATAGCGACCCATCATAGAGTCCCCGCCTTTTTGGAAAATGTTTAAGCGAGCACTGCCGGTAACGATGAATTGGACGTGCTCTCCGGTCAGATCATATAGCCCTTTAAGTTTTTGCTTCCAGCCTTTTGCCTTGTGGATTTCGTCCAGGATCAACAGGTTGTGCTGATCTGTCCCAAAGGAAAATTCTTGAGTTATACAGCCGCGCATAAGTTCGGGGACATAGTGTCAGCAAAAAGGTTTAAGATAACCAGCAATTGATTGTGGATTTCTTTGCATTTTATCAAAGACATCCGTTACGCAACTGAGAACTTCATTTTTAGATTCAAACGTTGC
>JANYDD010000006.1 GCA_025359945.1 Bdellovibrio sp. | reverse complement strand
GCCAGCAAATTCGCCTTGTCGAATATTGTCGACTTGAATGCGCTCCAGTCGAACAAGACAGGTAGGTGGCGTCATGTGCATGCGTAGGGAGATTTCTTATAAGTGGAAAGGTCGTTTACCCCCTGGGATAAAGCCCTGGATCCTTTTTAGATTTCTTAAGCTGGTTGCAGTCGGGGACGACAATTTGCCCAGATTCTAAGAACAAAAAGGAACTCTGCGCGGATCTTGCGAATTTAGGTTCAAACTTAACAGATGAAGAAATCATTGCTCGTGCCAACAAATTGGTCGACGAGACCGAGCCTACCTATGCACATGACGCCAGCAAATTCGCCTTGTCGAATATTGTCGACTTGAATGCGCTCCAGTCGAACAAGACAGGTAGGTGGCGTCATGTGCATACGTAAGAGACCGAGGCCAATGAGGCCAAGTTAGATCCAAAAATAAAGGGAAACTGTCCACCGCACTACCAGCGTTGCGGGGATACTTATTGATGTATGATGCACAAAGCACCAACCAATTCTGCGCAGTAAAAACTTTCGCCATCCTCGCCACGAGTACCTAGGTGTTGACATAGTAGGAGTATAAGGGAAATAAAGCCCTCTTTTGAACATCGGACAAATTATCGGCGAATCAGCCTCTGGTCAATTTCTTCAAAATTCGCCACACTTACTTCCGCTGCAAGTTGAACCCATCGAGAGAAGCGATACCGAGACCGATTATTCAAAAAACGACTGTGAACTTCAAAATTGTGTTTGGAAGCCCGCAAAAAAATTGGATTGAACAAGCCGGCAGCAAGCGTCGGTATTTTGAAAAGCTGGGGGTTCTTCTCTGTTCGACTATTTTTACGGATCCCTTTGATCCGATAATTTATTTACCAGCTTATGCACATGGCTACCCTAACTTCACGAAAGACGACTCCGCAGAGGTAGAACCGTCGGTACTGCCTTTTGCAGATTTAGGGTAGCCATGTGCATAAGCTGGTTTATTTAAAATTTGAATTTGATTGTTCTTAAAAAATCCTACGGTCAGGGCAGTGGTGGGATGAAGAGGTTTTTTTTAGGAATTCTTCTTAGTCTAAAAACTTTCTGGTTTTGAGAAAAAATCCCACGTTAAAACACTTTTTCCCTGGCTGGAGGGGTCCAGGCCCGGTTAACGAAAGAATAATATTTCCGTTTTAAAACGAAGCGCTTGCTTTAAGGCCCCCTATTGCATTGTGAAAATCCGCCTCAATTTTGGGCAATCTCAATTTGGTTCATTGGGAATTGCTGTCGACTTTGCTTTTCTCCAGCCGCCGAAGGTTTAACCCGATAGACTATATAGAACGCTGGAGCTTTTTCTTTGCTTGCTTTGACTTTAAAGACCTTTATTTCAAGAATCTTGAATTGTTCGGCAAGGCCAGCCGTAGCCGGTTTTATTTTTGCAATTTCACTCAAGGTTCTGGGGCAAGGTGCGGTTCCTGGCGAATACTTGGTCAAATTTAAAAATATGGATCAGCCTTCGCAGTCGCGATGGGCTTCGAAAACCCAAGGAAGACTTCAACTTAAGGCCTCGTTCGGGGCTCTTAAATTGCAGCACTTGGTTTTAAAAAACCAAAATGACCAGGCCCTGCTAACAGAATTAAAAAGAGATCCCGACGTCGAATACGTTGAACCCAACTATTATATTCAGCGAACTCCGCAATCGCAAAATGCTGGGGAGCTTTCTCCAGGTTTTGATTCTGCAACAGCTACACAGGCTCAACAAAGTCGAATGTCTTTGGATTCTGAAAGTCTAGAAAAAATTTATTCTGCTGTTGAGACTGCCGGAATGGTTTCGGCATTTGCTGACGGGGGCTTCCAGCAAAACGGAGCTCCGGTCCACATCCCCGAGGCCTGGAGCCAAATGTCGGCTGTTCCACAAAACGGATCGGGTCAACCCATTGTCGCGATCATTGATTCGGGAATCGACTACAATCACCCTGCATTTACTCAGACCAATAGTTTGTGGACTAACGGAAGCGAAGTCTCTGGAAACGGAATCGATGACGATGGAAATGGTTTTGTTGATGATGTTCGCGGATGGAATTTTAAAAGCCGCAATAACAATCCGTTTGATGACGAGGGGCATGGAACTCACGTCGCCGGCATCGTCCTTGGAGCCACGCAAGATCTTTTTGCTACAACACTGTCGCCGTCGTTAATAAAAATTATGCCGCTTAAATTTATTGGTGCCGATGGCTTGGGCGCAACTTCAGACGCGATTTCTGCGGTCTACTACGCTGTCAATAGTGGCGCGCGGGTTTTAAGTTGTTCGTGGGGAAGCAGTCAGTACAGCCAGGCCTTGCATGATGCGCTGGCGTTTGCCTATGGGCGGGGTGCGATCATTGTCGCGGCGGCTGGAAACAACGGTAAAAATAATGATCAAACTTCGAACTTTCCTTCCAATTTGCCAGTGCCAAGTCTTATCGCTGTGGCCGCAACGAATGACTATGACTCGATGGCCAGTTTTTCAAACTTCGGAAAATCTACAGTTACTTTATCCGCCCCGGGCGTGAGTATTTTTAGCACTTACCCGAATAATCAGTATCGCTATTTGTCTGGCACCAGCATGTCGACCCCGTTTGTGGCGGGGTTGGTGGCTTTGGCTTTGCGAGAAGCGCCGCAGTTGTCGGGTTATCAAATTCGAAATTTGGTGATGGGATCCGTGCAGTCTTTACTTCAGCTGAATCAAAAAGTGCAGACTCAAGGCCGTGTGGATGCCAATTCTTTAATCGCTCAGGCCAAAACGATGGTGAATACACCTTACTCCCAACCTGGATATGCGGCCTCGGTGCCGGCCAATGCCGGGGAAGTTTCCCGTGACGTGGCGTCTTCTTCAGCCTCGGGAAAATCCGCAGGCTGTGGCTTGGTAAAAGTTTTAGGTGATGCTGCTGCCGGTGGACCACCAATGGGTCCAATGGTGGCCGTCATTATTTTATCGGCGCTTCCATTAGTGGCGTGGGCCGTATTGCGATACGGACAATCGCGCAAACCAAAACGAAAATACGAACGCTTTGCTTTGCAATCTGAAATTAAAGTTCAAGCCGGTGGTCGCGAACTGACCGGACAAATGAAAACAATTTCTGCAGGGGGGCTTTCGTTCCAAGCCGATCAGATGTTGGAAAAAGGCGGCCAGGTCACCATCAGTATTTCTTCGCCGGACGGAAAAGAAAGTGTTCAAGTGCAGGGTCAAGTGGTGTGGAGCGAGAATGAAAAAAGTTACGGAGTTCAGTTCGCTGAAGCTCGCGCAAGCTTGGTCTCGCAAGCCTTTGGCTGGGCCCGAGGTAAGAGTTAAAATTTTGCGGCCCACTTCAAGTGAGCCCTAGCTTAAAATTTTTAAGTTCTTTTTTTGCAGCTGACCGGCGCAGGTTTGGAAGGCTTTGATAAAGTGTTAGGCTGTTGGTCCTGTGAACCGTCCGCCGTTTTTTTAGCTTGTTCGTTCAAGTAGACATCGATTGGAAGTTCTTTTTTAGGAAGACCCATGATCACGCGAAGCCGTTCGTATCTTTCTGCAAAATGATTCTGATAAAAAGCCTGCAAGAACCCTCTGATTCCAATGGCCAAATCCAAATAAGGATCCAAAATTTTTGGCCAACGCCAAAAAATAAAACCACCGGTGGCTGCCGCTACCGCTAAACCCACCTGACCGCCGTTAATCACCGAATCTCCAATATGAAACAACGGCATAAACTGCGACGACGCCATTGAAAGCAAAAGTGCATTCATTGCCGAAGTCGGCAGCCGCATAAAAGGCATCAGCTTTCGCGCATCTTGCGAGCGTTGAACACCGTCCACCTGATGTTGCCATCGCCCAAAACCCATATTGTTAACGACTGCGTAGTAAATCATATTGATAATCACGGTCGGCGCTTGGGTCACAAAAAAAACCAAATACGCGTGGGGAAAAGCTTGCAACAGCCCCTCCATGCCGTGGCTATGGTAATATTTTACAAGTGGCGTGAAATTGCCAAAAACATTGTAGCTAGTGACATACATAAACGACATCGACAGTTGTTTCAGGAATACTTCTACTTTTTTTCCCAGATCAGAGCGCGCTGCCGAAGCCTGCATCCAGTTGTTGTAAGTTTTTGCAAATATGGTTTGCACGCTAAGCAGGCTTAAATGCATCACCGTTGTTAGCAAAAAATCGGTCGTTGGATATTTGTGAAACATGTAGATCATGTTGGGCGTGTTCGACAGTGCCGAAAAGGTTAGTCCCCAAGTGGCCTCTGCAAAAAGCGGAGTTTGATAATGCCGCTTCATCGAAGGAAAAAGCGCGTAGAATTTTTCCATAAAAAAGCGATAATCAATTTTGACCTGTTCCTGAATCACAGCGCTAGCAACAGAATAGACGACGACCTTGGTGTGAAGATCTTGCAGATTAAGATCATTTAGAACTTTTTCAAACTGGGCTTGCTGGGCTTTCTCATTTTTAATTTCAATCCCAGTGACGAAAAAAATAACGTCGCGAAAAGTTTCGCGACCTTCGACCGATTCAATTTCCATCAGCCGTTTTTTAAATTCATTTGGGTCATTCGTATTTAGTGGGATTCCGGTGCTGGAATCGCCGTTCTGATCCCGTGGCACCATAAAAATACGCGGCTTTTCGGGGTTCTTACGAATGGCAATCCTGTCTTTTTGCGGGGTCGAAAGATCAAACCCATAAACATTCAGTGATTGAAGCAAATAAAAAAATAAAATGAAATACGATTTCATCCCCATCCCCCTCGAAAATAAATTTTCCCCGAAAAAGATTGCAACGAAAGAAACCGATGCCGTCTACTCTAAAGTAATGACTCTGTAGGGCAGAAACTTACGCCGTGTAATTCGACGTAGGCTTTGCACAAATGCTCAGCAAAATGAGCAAGCCGAAATCATCTGATTTGATTCCTAGAAACGGTTTCTTAAATCGCGAAGGGGATGGGGAACGATAAATAAAAGTTTAGGCTGTTCGAAGTGACGTTTCCGTAGAATGTCCCCAATTGGTCGGTCGGAAGGCCCAAACTTCCCGACGTAGAATCAGTCGCATATTGCTTATGGGTTTGAAGTAAGTATTCCAGATTCAGATTCAAATAAGATGCAAGCGCAAATCCCAAGTTGATCATATGTCCGCTGCCGCCTTTAAATTTAAAAGCGCTGATACTGTTATTACTTACAGAAAGGTCGTTTATAAAAATATATCCGTAAGTCACCTGAAACCATTGCGGGAAATAGTAACCCACCAAAAGCGACATCAGGGGGCGAGTCGCATTGTAGTCCTCGACGGTTTTCCCAGCTGAATCTGTACCCACTTTAATTTTTCCGCCGATCAAAGCTTGGCCCTCAAAGCCCAAATAAAGCCCCTGGTCAAAAACATAGCCCGCTTTAAGACCTACAGTAGTTCCTGAGGACTTTCCTGCATAATCAATTTGAGTGTTGCTGGTGGTTGGCGTTCCGGGCACCAGGGTTCCGGTGCCAGTTCCATCGTCAATTAATGGTGTGACACTGACATTCGTCATTGAGGAGTATTTGAAATTTCCGTTTTCCATCCCCAACCGAGGTTCGATCACGACGTATCCTTGGGCGGTTTTCAGCCAACAAACACTGCAAATTATTGTCGCGGTTAGAAATCTAAAATTTTTCATGGTGATGTTCTCGCTTTTTTAAACAGGGAATTACCTTAAGTCTGGGTTTAAATTTTTTTAAAATCAATAGTTTTAGTCTGTAATTTGGTCTCGGGACCAAGTGAATTTGCCGATAGTTCGGCTGGACTAGACTGCTGCTGGAGTATTTACCTTAAGTTTCAGCTGCTAGTAGTTGGGGGCCGCTCAATGAATATGTTAGGAAAGGCTACAGCAATTTACCTGCTAGGAATAAACTGGCGATGCTGAAATAGATGATCAGCCCAGTGACATCGACGATCGTAGCAACAAAGGGCGCAGATGCACTGGCTGGATCCAGCCTGATTTTTCGCAAAATAAATGGCAGCATAGAACCTGTAATCGTTCCCCACATAACAACCCCAAAAACGCTGGTCGCAACGGTCGCTGCTAAAATCACATAGTGTGTTCCGTAAAGAGCTTCGGTATTGGGCCAAAATATAATTCGTAAAAAACCCACCGACCCCAAAATCAAACCTAAGCAGGCGCCCGATAAAATTTCTCTCGATAGAACTTTCCACCAGTCCCTAAGCCGAATTTCACCCAAGGCCATCGCCCGAATAATCAGTGTGGTCGCTTGAGATCCTGAATTTCCACCCGAGGATATAATCAACGGAATAAACAGCGACAGCACCACAGCGCGGCTGATGTCGTCTTTGAAAAAAGTCATTGCGGTGGCGGTGAACATTTCGCCTACAAATAAAATAACTAACCAAACGGCGCGTTTTTTGACCAGCTCGAAAAAACCGATTTTCATATACGGCATATCAAGGGCTTCCAGGCCCCCTAATTTTTGAATATCTTCGGTAGCTTCTTCTTGCAGAACGCTGGCGATATCATCAAAGGTCACGATCCCCTTCATGTGCCCCCATTCGTCGATCACTGGCAACGCCATAAAATCATACTGCGAAAATATTTTGGCGACTTGCTCTTGATCCAGATTGACCGGAATACGAATCAAATCGGTTTTCATTATGTCGCGAATAATTTTTTGCGGATGTGCCTGAAATAAATCTCGAAAAGTCACCACACCCAGAAGTGTTTGATCCGAGGCTAAAACGTAAGCGTAATAAATAGTTTCGATTTGGCTTTTGGACTGGATACGCAAGTACGAGATCGCTTCGTCCACCGTCATATCGGGTCGCAGCCGCACAAAGCGAGAACTCATCAACCCGCCGCCGATGTCCTCGGCGTAGGCCAACAACGCTGCGACCTCGCGTTTAGTTTGAGGATCCAGCAAAACTAGAAATTCGTCCTTACGATCCATACCTAAATCTTGAATCAGATCGGCGATATCGTCGGGCGCTAGCAGCCGAACCCAGGATCTTTTCTCGAGGGCCGGTTCATCGCTAATTAATTCTGCTTGGTCGTGCGTGTTCAGCCGATAAAAAATTTCTTCGGCTTCGGTGCGAGCTAATTTTTTAAATTTATCGCGGCGCTGGTGAAAAGGCATTGCGTGCCAATGGTCGAACAAATCATCAGCGTGATAGGGGGCAATATCTGAAGCGGACTCGTTGGCTTCCGAGGTCTCTAAACTATTTTTTTGTGTTTCGTCTTCATTCATGCCGTCTATGGAAGTAGCACAGACTCTAACGCCGCAGTAGAAAAAGTTTTGAATTTTTTCAGCAGAATTGTGGGCGATGCCATTTCTAAAATTTTTCCCTGATCGATCCAAACAATTCGATCGCACTTTTCCAGCGTCGATAATCGATGAGCAATCAGAATCTGACTTTTCTGGGCCAAAAATTCTGACGTAAGCTTCACCATAATTTCCTCGGTCTGAGGGTCAATGGCGCTGGTGGCTTCGTCCATAATCACCACGGGGCTGTCCTGTAAGAGACATCGTGCCAAACACAAAAGCTGCTTTTCGCCCAGGCTCAAATTTTTTCCGCGTTCTTCGATAATTTTCGCCAAACCTTCTGGGTTAGCCCATTTCTTTAGTCCTGAAATCTGCAAGATCTTTAAAATTTTAGCAGTCGGATGCAAAAACATCGGATCCAAGTTTTCATGTAAAGTCCCACTCAATAAACTGGGATCTTGCGGGATGTAGGAAAAAAACGAGCGGTATTCTTTTAAACTGACCACGCGCGATGGATCCAAAGCATCAGGGCGCAATTGCGGGCTGATACCACCCACAGAAATTTGGCCACGATCGATGGGGTACAAATACAAAAGCGATTGGATCAACGAGGACTTGCCGCTTCCGGTTTTGCCTATGATCCCCACTTTTTCACCGGCTTCTATTTTCAGCGAAAAATCTTTCAACACAAATGGAAATTCTGGACCATAGCGAAACCAGACATTTTTAAACTCGACCGAGCAGGCGGGGGGCTTTTCAATTTTTGCAATATCCTTGGTTTCTTGCCAATGTCCTGTTGCAAAAACACTTGCGCTTGGGATTCTGGCGCCGGGCTCGATGGACATTCTTAGATATTGATCCAGACGTTCGACACCGACTAGGGCTTCTTCAAACTGGTTCATCCACTCGAAAAACATTTGTACGGTATTTCCCGACAGCGCTATAAACCCAAACACCACTCCAACAGATCCCAGGGTTAAAGCTCCATTTCTAAGTAGGAAAAAAGCCATCACTCCTGTGCTGAAAAGAAGAACCGCGGTCAGAAAATTCATCTCTAGCGAAAAAAGCAAAACCTGGTTAACCGCCAGTTGTTTGTTCTTCAGAAAAAACGCATTCATTTTGAAAAACCGTTGCGTAAATGAATTCTCTCGCTGGAATGATCGAATCACGCTGGCGCCTTGAGTGGTTTCTGCAAAATGTGCCACGCTAGGGGATCGGCTGGCAGAAAGCTTTCGTCGCCGTTCACGAATCGCAGGTTGATTCCATTTAAAAACCAACCAGTACGTCACGCTGATCGCCACCAAAAAGGGCGCATAGTAAATCGAAGAATACAGGATCAAAGTCAGCATTGAAACTAAATCAAAAACGATCGACAAAAATTCCGCAAGCGGTCCGCCAAACAATCGAAACACATTTCCATAGTCGCTTGAAAATCGCGTGATCACGCGGCCCGCGGGTTGGTGATCAAAGAATGCCATCGGAAATCGAGACACTCGGTAAGTCGTTTCGTCATAGAGTCGCGAAACTGCAAATGCCGAGATTCGTGAAAAGCCAATACGAAACAACCAGGTCAACAAAAAGCCAAGCGAACTTAACGTCAAAAGCAAACCTAAAAAATCCTTGGATTCAAAGTGGACCAAAAAGGCCGGAATTCTTTCCGCCGCTGCTGGATCCGTGGAATACAAATCCACCCAAAAACCCACCAAGCTAGCCTGGCTTAAAAAAAGCAAGCGACCAAAAAAACCTAGTAAAATATAACCCACGCCTTGTTTCCAGTAGGGGCGATAGGCCATCCACAGAGTTGATCTCATGGGGGCAAGGCTCCGGGTGTCGCCTTTTTTTCAAGACTTGCGGTGAACAATTTAAATTTCGGATTTCTTTCATACAGACTTTCAAAAGTGCCCTGGTCTTGCACCTTACCTTTTTCCATAAAAATCAAATGATCCAACTTGGGAAGTAACGACAACCGATGCGTCACCAGCAGAAGAGTTTGATTTTTCCATTGGTCTTGAAAAAGATTTTGTATAATTTTTTCTTCAGTCACCACATCCAAAGCGCTGAGCGAGTCATCCAAAAGAATGACAGGCCGTGGGTGGTAATCTGCCCTGGCCAAACTAATTCTTTGTTTTTGTCCGCCGGAAAGGTTGACTCCTCGTTCACCGATTTCAGTATTTAAACCGCCTGGAACATTTTCTTTGGCCAAGTTAAACTGCGAAGCTAGCAAACTGCGCGTGATCATTGGATCGACTTCTAAAGAGGAATCGTACTGAAATTCGATATTGTCTCTGAGCGATGACGACATGATAAAACTTTCTTGTGGCACGTAAGAAAATTTTTGCCGTAAAACCTCTGGCGAAAGCAATAAAAGATCTTCGCCCTGCAGAGTGTGCGACTGAAAGCTGGCACTGGTCTCGGCCATCAGCGACAACAATAAAAGACTTTTTCCGCTTCCGACTTCGCCAACAATACCTACTTTTGAACCAGCCGGAAATCGGAACGAGACTTCTTCCAAGAGTTTTTTTCCTAACAAATTAAAATTTAGATTTTGCACGACGTAATCATTAGGCGTGCCAGATTTTTGACTTGGTTTTTTTTCAACCTCTAAGTTTTTTAAACTTAAAACTCCGGCCAAGCGATCAATCGAAGTCCATGCATCAAAGACAAAAGTAAAAAACCAAGGCATCTGTCGAAAGGGTTTTGTTAAAAATAAAGCCACCACCCAAAGCAGTGCTAACAATTGGCCTACGGTGGGTTTTTGTTCTGCTAAAAACACTAAACTAGACAGAAACGAAACATTCAGAAAAAACGTCACCGACGACGAAATCGCATTCATGGTTTGACCGTTGTTCAACATGCCAATCCGGTTTTTAGTTTCTACTTTGCGGATCTCAAAAATTTTATTTTCAAAAAATTCGGTCCAACCCAAGATTCGAAGAGCGCGGATATTCTGCACCCATTCGGCGACCATGGCGATTCGATCACCGGCTAACTTTTTAAACAAAAAGAAAAATCGGCTTTGTCGAAAAGCCAGAGTTAAATTTAATGCGATCAGTGCCACAATCAGAATTGCCGTCATCTTGACCGGAATTTGGAAAAGAATCCCCATAAATAAAGGCGCTAAGATCAGCGGGAACAAAATTCCAAAAAATTGCGGTAGACTTTGCTCTAGTAAGATCGTTGCGCCAGGCAGATCGGTCGTGTAAATCGAAACAATTTCACCGATCGGTCGACCCGATAGACTTTCGGACCGAAGTTTTAAAAGATGGGTGTAAATTCGCTCACCAATTGATTTCTGCAAAATCAGCGATTCTTTCATACCCAACCAGTAGACCGCCTGATTCATTCCAAGGCTTGCTAGCAAAGCCAAGAATGACAAACCCAACAAAGTCATTTCAAGGACCGTCGGCGGCAGGCGGGTCAGTGCGGGCGGTAAAAAAACTTTTTGATGAAGAGTTGAATCCAGAAATTCTTTTTGGAAATAAGGGCCCATCAGACCAAATAAAGTAGAAAATAAAGTCAGTCCCAGCAGGAAAATCCGGCTCTTAAGACGCGTGAATAGAATTTCTTTGAACAATTCTGCTGCGTTCATCCCTACTTGACGCTACTTCTGAACCGGAGAACATTCATGAGTTTTATTTTCTTTTCTTTTTGCGTCGAAAAGCTCTAGATTAAACGGCATGAACCGTCGAGATTTTTTGCAACGTTTTTTCCCCACGGCTGTGTTGGCCACGGGCGGCCCAATGTCTTTGGTGGGTTGCAAATCCTTCGACAATTGGTTTTTTCAACTTGAACGCGGTATCAAAGATCGTGTGTTGATTGTCGGCGGCGGCATCGCAGGGCTTAATTTAGCTTTCGAGCTTAAAAAAAAAGGCATTCCCTTTCAGATTTTGGAAGGCTCGGCGCGCTTGGGCGGCCGCATTTATTCTTTGGAACACTTCAATGCATCCGAGCAAAAAGCGGAATTAGGCGCCGAATGGTTTTCCGATTCTGATCAAAATTTAAAAAACTTGGCTAAAGAGCTTAAAATTGAACTTCAGGTTGATCGTCGTATCGCTTCGGACCAATTTTTTTTTACTGGTGATCAATGGATCCCACAAGCGCGCCTAGAAAAAGAAATCCAAATTCTTTATCAACAACTGGCTAAAATCGGTCTGCAAAAATCGGATCGGGAATTAGATTTGATGCCGCTATCAAATCTTTTTAAACTGATGAATCCAACGACCACGAAAGTTTCCGATGTGGCTCTGATGTGGCTGGAAAGGGTCGTGCAAAAACGTTGGGGTGCAGATCCCGTTGAAATTTCTGGCCTTTTTATTATGCGTTGGTTGGATGTGATTGGGCCCAAACCATTGCGGACTTTGGCGCAATCCAATACGCGGGTTACCGGTGGGTCCAGTGTGTTGATTAATGCGCTTCATGATCGTTTAGTGGGGATTTTGCCTCAGGAAGTTTTACGTTTAAAACACGAATTGATTCAGGTCTCCTACCCGACGGCGGATCCCAAGGGGCCTGTCGAATTGACTTTTCAAAGTCCCCAGGGGCAGTTCCAAGTGCAAACAATGGACGCGGTCTTATGCTTGCCCATGGCAAAATTGCGCTTGGTCAAGGGTTTGACGTCGGAATCGTTTTCTGGCCCTTTAAGTGCTCCAATTTCGCAGTTGGGGTTGGGTCGAACCTCTAAAATCGTAGCTAGTTACAAGCAGAAATTTTGGCGCCAGCGGCTGAATTTTTTAATGGGTCTGGGAACTTTGTCTGCTCAATCCATCTGGGATGCTACCCCCGAGGGTTCGGATTCGCTGAAGGCGACCAGGGGTCTGATTTCAATTCAAATGGGCGGTCAACATTCTTTTCAAATCAACCCAAATTCGGCCAATGTGATCTTGAACGAATTTCAAAGCGGGATCGGCGATCAAGAAAAGCAGCAGCCTGAAAATATCCACGTGCACAACTGGACAACCTACCCTTGGACTCAAGGAAGTAATTTCTTTTTTCGGCCAGGCCAGTTTTTGAAATGGTCAAAATTAGATTGGAATCCATTGCCGGATGGATCCCTTCGCATTGCCGGCGATTTTTTGGATCCAATGGCAGGCGGCCGCTTAGAGGCCAGTCTGCAATCATCGATTTCGGTCGCGCAATTAATCTATGAAAAAAGACAAATTCTAAAAAAGAAATCGACAGGTTCGGTCTGATCCATTAACTCCTTAGATCTTATGGAAAAAGAAAAATCGGTCGATGAAATACTGGCGCGGGTACGTCCTACGCCTGTTGTGGTGGAGAAATTTGGAAATGAGGCTTTGTCGGACGAAGAAAAAATCGTTCAGGTGGCTCAGAAATTTACCGAAATTTTACAGATTTTGGGCATGGACCTGAAAAATGACAGCCTAAAAGAAACTCCTCTGCGAATTGCAAAGATGTATGTCAACGAAATTTTTTCGGGGCTCGATAAAAAGAATTTTCCAAAGATGACCACGATTGAAAATCAAATGCAGTACGACCAAATGGTGGTTGTGCAAGACATCGGGGTTCTTTCGGTCTGTGAACATCACTTCCAAACCATAGACGGGATCGCCACGGTCGCTTACATCCCTAAGCAAAGGGTGATTGGCCTTTCAAAAATAAATCGAATTGTTCGATTTTTCGCTCGCCGACCACAGGTGCAAGAGCGGCTGACTAAACAAATCGCTGATTGCTTGCAATATGTTTTAGAAACCGACAACGTCGCCGTTCACATCAATGCCAAGCACTACTGCGTGATTGCTCGAGGCGTGCAGGATCCGCGAAGTACGACGTCGACTTCTGATCTGCGTGGTGATTTCAAAGCCAAACTTGAAACCCGGCAAGAGTTTTTGAAGCATTGCTCGAATCTAAAATTAGGTTGACCTTCCAGGCATTTTTCTAGACAAGACTTTCACCTATGTCATTTGTCGGCCAAATCCTTTTCAAGGGGGCTTTTTTCTACGTTTCGTTGATGGTCCAACCTGCTTGGCCGGCCATTCTTCAGGCCATACCTGGGCGGCCCATTTGTCAGCGGGCGCCTTCGGTCGTTGATTCGCTTCAAGGAATTTTTAAAAAAAATTGTCAGGATATTACTTTCGCGGATCTGCAATCGATTAAAAATTATACGCTGTCTGTGGGTCACGACAGTCTTTCGGAATTTGATCTCGAGGGCATGAGCCAAATCGTTAGCTTAGAAATTAATTTTGACCAACCCAGTTTGATTCCCAAAAATTTATTAGTGCCGCTCACGCAGTTAGAAACCCTAAAATACACTCGCGGAGTTCTGAAGTTGACCCCTGGTCAGTTGTCCCACATCAAAACTCTCAAACGGATTTCGATCTCGAACACTTTGATCAAGGAACTTCCGGATTTTATTATCCAGGATTTGCCAGCGTTGGAAACCTTAGAATTCAACGGCAGTACCATCGAAAGAATCTCTTCGCGGGCTTTTGATCAACTTCCGGCTCTGACGACGCTCTCGTTTCAGGATGGAAAACTAGAGCAGTTAGATACAAAGCCATTTTATAATTTAACCTCTCTGACTTATTTAAGTATTAAAAATAACCCTTTGAAAACTTTGTCGGAACCCATCATGGGGCCTAGAAATAATTTAAGCATTTTGACCCTCTCAGAAAACAAAATCGATGAGATTTCAGATCGCGCCTTTCAAAATTTAGATCACGTCCTGACTTTGGATTTGACTTATAATCGATTGGTGCGTTTGGAAGAAAACGTCTTCAAGCCAATGACTTCTTTGCGGGGTCTTTATTTGCCAAAGAATCTGCTGCAATCGATTCACACCAGGGCCCTGGCGTCGCTTCGCAATCTAGAGACTTTGGATCTTGATATGAATGGTTTGCAATTTTTAGAAGCTGAACAGTTTAGCGAGAATACACAGTTGATTAAGCTTCAACTTCGAAAAAATGGTTTGACGGACCTACCGTCGGGGCTTTGGGCGGGCAATAGAAAACTCTCGTTTGTAGTTCTGGACGGAAACGAATTGACCACATTGCACGGTCAGCTTTTTCATCCTGATTCTGAAATGCAAATGATTTCGTTTGCTCAGAACCACATCGAAAGAATTGAACCTGGTTTCTTTTCAGTGCTTAGTGACCTACGGCAGCTTTTTCTGGAAAGTAACCGGTTGGTCAGCTTTGATTCCCAATGGTTAGCATCAAATAAAAAATTGGACCGGATCCATGTACGCAGCAATCTGATCAATGGGATTGACCCTCGCTGGTTTCAAAATCTTGCAGAGTTGGCGGAACTGGATTTATCCAATAATAAAATCGCCTATTTGCCTGCAAATTCTTTTACCGCAATGACAAAGTCCGTTCGAATTTTATTAAATAACAATTTGATTTTCCGAATTGATCCCATGGCTTTTGGACAACTACCAGAATTAACCTTGCTCAATCTAGATCAGAATCTGATTGAAGATTTAAGTGGCGGCTTTCTTCAGGGGCTTTCAAGGCTGAATCAACTTTACTTAAATCAAAATAAAATTCGTGTTCTTAGCTCCAACGATTTCAGGGGACTTTCAGAATTAATTTACTTAAATTTATCTGCTAACCGCATTGAAAAGATCCAAAGTGGCGCATTTTCATCTTTGGCGGACCTAAGAACGCTCAATCTGTCTTGGAACCAGCTTCGCACGATGGATGTTAGGACATTTGAGAACTGTCGCCGTTTAAGACAAATGATGTTAACGCAAAACCCTTTGTCTCGTAATGAGATCGATTTGGTAAATAGGGGTCTTTCGCGTTTGTCTATTTTGACAGACCTACAATAAACTCGTGAATTGAACTTTAAATTCATGGGCCTCCTGCCGATAAACTATTCAAAGGGGGGCCGTTATGTCAGCCTACGATTATCCAAGTCTCTTTGATTTTTTGCTACACACACCTGAAAAGGGTTTGCGCAAAATGCTTGTCGATCCCAAGCAAGCTCCTAAAAATATGACCGACGTTCATTTTCAATTGTTGATCAAAATTATTCGTTCAGGGCCCGTCGAGGACTTTGCGAAGTATTTTCAAGACAATTCATTTCCAAAAGTGAAGTATTCGCCAGCCGAACAAAAAATAAAAGAGCAATTTTGGGCTGACTGCGAGTTTGTGCTTAAATCACGGGGCTTATTGACCGCACCAACAGTCACCAAGGTCGCTGCTTAAGCCAAGCTTTCTAGATGTTTTGCGGTTTTCGAAATCAGTTCAAAGGTATTGCTGGAAAGTTTTTCGTTCAAGAGATCACTTAACAGCTGGCGGATGATCTTTTGATCTTCCACCGGTAAGTGTGGAGCAATATTAAACACGTCAGAAATTCTGGCCGCCACTTGGGGATTGAGCTGATCCACTTTCAGGATTTGCTCAATATAAAACTGATAGATTTCTTTCGAGCCCGTATGAAACTGACTTAAATTTTTGCCAAAGCGATAGATCAACGAGTAAACGAAATTTGGATTCTTAAAGTTGAAGTGGGGACTAGTCAAAGTCTGTTGAACTTCGGCAAAAACTCTTGAGTGGCGACCGCCAGCGACAACGGAAAGCCATTGGGTCATCAGGGAGTTCGAAGTTAGGGCTTTTTCTAAAAATTGCTCCAATGCAGTTTTTCGAAACGGGTTTTCGCTCATATTTAAAACGCTCAAAGCCGACAAACGATCCGTCATATTTTTCGCATTTAAAAATTGATTTTTTGAAAGGTCAGCGGCGGCAGGATCTAAACTTAAGTAATAGAAGCATAGATTCTTCAGGCGTCGAAAACCTTGGGATTTGGAATCCGTCGAAAGTTCGTTCTTGTGATTCCAGCTATTATAAAAATGATAAAAGTCAGGCTTCATCAAGGCCAAAACGGCTTTTTCTAAAGCCAGTTTTTTTTCCAACAATGAAAGGGGCCTGAAATTTTTTGTTTTTTGCATCAGAAGGGTTTCGCTGGGGCAATTTAAAATCTGAGCGACAAGTTCGGGATCGCTTTCTTGGTTTTTAAGAAAAACCTGGTGCAAACTTTTCGCAAATCCAGCAAATCGACTGCCAGAAAAATCTTGGCTTCCAAGAATAAAATCTTCATACAAATTTTGAGAGACCTCGTATTTATTAAAGACATCGCGATCGTGTTGTATCAAAGAAAGAAGCTCTGAATCTTTTTTAGGGTGTTTCAAAATGATCGGAGCAGAAAAAGTTTGGTTCAACGAAACTAGTGGCTTTTCTTTGAGTTTGTTAAAAACAAAAATTTGCTCAAAGCCTTTAAACAATAATAAATTTTGACCTTCTGAATTTACCACGCTGTCTTTACTTTGCACGGAGATTAGCTGGCCTTCTTGATTGTAAAAAGAAAACACCAATGGAATCAGAAAAGGCTTTTGACCCGGTTTTATTTTTTGGACCAATTTTAAAGTTAATTTTTGGTCCGTTAAGTCGAAGCTTTCATGCACCGTCACTTCAGGTGTTCCTTCCTGACTATACCAAAGTTTAAATTGGGTCAGATCGATAGCATTAGTTTGTTCTATGACTTGAACAAAATCTTCGATAGTGACTGCTTGTCCATCGAATTTTGAAAAGTACATATCTAGCGCGCGCCGAAAACCAGGACGCCCCACCAGGGTTTGTTGCATGCGAATGATTTCGCTACCTTTTTCATAAATTGTCGACGTGTAAAAGTTATCAACGGCGTAACAACTTAAAGGTCGAACAGGGTGAGCATTGGGTCCGGCGTCCTCGGGAAATTGGCTGGCTCGCAGATCGTTGACGTCTTGAATGCGCACCAAGGCCGGGCTAGATAAATCGGCTGAAAATTCTTGGTCGCGAAAAACGGTCAAGCCTTCTTTCAAGGACAGGTGAAACCAGTCTCTAACAGTGACCCGATTTCCCGACCAGTTATGGAAATATTCGTGGCCGATCACGCTTTCGATGCGAAAATAATCTAAATCGGTGGCCATGTCAGGATCTGCAAAAACTAATTTTGAATTAAAAATATTTAGACCCTTATTTTCCATCGCGCCGCCATTAAAATCATCCACGGCCACGATCATAAAAAGATCCAAATCGTATTCGCGACCAAAACGGTCTTGATCCCATTGCATTGCTTTTTTTAAACTGATCATCGCATGCTGACACAATTTTTGGGTCCCGTGGGCCGAATAAATTTCAAGTTCAATTCTTCGCCCAGATGAAGTCACAAATTGATCTTGAAGCACACCTAGATCGGCCGCAACCAATGCAAACAGGTAGCAAGGCTTTTTAAAGGGATCTTCCCAAGTCACCAACTGCTGTCCGTCGGGACTTACTGAGGTGCTGATTCTATTTCCGTTGGATAATAGCAAAGGGTACTTTTTAGAATCCCCTTTGATTTGAACTTTGAACTTGGAAAGAACGTCAGGTCGATCAGGAAAGTACGTGATCCGGCGAAAACCTTGAGCTTCGCATTGGGTAAATAAAAATCCCGAAGACTGATACAGACCCATCAGCTGCGAATTTTTGGCGGGATCAATAGCAACCTTGGTCGCAAGTTTAAAAGCTGCTGGAGGATTAATGATCGTCAGACCCTTATCTGAAATTTTGAAATGATCCGTGGAAAGAATTTTGTCATCCAGTGAAATCGACAGCAACTGAAGATCATCGCCATCGAGAAACAGATCTTGCTGCGAATTCGGTTTGATTATTTTTTTAAAGAACATCACGCAATCAACCAAAGTCATTCCGCGATGTGGGCCTTCAGCTACAGAAAGTTTAAACTTAAGGTCGACGCTTTCAAGAGCAAACGGGAACTGCTGGTAGTCCTTTAAAAAAATCTGTTTTTTTTCCATCTGGAATCCCTTTGGAAATCAGTTTTAATCTTTCAGTGATTGCAAACCTTTGCACACAGCAGCCAGTCGGGCAAGATCGTGAATCTCGTCTGCGGCAACATTTAATTTAATTAACGCACGTTCGTGAGAGGCAATACAGCTAGGGCATCCATTGACTACCGAAATAGCCAGTGAAAGTTTTTCGAAAACTTCCTTCCCGGTAACGGGTTTCATCAATGACTGCATTCTCAAGCCCGCCCGTAAGTACAGTTCTTTGGCCTCATCGCTAAGATAGGATTTAAATTTATAATAGGTGTTTAAAAGTCCCATAATAGCTGCGGACTCTTGAGCCTCTTGAATTAATTCGGGCGCGATATTTTTTTCTTTTAGTTCTTGGATCGCAAAATGTTTTAATTGAGGTTGCTTCAAAGATTGCGACAGCGCCAAAAGAGCCATCAAGCGTTGATCTTCGGGTAGGGGACTTTCAGTCATTAGTTTTTTGAAGTTAACGTAGAGATCTTTTTGAATGGATGTGCTTGAAAATGCAAACTCAGTTTCAAAAAGTTGATCGATTTTTTCGGATAAAGACATTAATACTCCTTGTTTGAGTCTGTGGGTATAATTGTGGGTGAACTAGAAAAAATGCCCCGCATTTTGATCGGACAAGTTTATCTTGCTATTTATTGGGCCATTTTAATTGGCTTCTCTATACGGTCTTTTACTAAGACTTTTAAATCGGCCATCCTAAAGGGTCCATAAATGAGGCATTTCATTTGGCCACAAAATTTGGCTTCTCTATTTGGCTTCTCTATGGGCGCCGATCTTTTAGGGCCTTTTGAAAAAAACGAAAGGCCCCTCTTTGATCTTTCAACAGCTGCTCCAGGCAGAATAGAACAGTTTCTACAAAGTAGCTTGGCCTTTTTCCCAGTTGCATGGGCAAAGTTCGTCGGTTTGAAGTGCATCCAAAGTTCTAACCACTTCTTTTACATTTCTTCCAACACTTAAATCATTAACACTGACCCATCGGATAATTCCATCGGGATCAACAATGTAAGTGGCTCGCAAGGGGGCGCCGACTTCGGGATGAAGAATGCCTAAATCCTGCGACAAAGATTTATTGTAATCCGCGATCATTGGAAAACTTAAGTTTTTCAAATCATCGTGATTGTTTCTCCATGCCAAATGTACGAATTCAGAGTCACAAGAAATTCCAAATAATTTCGCTTCGCGACTTTGGAAATCTTTTTGAGCTTTGTTAAACTCGGCAATTTCCGTTGGGCAAACAAAAGTAAAATCCAAGGGCCAAAAAAACATGACCGCCCAACTGCCTTTGAAATTGGCGTTGTTGATATCGCCAAACTCTTTTCCCTTTTCCCGTGAAACACAGGCTTTCAGTTTAAACTCCGGAAATTTTTCTCCGACTCCTAAGTATCTTGCCATAGCGAACTCCTTTTTTGGTCATCGCTTAAATTTTCAAGCGATTTGTTATTTTAATCTTCGATCACACCTTTAAAAACGATATCAAATTTTTCAACTAAAAATTTTTTTGGAAGCTTCAGCTGCACCCGTAGGCTGCCACTATCTACATCGTGCAGTCGCTGGGATTTGGTATCAACGAAATGAAAATGATGATCCATCCGGCAGTCGTAGATCACCTGATCCAAATGCGGAAATTTGAACTCTTGAATCAAACCGCATTCGATAAAAGTCGACAGTGTATTATAGACCGTTGCCAAGCTAATCTTTCCAAGTTCTTTTTGGGCCCAGGTATAAATTTGTTCCGCGGTCGGGTGATCCGCTTTTCCCAAAAGATATTGAGCCAGTTTTATTCTTTGAAGTGAAGGCTGAATTCCGTGGTCAACAAGTTTGGATTCAACCTCTTGCATGCTCATACCGGACCTGGAAAATGCATTTGATACTGAATCGGTGTTTTTTTTAAAACCAGACTTTGTTTTCTTTACCAAACCCACGCCTCCTGATTTTAATTCTTGTTGCCCACGAAAGGACCGGAACGTATCACAATCAAATTAACTTCGAACTTTGACTTTCAATCCAGCAAAACCACCAAAACCTCTGCTGAAAATCCAAATAAAGTACTTAAAATAAAATATTAGAATCATTCTAAAAGTAAAATAGTTATAAACTGGCGGGAAAATGATGTCAAGGACCTATTTTTTGGCGTTTAAAAACTGGTTTCTAAGGATAATGCAGGTTTGCTTGCGCCCGAAAGAAGGCTTCCCCTGATTCGTCTTATATTCCAATCGATGTCCAGTATTCCAAAGTTTTCATTCAAGAAGGGCTTACCTTGTCGTGCCTTATTCTGAAGCACAACTTTTGGCGGTCCTAATTTCAGCAGAGGAGACGAAGACCATTCAATAAATCTTTTTTTGCGATCCTTGGCCTGAGCGCTGATTTCGGCAAAGCCTTGGCCTCCGGAAATAAAATGCATGGAAGTAGCTTCAGCTAATTTTAAAAGGCGGGCTTTTTCTTCGGGGTATGAATTCCAAGTTTCTGATTCCCCACTTAACGATAAAACGGGCATTTCTGAGACTACAATTCTTAAATCGGCCTGTTGCTGCAGTTGTTGTTGCAACCAGTCCCATTGCGCCTGGCCCAAAAGCGTTTTAGAATTCTTGTCCTGAAAAGTCTGCAGATCCAAAATCAAAAATTGTAACCGGCGACCAGCTGGCCCCAGGTTAAACGAGGCGTAAATTCCAGATTGTAGATCGGGGATCTTGGCGGACATATTGATAAAGAAATCTTTAAATGCCTTGGTCGATTCTTTTCTATCGGCAGGGTCAAAGGCGTCTTTATTCCAAGCCGCCAGCACGGGAACCAGCGTTCTGAAATTTTGATAATCTCGAGTGGTCAAAAGCCTGGCATAAGATTTAATAAATGGTCGGTCCACGACTTGCCGGGCAGAGATAGCTCCCCCAGTAAAAATAAAGAGTTCCGGCTTTTGAACCAGAATCTGATTCCAAAAACCTTGCGAGTACTTTTGATTATTGGATGACCCAAAAGCCAATCTTTGCACTTCACTTTGGGGATTGATAATGGCCCCTGGTAAAACCAAAGGCGGCTGACTGGAATTATCGTCCATCGCTGATGCCACCTCATTAGCGGACACGCTGGTGGCGCTGGCTGGTGCAGTAGAACTACATCCGGATAAAATGCTAAGCTTTAGTAAAAATAATGCCGAAATCACCGTTGGCCAAAATGGTGATTTGTTTGCCCGCAAAGTGGTCCTGATTTTCAGGCTTAAAGAATTCAATTCTTTCAATGATCAACTACCTTTCAGACAGGGTTCGAACTTTTCGCTCGGCCGTTCCGGTGTATTCGCTTAAAGGTCGAATGATACGGTTATTTTTAGCTTGCTCAAGAATATGCGCAGACCAACCAGTGGTTCGGGCCATTACAAAAATCGGAGTAAAAAAATCAATCTCGAAACCCATCATGTAATACGCCGGGCCCGCAGGAAAATCCAAATTAGGATAGATTTTCTTTTTCTCGGCCATCACGTCTTCTAAACTTTCGTACATGGTCATCCATTTCTGCCCACCGGTCAGGTCCGCCATTTTTTGCGCGTACTTTTTCATCGTGGGAACTCGCGAGTCTCCGTATTTATAAACGCGATGGCCAAAGCCCATGACTTTTCGTTTTTGGTCCAAAGCTTTTAACATCCAGTCGGTGGCTTTTGCGGGGTCGCCAATTTCCAGCATCATATGCATCACTTGTTCGTTAGCTCCACCGTGCAAGGGGCCTTTCAAAGCACCAATCCCAGCCACTGTCGCGCTATAAAGATCAGATTCGGTCGAAGTCACAACACGGGTAGTGAAGGTCGATGCGTTGAAACTGTGTTCGGCATAAAGAGTCAATGATACATCAAAAGCGCGCACAATTTCTTTCTGTGGGATTTTTCCAAAACACATATGAAAAAAGTTTTCCGCAATCGAAAGACTTTTATCGGGGGCAATAAAATCCATTCCCTTTTTAAATCGGTAATCGGCGGCGATTAAAGTCGGAATTTTGGCCAACAATCGTAGGGCTTTGTCTTCGTTGGCGGTTTTGTCCCACACGCGTTCGTCTTCGCAACCTAAAAAGCTTACTCCGGTTCGGATCGAATCCATCGGATGACACTTAGCAGGTAAAAGCTTGATGACTTGTAAATTATTTTTACTGATATCGCGGTAATTGCGTTCAGCTTTTTCAAAAGTTTCTAACTGAGATTTATTGGGCAGTTCACCGTTGTAAAGTAAATATGCCACTTCTTCAAATCGGCAGGTCTCGGCCAAATCCTGCACCGGATAGCCGCGATAAATCAGCGAATTGGTTTCTGGAGTGACTTTGGAAACCATCGTTTGATCAATCACACAGCCCTCAAGGCCTTTTTTGACGTTCATTTTTTCTGGTTCAGGAACATAGTCTGGGTTGACCATTTTTTCTGGGCTGCCAGTCGGTTTGTTAATCATAAAAATTCCCCTTTATTTGAGTTTAAAATTAAATAATTTTTGATCGAACTGATTATATTCTTCGTAGCGAATCAATTCATAAAGCTCGGCGCGGGTGAACATTTGATTGATCACTTGTTTTTGATCGCCGTCCTTTAAGATTTTTTGAACATTATCGCGAACTGCTTTCATCGCCAGTCGCAAAGTAGTTACTGGATACAAGACAATATTTACGCCTAAATCTTGAAGTGTTTTCGTCGAAAGCAACTGTGATTTTCCGAACTCGGTCATGTTCGCCAAAATGGGAACTTTAATGGCTTTTCGAAAAGTGGCAAACTCGGTTTCGTCTTGCAAAGCCTCGGGGAAAATCATGTCGGCGCCCGCATCCACATAAGCTTTGGCGCGATCGATGGCTTTTTCTAAACCTTCGATGCTACGCGAATCTGTGCGGGCCATAATCATAAAATTAGGGTCCAATTTTTTTCCTTCGACTGCCGCTTTAACTTTTAAAATCATATCTTGAGTTTCAACCACGGCTTTGCCATCCAGATGGCCGCATCTTTTGGGGTTGACCTGATCTTCTAAATGGCAGCTTGAAAGTCCAAGCTCGATCAGCTCTTGAATTGTTCTGGCGACGTTCATAGGTTCACCAAAGCCGGTGTCGATATCAATCAGCGACGGAAGCTCGGTCACCCGTGCAATTTGCCGGCCCCGTTGAGTGACCTCGGTCAGGGTTGTTAGTCCGATATCGGGATAGCCCAAATCGTTGGCCAAAACCGCACCCGAAATATAAATTCCATCCACTTTTTGTTTTTGCAACTCTAGACTAACTAGCGGTGAAGTTGATCCGAAAAACTTAAGTAGCCTTCCCGATTGAAGATCTTTTTTAAAATTTATTCTTTTCTGAGCCGCCGTCGCTTGAGTGAAAATCATAATTTAAAAAATTCCTTTTTGATCGCGCTTGCTGGCCAGTAATTTTTCTAGCGGAATCTCTACATTAAGTAGGGTCAATTCATGGGCTGTCAATACCGGTAAGCGTTCGACCAAGGAAAGAAATCGATTTCTTTCTTCTTTGGTTAGAATTTCCGCAGTTAAATCATCAAACTTTCGAATATAGTCTTTGCGTTCAAATGGTTTGGCGCCTGCCGGATGCGCATTAGCCACGCCTAATTCATCAATCAGCTGACTACCGTCTTTCATCGTGATTTCAACCCGACCGCCGAAGCGTTTTTTACTTGGGTCGGGATCGTGATACCATTCTGTCCACTGAGGATCTTCAACGGTTTTAATTTTGTGCCAAAGGCGAACGGTTTCGGGTTTGGTTTTTCGTTCTTGAGAATATGAATCTACATGATGCCATTTTCCATCTTCAAGTGCGACGGCAAAGATATACATGATCGAATGATCCAAAGTTTCTCGGCTGGCTTGCGGATCCATCTTTTGCGGATCGCCGGCCCCTGTTCCAATGACGTAGTGAGTGTGATGCGAAGTATAAATCACCACTTCTTTAATCTCGTCGAAGTTTTTAATTTTAATACTCATCCTAGCAGCTAGATCGATCAAAGCTTGCGATTGGTATTCCGCGGAATGTTCTTTAGTGTAAGTTTCTAAAATCGCTTTTTTAGCTTCGCCGATTTCGGGCAAGGGCACTTCGTAGCTGCCGTTTTTTCCGCTAAGCATATAGGCGATAACAGAGTCTTCGCCTTCGTAAATGGGCGACGGAGCTTTTTCGCCTCGCATACATCGATCAACGGCTTCGATCGCTAATTTTCCAGCGTGTGCAGGAGCAAAAGCTTTCCAGCTAGAGATTTCCCCTTTGCGTGATTGACGGGTGGTAAAAGAAACGTGAACAGCCTGTTGGATCGCCTGATAAATCACTTCCGTAGACAATCCCAAAAGTGTTCCAATCCCTGCGGCTGTAGCCGGAGCCAAATGCGCAATGTGATCTTTTTTAAATTCGTGCAAGCAAATGGCTTTAACTAGGTTGACGTGAATTTCGTAACCAGTGGCCACACCGCGAACAAATGCAGCGCCGTCTTTTTTCAATTGCTGGGCCACCGCTAAAATAGGCGGGATGTTATCACCAGGGTGGCTGTAATCGGCGGCCAAAAAAGTATCATGATAATCTAACTCACGAACCGCGGTTCCATTGGCCCAGGCGGCCCATTCTGCAGAAAATCTTTGCTGCGATGGTAGGCCAAAAACGCAAGCGCCATCTTCACGAGGATGAGCCAGCGCCATAGATCGCGCGGTCACTACCGGCGTGCGATTCAGCGATGCGATGGCCACGGATGCATTGTCGATGACCCGGTTAATAATCATTTCGCTGACGTCTTTTGCAACGGGTGTGGGATCTTGCGCGACCTCGGCCATTTTCCAGGCCAACTGATCTTGATTTTTCAGTTTCTCTTTTGAAGGATAAACGCGAACTTTTATTTTTCTCATGGGATTTTTTCCTTTTAATTCGATGGTAATTAATTGAAGCTAGGGGTTGAAATTTTAGCTGTCAAATAATCATAGAGGTGGGCTGAATGCATTGTTTCAAAATGGGGCACAAAATCAGAGGCAAATTCAGAGGCAAATTCAGGAACAAAATCATAAATTGGACTTGTACCAAGTTAAATATGATTTTTTCTTCCAGGGTTAAGTGGAATCAGCGCAAAGCTAAAAGAGTTTTAAAGTTTTATCTGTTGGGTTTTGTTTTCCTCCCTAGTACATTATTTATTTCGTGCGCCAGCTCACCGTTTAAAAGTCGCTACGAACCCCAAGTTTTTCCTGACCGTATTTTTTTAAAGGACCAAGGAAGCGGCAAAACCTACTTGTTAACTCAAAGGTCTGTGTCGAAAGATCGCGTCGAATATCAAGATTTGCGCTACATCGTGCGTGGCCAAATTTTTCGCGTTGCCGATCAGCCCGAGTCCCGATACTTTCTATCGCTCTTTTGTCGCGAACAAAAAAACAAAATGAAATACCCACAATACGTTTTGGATCGCAGACCAATGCTAGAAACCCTGGGCCAAGTCGACAGCGACGGCGTCGTCACCGAAAATCCAAAGCCCGAAATCCTCATCTATTCATTTTCATGCTCAGAAAAACCTGGTCCGATAGAGCGCTTGCTAAAAAGCGCCACTTGACGTGGCAAGCTTGGCCTATGGTTACGTAAAAAGGGATGCGGTACCAACTCCGTACGGTGTCCTGCGAATGGGTTTTATCAAATCAGTCAGGCATTTTCCTAGAACGTGCCGATCGATAGATGAAACACTGATGGGTCGATATCCCGTTTTGAATTGTAATCCAGCTTCCAGGCGTACTCTAAGCTGAGTGATCCTACCGGAAGCGAATATCTTGCGGCGACGCCGGCAGAGTCTCGGTAGTAATCGGTGAATGTTACGCTTTGAACGTTGACGTAGGCCCCGTCGTAAAAAACCGCGCCGCCCCAGTTGCCCCACACTGGAAATCGAATTTCGGATTTAGCTAAGAATGAATTCGCTTCGGTCGTCAGTTGGTAAAGATCATTGCCCAATTCTTTTCCATTGGGAAAAGATTCGCTGGGCTGGTAACCGCGCAAGGTGGATTGTCCACCGTAACTAAATCCCTTTTTATCGTAGGGCACCGAGCCGCCGCTCTTTAAGTTAGTCAAACGGCCCCAACGGATCGAGTTCGCCCAGACTGAAGTGTCCAAAACTTCCCAATAGTGAGTCAGCAAAGCACTAGATCGCAAATATTCGATCGTGGCGTTACTGCCCAGCGGGGGGCTTCCGTATTCAACCCGCAAGCTTGAAAAAATTCCCTTCGTCGGAAAAAACGGGTGATTTTTAAAATCGATTTCCAAATTTAAACTGGTCGAACCAATCTCGGTCAAAACATCCAAAGGGTTTTCCTGGCGCAGCCCAAAATCCTTGTACCGCGCAAAGTTGATCACTTCCCAGCTCAATAGCAAATGCGACGATAAATCCTGCTCTAAGCTTAATGACTGTTGCCGCGTTTCAGAACCATACAGTTTATCAAAATTGGTGATTCCCACCGACTGCGTAAAATTCAATCGACCGCGCGTTCGCGTATTGAACAAGTAAGGCTCTAGGTAACCAAACGAAACTTTGCGTTCAAAATATTTGATGTCGATCAAATTATAATTTCCATCCAATCGCAGCGAAACCCCTCGCCCGGTGCCTTGCAAATTTCGATAGGCAACGCCGCTATAACCGCGCATGGTGATCGTGCGTTCGTTGGTCGCACCCACCCCAAAGTTTAATAGGCCTGGGTCGCGGTCGGCGACGCGAACGACGACGGTTCTTCGGCTGATGTTCGTGTTGGTCTCGATAGTTTTAATGTCCACCGAGGCAAAGTGTCCGGTTTTTTGCAGTCGACTAATGGATTCATCGATGCGAACTGGGGTTAGTAAATCGCCGACTTCAAAATCTAATTCTTTAAGGATGACGTAATTTTTGGTCATCGAATTGCCTTCGATTTGAATTTGGTTCACAAAAATGGGCGGGCCTTCATAAATTCGAAATTTCAAAACCACCAAGCTTGAGTCTTCGTTGTATGTGATCAGATCTTCCTTTTCATTCAGCAAATTCATCTCTAAATACCCTTTGTTTTGGTAGAAGAGTTTTAAATTTTTTATAGCGTCTTCAAGGTCTTTTAATTTTAATGGTTGATCGCGATTGATTTTAAAAACTTCGAATAAAGTGGTCTCGTCAAAAGCTTGAATTCCCTCAAAAGAAATTTTTTGGATTTGGGTCAAGGGCCCCTCGTCAAACTGTACGACGATATTGACCAGGTTATTCAGTTCTCCCTGATCTTTCAGGTAGCTAATCCGGCTGGAAAGAATTTTTGCTCTTAAATAGCCTTCGTTTTGGCGGTCGCGAATAAAACGCTCCAAAGCATTATCTAGTTCTTCTTTAATATAAATTCCGTGCGCAAAATCTTTTTGGCTGAAACGCTGGATTTTTTTTACGTAGAAGTCATTTGTTCCGGAATATCTACCACGGACATCGATGTCTTTGATTTTAATCCGCGGGCCTTCGTTAATATCAAAAACCAGCAGGCGATGAAATTCGCGATCGGTCTCTTTCTCGAAGGCATTGATTTTGACCTTTGCGTAGCCACGCGAAAAATAAAGATTTTTAAGTTTGCTCGCCAGCTCGGAACTTAAGTTGGGATTATTCGAGAAGAATTCTTCCAAATTCAGCTCATCCATCAAGCGACTTTTTTGAATGCGATCAGATCCGTCAATCTGAACTTGGTAGCTTTCGGACTTGGTCACTTGAAAAGTTAATGTGACTTGTCCTTCGTCGGCGTTAAAGATGACTTTGGGTTCTGAAAGCTCGGCTTTGTAAAATCCATTTAAGCTTAAAAACCGCCGCATCTCTTGACGAAAATCGGCGATATTGGCCGATGAATAGGCATCCCTTCGACGTTTTTGCAAAACACGTTTAGCTAAGTTTTTCAATTCACCGTTGGCGGTTTCTAAAATAATTTCTTTGATCAGCGATTGTCTGTTTTCGCGAACTTGAACTTTAAGAATAATATTTTTTTCTTTGTCAAATTCGGCCTCGAAGGTAAACAGAGCTCGCAAATATCCGCGCTCCTCGTAGTAGGTTTTTAATCTGTCTAAAGCTTCTTTCAAAGTGTCTTCTCGATAAGGCTGACCCTCACTCAGCTGAAAATTACGCCGCATTTCAGCTTCCGAAAAAGCTCGAGTGCCTTCAAAAACCACTTTTGAAATTCGCGGCGTTCTAAGCGCTTTGAATTTTAGAAAACTTCGATCCCCGTCTGTTTCCGCTTGAAACTGAGCCAGATCAAAACCAAAATCTTTGATTAAACTTTGCACGATCTCATCCAGCGCGTCCGCCGTTGGCAAAGAATTTCCTCTTAAAACGGGAAACTTCTTGGCAGCGCTTTGTTGCGTTTGAGGATCGATCCCTTCGTATTGCGTGCTTAAACTGCTGGCTAGGGACGACCTGCCCGATACCGCTAACAAAAAGGTAATAATAAGTTGAGTTCGTAAAAACCTCACTTAAATTCCTTTCTGAAATCCAGATCCAATCCAAAAACGCTCTCGGTAGGTTTTTGCGTGTCGACCGAGGCCTTGTTTTCTGAAGGGTCGCGACTTTCCCAAGTGGCAATCGCCGAGACATTGCTATTGATCGAGTATTCCAGTTTTACTTCGGTAGAAGATTGCTCGCCGCGAAGTCTTGATGCCGACGCACTTAAATTTTTTCCCAAAGGTTTAGTGACTGTGGCTTTTTGCTTTGAAATATTTTTCGTATCGTCGTAAGCCGAAGAAAAAGAAAAGTTGACCCCTAAAGTTTGCTGAATATTTTTAGTGACAGGATTGTTCGCAACGATCGCTGTGCCGATTTGATAACTCAAATTATTTTCCTGATCTCGGGATGCCGCCTGCTTTTCTAGTCTTGACGAGGTCGCGCCAAAAGCCAGCAGCGAGATCAGCTCTTTGTCGCTCAAGGGCGGCGAACTAGAAAATGACACCAAAGGTTCTTTCGCCGTCCCTTGAACCAATAGGTTGACGTCGTAGTCGCTAACCCTAGATCGTGCCGAAAAATACAAAATGGGATTGATTTCGCGCTCGCCTTTGAATTGCAAAGTTCCAATATTGGTTTCGAAAGATTTGTCGCGAACATTCAGGACTGTCGCTTTATCAAAATTAATTTTACCCGTCAGTCCCGCTTTTTGCGGTGGTCCCTGCACCATCAGTTGACCTGTTAACTGACCGACGGCTTGCGAATTTTTTATCTGAACTGCTTTGGTAAGGTCCACTTTAAGATCCAACTCTAAGGGGTCGATGGTGGGATTGATTAAAAAAGTCGGAACGTTAAGAGTGCTGGGAGCAGCAAAAGCATCATCACCAAATTCCTTGTCGATATAGCCACGGTCGACATAGTAATTTCCAGAAAGTTTAAACGGAAACCAATTTCCGGAAATCTGAAGTTCACCGTTTCCATAGGTTTTGAAATGCTCGGGGATATTAAGACTGACGTTTTCAAAATCAGCTGAAATATCTAGTGGGATATCTTGTGGCCCGCGAATTTCCATTTGACCATCGCCCTTCAGCTTGCCGCCAGCAAATTGAGCTTGAATTCTTTCAAAGACCACATTGCTTTTAGAAAACTGCGCCTGTACCGATCCTTTTTCAAAAGCGTGAACTAAATTTTTAATTTTTAAGTAAACAGAATCCAAACTAGCAAAACCCAAAATATCAGGCTTCACTAAGGGGCCTTTGATATTTAAATCGATTTTTCCAAGGCCCGAAAGTTCTTCCATAAAAGAAAAGAAAATCACAAATAAACTTAAAGAAGTGTTGCCTTTGATTTTTAGATTCAAGTTTTCCACGGTTGACTCATCGCTGATTAACTCAAGTTCAGTTTGCCGACCCTGAAGCACAAAGCTTTTTGAAGTGAACTTTCCTTGATCGGCGGAGATCAACATCAAGCCTTTGTTTTCAATCCGATTGTCTTCTTTTTGCAGAAAAATTTGATCGATCGAAATTTGCCCTGATGACTTTAAAAAAGATCCAGACCCAGATTCAAGATCAATATTTGCCGTCAGCGCAGAATCGTAGTCGCTCAGTTTCTGAGAATTTCCAAACAAGGCAAAAAAGGTCGAAAAATTCCAATCCTTAGCTTTGGCTTGAAACTTCATTGGCAAATTATCTTTGAAGGGGATCGAAAAATTACTTTGTAAGCGATTGCCTAAAAGCGAGACGCTACCGTCAATTTTTTCTCGGCTGATGATAAACGATAAATAGGAATCGGGAAAAATCTGATCCTCAAGTGCCAACTCGGACAAATGCCCTTTCAAATTGACCAAGGGAAAAAGGATTTGCTTTCTAATTTCGACGTCAAAATCCAGTAGTCCCGAAATATTGCCCAGTTTTGAAAACCAATCGGACTCTTCCAAATTTATTTTTTCGCCCTTCACAGCTAAATTAGTGATGCCTTGAGGATCGACGGTCCCGGTCATGCGGATTAACGAACTGTTCTTCATCAAAAAAATATCTCGGACTTGAACATGACCCTGTTCCGCGGCTAAGGAAAAATTAAAGTCGTCAAAATATTCTCCCGAGATTTTAACTTTTTTAAAGTGAGAAGAAATATCATAGCTTAATTCCGAAAGATCAATAGGTCCTTGGGCCGTCACCTGAAGTTGACCCCGACCCAAGGCCTCGAAGGGGACGGTGGCGATTCTTTGCAGGGCGTTTTGCAAATCGGCAAGCTCAAGATGGGTCGACTGCGCCGTCACACTTAACGTGGCTTCTTGAAGATCAATATCTAATTCAGCTTGATACGGACTGGTGCGGGCTAGGCCCGACATATTTTCGAAAAAAAGATGCCCCGACTGATACCGAAGTTTTCCTTGAGCCTGACCCAAAAGATAGTTTTCGAACGCCAGGTTTTGGCCGCTAAGATCGACAAAAAAAGTAGCGGTCTTTGAATTTCCTTCGGTGGTGCCCGAGAGATCCGCCAGTCCTTCAACTTTAAAATGCGACAGGGCATCGACCTCGGCCAAGTTAGCAGGTTTTAGAGTGCGATAGTTAATTTTAAAACCAGACTGATAGGCAATCACGCCGTCACTTTCTCCGTGATTTGATCCCCAATGGGCCCCTGCTTGGTAAGTGACTTTTTCACGATCGACGGTGAACTTTCCGTCGGCCGAAAACTTTTTTAGGCGCACAATCGTGCTGGATTTTTCGCGGCCACTGCGGACTTCAAGATTTGAGGCATGAATTTTTCCCGAGCATCCCCAATCTAAATTAGGAACCAAAGTCCCGTCGCAAGTCAGCTTGGGTTGAATTTCCAGATCCAGATTAAGGTCTCCCACATGAATCGCTTTCAGAAGTCGGTGGATATCCATATTTGGGCTTTCAGCATCCAGCCGCAGTTTTGCGCTGAAAGGCTGCATCTGATATTTCAGAACACCTTTTTCGATTTTGGCGACACCAGCGCTGTGTTCCACTTCCAGTCGTGGGATTGAAATCTCCCCAGGTCCCAGCAATGCAGAAAGTTGAATCTTGCCGATTTCAAAGCCCTGAAAGCTAAGTCCCATGCCGTTGATAAAAAATCCGCCTCGGGAAGTTTCTAATCCGTTGAAATCAAATTCGCCAGCGGATTGCAGCGACCCTTCCAAAGCCGGCCAAGGAATTTGCGGAAAAAAAGCAAACAGCGTTTTGATTTCAGCCATGCTGGCAACGATCTCGTAGTTAATATTTCCTTGAGGCTTAATTAGGATTTGATCCCATTTAGTAAAAAAACCTTTTAACCGTACTGATGATCCAAGGCCGCGCAAAATAAAATTTTCGATTTGAAGCGATTTGGGTGTGACCAAAGTGTCCAGATACAACTGCATGTCCGTGACCTGTTGATGGGGCCCCACAATATGCACTTGGGATTGTTCGATGGCCATGGCCAATGTGCTTTGAGTTAAAGTGAGCGACATCCTTGGGATGGTTGTCGTGATCCTAGTTTTTAGATCGGGGAAAAAAATATCTGGATGAATTTGTGAAAGATTAATTTGTCTTAGAGGGATTTTTTTCAGCATCTTAAAAATCAACTCTGTGGGAATTTCTGGATTTTTAACCAAATCTTTTTTTTGTTTTTCAGTAGCTATATTTAAAGAAACCCCAACATCGTGAATGGCTAAACTTGAGAAAAAAATTCTACCTCCCAAAAGTTGAAAGAAATCCAAATTTAAACGGATCTGCCGCACAGTCAGTGCTGGATAATTTTTATCCAATGGTTGAAAGGAAACTTCGTTCAACAACGCGCGCGGCGCCACTAGAGAAAAATCAAAGTTTTTGGCAGAGATTTTATATGCTAAGTTTTTTTCAGAATAACTTTCTAGTTGGCTTAAAACAAATTTTTCAACTGTGGGTTTAATAAAATAAAGAAAAACTTGGAATGTCGCCAAGAATAAGACCACCGGCAAAAGTGCATACAGCATCTTTCTCAACGGCGATCACCTTTCCAATCTGCCAGCAGTGCCTGAGCATTGCGATAGTTGGGATTCTGGGTAACCAAAGATTCTAAAATCTCGATGGCTAATAAATTTTGTCCCAAACCAAAATAAGAAATGGCCTTAAAATAATTTAAAGAAATAATAATTTCTGGAACTTTACCGTACTGAACTTGCAAAACGTTAATTTCTTTAAGAACCTCTAAAAAGCGTCTTAATTTAAGAAGCACTTCGATGCGAAGCCACTGGGTTCGTTCAGAAGAAGGGCCAAAATTCAATAGCCGCAGCGAACTATCAAAAGATTCCCAAAAGTAGTGGGCCAAGGCAAAGTCGTAGGCCAATTGGCTACCGATTTCGTGCGCCATCGAAGCGTCCGTCAGAATTTCCAACATCGAAGTTTCGATTTGGTCCGACACCGCTTGCAATTGCGGATCCACGTCGTCGTAAATCGCCCAAGTTTCGCGCCGCAAATGACTTTGGCGATGATCCTTAAAAATTAATCTTGATGCCTTTTCTAACTGAGCGATTTTAATTTCTTCCCGCACTTCAACGTCGCCGGGGAATTGCTTTTGAATGCGATTTAAAAAGCGTTCCGCTTCTTCCAAAAGGTTTTGGGACTTTAAAGTCAGATATTCTAACATCAGATCTTTTTTAAGATCTGAAAAAGCCCGCTGCTTTTTTTCCTGCTGCTGTTCTGCCATTTGCTGAAGGGCGGGATAGGAAGCATCTAGCAACCGCGTCCCAGAAAGCTCTGCCAGCTGATGGTTTTCGTCAGCACCGTCAAAGATGGCATGAATTAAATCTTCGGAAGGCGTTGATAATAAAAAAAGCGATTCGGCCAACAATGACCATGGGATTTTTTTTCCCCGATCTAGATAGGTTTCCAAAAGTTCAAAGACTAATAAATTTTGTCCGCAGTAAATTAAAAAAACGCAAAGCGAACTCAGTTCCGGCAATTCTAAATATTTGGTTTTATATTTTTCGACCAAAAAGCGAACCGCTTGGGCTGGTCCCGCGTAATCACGCAAATATTGGTTAATTTCTTGATCTAAAAAAGTCGCCGTTTGCACGCTTCCATTTTAAAGAAAATTACAGGATTAATGAGGACTTAACGCGATGCAAATACCCTAACTAGACCCGATTATTTATTCACGCGCTCGACGTACTCGCCGGTAGTGGTGTCGACGCGTAAAAGATCACCAACGCTCATGTGCGTAGGCACATGCACGACTAGACCAGTTTCTAGTTTTGCGGGTTTGGTGGCGCCGGTCACAGTATTTCCCTTGTAGCCGGGGTCGGTTTCCACAACCCGAAGGTTGACGGCTTTGGGAACGTCTATGGAAACTGGACGTTCGTTATAAAACAAAATAATGCATTCCATATTTTCTAAGAGATAATTTTTTTGTTCGCCCACCTGAGCATCGTTCAAAGCGATTTGCTCAAAGTTTTCTTGGTCCATAAACACGTACCCCGTGTCGTCCTTGTACAAGAAAGACATTTCCCGATTAGCAACATCGGGCACTTCAAATTTTTCGCCAGATTTAAAAGTTCGCTCAAGTAATTGGCCGGTCAGAAGATTTCGCATTTTAGTTCGTGTAAACTGATTTCCTTTTCCTGGTTTCACGTGCTGAAAATCCAAAATTGTGTAGGGCGATCCTTCAACCATAATCTTTAAATTCTTTTTAAAATCGGCGGTTTCATTCATAGCAAAATCTCCAGTTGTAGGTAGAACTTCTATGGTTAAACTAAATCAGCCCTTAGGGACAGCGCGAATCAAATTTGGAGCGGAGAGTAAACCCCAGGGTTGACTTCCGCCGGACCCGATGTCGACCATCTTTTTTGGAGAACACAAATGACCACGCCCTTGTTTAAGAAAAAAATTATTACTGATCCTCTGAAATCAAAAGGCCATTTTGGAGTACAGTTTTAAAAAAGTTCAAAAAATGACCATAGATGAAGCCTTGGATGAAGCTTTGGATGAAGCCCAGGACGAAGACCTTTTGGACGGACAATTGGAAATCCTTGAGAGTTTTTCAAGTCGCTTCGCGCGGTTTTCCGATCTGATTGTGTCTCGGTATTTTAGAGTTTTAGCTTTTGAAAAGGACCCAGCCTTTCGAGGATCCGCCATCGACCTTTTGAATGTGGCCGAGAAGTTTAATTGGATAGAATCCAGTGAAGTTTGGAAGACCATCCGAGAGCTTCGAAATGTGGCGGCTCACGACTATGCCGCCGAGGACTATTTGGCGCTTTACAAAAAGTTGATCGAGCTTACACCAGAACTTCTGAAAGTGAATTTGTCGTTGTGAATGTCAGACTAACCCAACAAGAAAAAAAACAAATTCTCAAAGTCATCGAGGGTTTTGATCCAGAAGCCAAAGTCTATTTATTTGGGTCAAGGCTGGACGCAAAACTTAAGGGCGGTGATATTGATTTGATGATCGTGTAAGAGCTTATTGGGTTTTCAGAAAAACTAGAAATTTTGATCCAACTCAAAAGCAAATTGGGAGATCAAAAAATAGATTTAAAAGTTTTAACGAAAGTGGGTTTTGAGAAGGACCCACTGATTGCTGAATTAGGGAAGAAGATGCAGCAAATTCTTTTGGGGTAAAAGCAAAATTCAAAGTAGGGGGGATCATGAATAAAATAGTTCTGCCGATTTTTTTAGCGATCACAAAATTAGTTTTTTCAGTTCTGGTTTTCTTGCCGCGCGGGAACGGCCAACTCTTTCTGTCGTTTCCAAATCCGCATTGGGGGACCCAGCCGCACGAAGTGCTGCCAGATTCTCAGCGCCCTTGTTTTCCATGGCCGGTCGATAAACAGCCCTCAAGGCTTTGGCTTTTTTCTGATTTTAAAAGTATTCCCAAAGGAAGCGCGCTTCATGTTTTGCAAAAAGAAAACGGCAGCGGAATGCTGTCGCCGGTCTTGCCGTCCACTTTTCGATTGGTGTCTTGGAATATGCAAAAACAAAATCATTTTATAGAATGGTTTCACAATTTCAAAACTCTGACCGCAACGGCGGATTTATTTTTGGCTCAAGAAGCCATTTGGGAAAACACCACCGCAGATCTTCTGCAGCAGTCTGAACTTCCGCAGTGGGTGATGGGTGTTAGCTTTTACGACAAAGGAAATAAAACTTATAATGGCGTAATGACGGGATCACGGGCGCAGATTCTTCACTCGGAATCGATGCAGACAAACAGGCTTGAACCTTTAACTAAAACCCCTAAGGCGATTTTGATACATCAACTGCAGTTAGCCAACGGGCAGCCGTTGTTGGTCATAAATCTTCACGGAATTAACTTCACTAGGTCGAAACATTTAAGGAATGAGCTTGAACAGCTGAATCCGATACTTTTAGTTTTCCCAGGGCCCGTCGTCGTTGCCGGCGATTTCAACACCTGGAATCCATGGCGAAAAGAAGTTTTGCAAACCTGGGCCACGCAAAACTTGCTAGTGACATGGACCCCGAAAAACGACAATCGATATTTTAAACTGGATCACTTATTAACCCGGTATTGCGAAGTGATGGATCTGCAAATTTTAAAAGAGGTTCAGTCGTCAGATCACCATCCACTGCAAGCGGACCTGCGCTGTCAGATGTGAAATTCGCCTGCGAATACCGCTAGGCTTGTGGCAGCTAAGCTAGAACGCGATTATTTTTTCACTTTGATTCATATCGATCGTCGAGATTCCTTTGCATTTGCATTTGCCTAAGGAGTCTCCACTGATCACTCTTCACCATCAGAACTGGAGGCTTCAGGGGGGGGCAAAGCGCGAAAGCTAACCCGGATTGAAGCTGGCGCACAAAAAATGGTTGACGATTACTTGATCGAGTTAAATCGACTGAAATCAACTGCCCAGTTTTTCCGACATCAAGTGCTCCAAAACTAAATCTCTTATCTCGTTATAACCTGGCATCATTTGGGAAATTAGACGTTTGGCCAGATGAAAAGTGTAAACGCACGAACTACAATTGAAGTGAAGAGGTCGAAAATGAAAAATATAATTCTCACTGTCCTTCTTGCGACCAGCGCCATTGCTCACGCGAGAGTTAAAGAATTTATGTTCTACCTCTTTCAAACTGCTTTGGCTGACCCTGACTTATGGAAAGAAAATTCTAACGTACAAAAATCGCCAATACCCGGCGCTAAATAAAACTTGAGCCATCAGAAAGTAAGTTTTTATGGGATTGATATACTTTGTTTTTCTCACTTTTGTTCGCGCGGGTGATCCAGCCGATTTGGATTATAGAGATTTAATTCTGGAAAATGCCGGACCCAATATAAACAAACTGATCGAAAAATATTTTGATCGAGCTATTCAAGCGGAAAACCGCGAGAACAAAAAATCCTGCGAAGGATCTAAAGGCTGGAATGGAATCCTCAGAAAACTTTCATACATTTTGGACACGAATTTTCCAGACGTTGTTGAGGATCTCATTGATCAAAATGCTCCGATGCAATATGTAAGTCCGAAAGAATCAAGCTATCAGGGTTTTGTATCACCAAACTACAACGGCTGCTGTATGCCGACCCTGCGCATAGGAAAATCGCTAACTGGGTTGGATAAGGTAGATCATTTCTTAAGTCATGGGTATTTCTACTATGAAAATTTTTTGAAATTTAAAGACGAGAACGGCGTACTGAAATTGGGCCAAAAACAAGAAGAAGGCGGTTGGGGCCTGAGCGGAACTGGCGTAAAGTCCTATGGAGACTTGGCTGCCAATTATTCTGGGTTTTTGTTTTGGAAAGAAATACTTGATGGCCCCAATCCTTTTTTGATTTGTACAAGTGGTCACTGGAGTAGATCGCCGCGATCGTTTAAAATAGAGGACTACGCCGACGACTCGTGGGACGAGGGAATCAATTGTTCTTCAGTTAATTCCAAGAAGAACTCTGACCTTTTTGCGGCCAATGTCCAGGCAAAAAAAGAGACTCTTTGTCCTGTAGATTTAAAAAAATGCGAAGCTTTATCTCGAAAATTACCTGAACACGTCCAGGCAACTCTACTCTCGCCACGATGTCGAAATCAGATTCGCGGCTCCCCCCTGGTGGAAGAACCAAAACTGATGTCTGCCGAAGAAATGCACCCGTTTTTTGCGGGAGCAGGTTGGAGAATTATATATCAGGGTTGGCTACAGCTGTTTCCCGAGGCCCATTTTTCAAAACAGCAGATAAAAAAGGAAGATGGTAAAAAATGATTTTAGTGTTTTTCTCTATTTTGGGATGGGGGTGGGGATTTGATTTCAGCCGCTCACATCTGGCTGAAGCCCAGGATATTTGGACTTCCTACAAAAAGTGCTATCAAAATTCCCAAACAGATCAAAGAAGTTGTTTGAGATCCGCACTGGCACGAAATCAAGATTTCATTTTAATCAAACATCTTGAATTTTTAAGTCTTTATGACATCAGCGAACTCTTCGAGTGCGATAAGAAGGAAAAGGAATTTATAGAATCCCTTGAGCCCAAGGGCAAAGCCGCAGTCTTTTGCTTTCAGCTTGAAAAATCGATCAAAGCAGAATGGAATTACGTATTTTTTGAGCGGCATAAATCGGCCTTGAAAATAAAAAAAATAAAAGCATTTCAACCCCGCTTCAATTCGTTTTTTTAGTACATTCGCAGGACGACTTTTGTTTGCAGCCGTTTGGTCCCAATGCACCTAAAAGCTTGGCGATTAAGGCTCGTCCGTGGATTTTTACACCTCGGCCTGACCAGCAACCAAAGAACTAGGAACAAGCTGTTCCTTTTTTAACAATTTTATATTGGGAACACTTTGTTCCTCTGGCACGTTGACACCTGAACGTGGAAATTACTATTCAGCTGGTCTATGCGGCAACACTTAAGCCAACTCCCGATTAATAATTACCGCGAAATGCTTTCGCAGGAGCTTCGTCGCCGCAAGCAGCGCAACTTGGCTTATTCTCTCAGATCCTTTGCTCGGGATCTGGGACTTTCGGCCTCCAAATTGAGCGAGGCGCTAAACGGAAAAAAGCCGATTTCCATCAAAAAGGCCCAGATAGTTTTGAAGTCTGTGAATTGGAGCCAAACCGAAAAAGAATTTTTTCTAGATTCTCTCACCAGCCTACATTCTAAAAGTGCTCAGGATCGTAGGGAGGCTAAAAAACGCCTTCAGATAAAAATTGAAGAGCTTTCGCTTGAACGATTTAGCACAATTTCAGACTGGCACCACATGGCGTTTCTGGAATCGCTCGAGACAGAAAGTCCACCACGAACGGCCAAGGACTTTGCTGTTCGATTTGGAATCTCGTTAAAGCTTGCTGCTCAGTCCGTGCAACGGCTTATAGCTTTAGGCCTAATCGTTCGAGAAGCCCCTGACGGACGTTTACACCAAACTTTCACCGAATTGGCGACACCTACCGATTTGGCTTCCAGCGCTTTGTGTGAGCACCATTCGCAAATTCTAGCGAAGGCAACGCAAGCGCTGGAGACCATACCGATTGAGAAGCGCGACTTTTCGTGCGTTCACATGGCCATCGCGGAATCAGATCTAATCCAAGCTAAGGCGATGATTCGAGATTTTCGCAAAGCTTTCAACGCCCGTTTTTCAAAAACAAAAAAAAGAGAAAGAGTTTATTGTTTGTCCCTACAATTTTTCCCCACAGACCTTTTACACAACCACAAAAAATAGGAGCTCCCACGTGAAAGAAAAGCATTTATTTAATTCTGAAAGAATATTGACCGCCATCACGCTAACGATTTCATTGGCATGCCCGTTCACCGTGCGAGCAGAAGGAAAGGACATTGGAAACGGAGGCGACGCGATTGTTTGCAGAGACTCGGCAGGAATGCCCGCACCCAATAAGGCGCTAAAAAATTCAAGCTGGATTCAGCTCTATGATAGTTTTCGGGCTAGCGACCGCGGGTTTAAAATCTCAATCCCTGGCGCAACGGTTAAGGAAAAGACTGAAGAGCTTTTTAAGCGACTGGCCTCATTTGATCCAGCTGCCGTCTTAGAATTTAAAAAGGAGTTCGCCGTTTATTCGAATCCGTCCAATTTCAAATCCGGGCGTCAACTTCCTGAAATATCGGATTCGATGGAATCGGACATTCCGGTGGGTTGTCACCTTGAACAATTAGCTTTGAATCGAATTCCAAGATATCAAGAGGATTCGATTTATCAGATCAACGTCGACCTATTGCAGGCCATGGACTTTGATGATCAAGCGCTGACTCCCTTTCACGAAATCTTACAATTTTTTTCAGGCAAAGGCTGGTTACGAAAGGCGGATGCTTTAGATTCTCAGTATTTTGTTGGCAAGCTGGGTGCGGACCTACTCAAAAGTTTAACATCCAACGAGCGACTGAACTTTTTTGGAATTTTCGGATTTAGAAATTTTTATTTAGGAACAACTTTCGTGTCTGGAATTGACTTCGGGCACTCAGGGCTTGCCGGTCAGGTGAGCCCCGGAAAATTTGAGTTAAGTGGGGTAGAATTTGATTCGACTGTCCCAACTGCGGTCGTTTTTAGCTTTTTTCCGAAAAATCAATTTTCGGTTTTGTCTGTAAATTCAACTGGGAGTTTATCGGTAAACTCAACTTCACCGGCGGATTTAATTCTTTCAAAAAACGAGGCTCCGATTTTGAAGATTAAAAGCCCATTTAAAGTCAAACTTTTGGGCAATGACCTTGCCGGTGCGGAAGGTTCGCAAACTTGGTTGGCCCCCGAAATCATTCCGCAATTCTTCAACCAAAATTTAACCTGTGATCTGGGTGTAGGCGCCGATTTCGGCAGTGGCCGAGTTGCACGACTTCATGAAAGGGCTTCTATCGCAAAGGACTCGGCTAAAGTTTTCGTGGGTTTTTAGCGTTCCCCCAGATCCAGTTGTTGGACTGACCACGTAGACTTGGCCCGATTTGTCTGGGAACAAGGATCGAAGGTGCAGTAAGGTTTCGTTTCCGGCGTCTTCATCCGGAGCGATTTCAGTAATTCCATATTCACCAAATCCGGTGTGGATATCCAGGTGAAGTGTCGACGAATATTCGCGCGCATTGGAAGAATAAAAAATCTGTGCCCGCCGGCACTCAAATTCGGGCTGGGTTCCGCCGTAGTACACACTCTTTGGATATTCGTATTGCCCCGCCAGGGACTCACGCACCAGTAGCGTGGGCGAAGGCGGCCACTCCAATTTAAGTGCCGACTGAACTACTTGGGAGCGAAGCCACTGCGCCACGACGAAAGATTTAACGTACCAAGGAAAAGGCATATAGAAGCTGCGCGGTTACATCTCTAGCATGATTTTGTAAGCAGGATTTGACAAATGATGCTGCGGGCTCGAGTCCCGAGATCGTTAAAAAATCGTAAAATAAAATGGGCTGTATTCAATTGCATTAAAGGCAAATCAGAAAAGCCTTTTAAATCTTTGTGAAAATCATTTTTTAGAACATGAGAACTACTGGGAGTCCTTCAGTACAGAAGGAAAATCCTTGGCCTGGGGCCTGGTACTAGCGGGACTGACCGTGACCGAGTGCATTTACAAACATGATTTGGGCTTTTTGCATTGGGCTTAAGCTAGCTTGTTCGGGTGAGGCAACATCGAAAGTCCGAAAGGCTTCGGTTAAAGCTAAAGACGAATGTTTTCCTTCAGTTTCAATGTACTTTGCTAGATCATTGGTGGCCAAACGGGTGGCCTCGTCATAGCGACGATCTGACGCCCTCATCTCGTCAGTCATCATCCACGGCGAAATTGTCGTCATGAAAGTCGGACCAGTTATGGAATCCTGAAATGCACCTGAAAATTGAAAGCAAAGACTAATGAAAATAAAAAATACGGTTCTACTTATGAAATTCATGAAATCACCAGTGCTAAAATTGGAACAATAAAAAGATGGTCCATAAGCTCCTTTACCGCTTTAGTTTTTTAGTAACTCGTAAGCTTGATCGCAGATGCAAATTTGATGGTCAAACTAAGAATGACTTAATTTAAAAGTAAAAATTCTCAACGTTTGTCGAATGATTTTTTGCACCGACAAAAAGAACTTCAGATCCCAAAACAGGAGCAAAAACTTGGGTCAAAAGTGGCAACTGAATTTCCTTGGAGTAATTTCCGTAGTTGGCCAATAGAGGATTTTCTTTTACCAATCTTTCTCTGTTGGCGTGAATTATTCGCAAAGTATTTTTGCCATTCTCAGAATTGAGTTAAACGCAGGGTTCGGCCAGTCACCCATTTTTTCAATTTTGACGCCCACCTTTAACGCCAACATCGAAGCGAGCAGAAAGCTCATCCTAAAATCCGCAAAAAATCAGTCAGAACGTCGTGCCGACAAATTAAATTTCGGGTTCTCTAAACCCAATCAGAATCACAGACCCCTGAAAAACTCCAAGTACGCTTTGCCTTAGCTCTATATTCAAAACTATTGCTAAACCAGACCTCTACAAAAAGAAGAAAGACCCAAGCTGGGTGTCTACTGAATAGACGGCCAACTCCCTATTTTTTTCACGAGTCGTTTCGCCCGCATTCCATTTTAAAAAATCATCAGAAAAACGCCACTCGTGTGGGTATTCTCGGCACCTAACCTTTCTCATTCGAAGGAGATTCGATGATAAAACAAGCTCTTTATTAATTCTTTGTTTTTTGGTTTATTGGCTATGTCCGTTGCGCCCATGGCATTTTCTGCGAAACCAGCAGATTTGCCGCGGCCGCGGATCGCCGGACGGACTTTAACCGTCACCTGGAATTTTGGTGGACGTGAAACCGTACGATCTTTTACCGGCGAAGGACTTTTAGCTCGACCTGATGTTCAGGCGATCACAGTCGAGGCCGACCCTGGCTACCAAGTCGACCACGTCATGACGGCCAAAAAAAAATATCTTCATGCGATTCCCGCCGCCGAAATCTTTAAAGGCATTGGCCTTCCCAAGAATGGCGTTATAGCTAAATTTATTTGTTTGGATAATTTTTCGGCCACCATTGATCTTGAAAGCATCCTGAACGGAGCTAAAGACGGGGCCCAAGCCTACCTAGCTATCGAAGCCGATGAAGAAAATTGGGGACCCGTTCACCCTGAAGTATCTTCTGCTTCCGCTGGCCCGTTCTATCTAATTTGGATCAATGCAAATAAACCCATACAGGCCGGCGATGTGATTGTTCCCAATTGGCCGTATCAGTTATCTGGTTTCCAACTGATCGAGAAGTCAGACGAAAATAAGTAATCTTATTTTTCACTAAACTTGAGCAGCGCATTCGAATAGTCATCGAATTTCTCTACCTGAGGCAAATGGCCTGCGCCTTCAATTTCCACTGAAAACTGAATTTGGCAGCACACTCGAGAAGTCTGATCTCTTAGAAATCTTGGGTTGTGCATTCTTTAGTTATGGATTCGTCGCCAACAAAGAGCTCTTGTGATTTTTGGGTTTCGCGCAGTTTTGCGAAGGTTATTGTTCTGTCTTCTTTGATGAGTTGGAAATTGTAGGAATATTTTTTTCTCCATGCTGATCGCTGGTCTCGATCAAAAATAAGATTCAGATAATTTTCACGGACCTCGCAACGAAAAACGGTCAATTCATCGATCATGCCGTGAAGAGGATTATTAGCGGATGGAACTTCGACCTGGTAGTGAATGCGCGCAGATGTCGTCGGAATCAGGTCTGAAAAAGGTGCTGTCGTCAAATCCTTGGATTCATAAATCGTCGCACCAAACGATACAACATTTGAATTTGGGGTGATCTGCTGACGAATTTGCGTAAGGCATGTGTGGCCAGAAGGTGTGCGTCCAGAAAATTCATCTTTTGTAACGTCACTTAAAAAATGAATCACTTTCTCAAAGCAGAGTTTTGTATCGGTCGTCAAATTGCGGCCAATGGCTTGTGCCCCCTCGTGCGAAAAGATTGCAATTCCTACCACGGTCAAAAAAAGACTAAATTGTTTCAAGAATACCCCCTCGAATTGTGAACTCTAAGTTTTAAGATTTTTCTTCGCTTACTGCAAATGCTTTTTCGCAAGTACCGTTAGGACTCGGCCCCGATGAGTCTTTTGAATTAGGCCTTCCTGAATTAAAAACGGTTCGTAGACTTCTTCTAAGGTTTCTTTTTCTTCATTCAGTGCCGCGGACAAAGTTTCAATTCCCACGGGCCCGCCAGCGAATTTGTCGTTAATTAAAGTTAAAATTTGGCGATCCATGGTGTCCAAACCCATTTGATCCACACCCAACTGGTCCAGCGCATAGGTCGCCATTTTCTCGGAAATCACGCCGTTCCCTTTTACCTGAGCGTAATCGCGAACTCGTTTGAGCAGCCGATTCGCTATCCGCGGTGTTCCGCGCGATCTTTTAGCGATCTCAAGCAGTCCTTCAATTTCGTATTTTAGTTCTAAAATTTGCGTCGACCGTTGCAAAATTTGAGACAAAGATTCGCGATCATAGAACTGCAGTCGCTCAACAATTCCAAAACGATCTCGGAAGGGCGGATTCAGCAAACCTGCCCGGGTTGTCGCGCCCACAAGGGTAAACGGCACCAATTGAAATTTCATCGACCGTGCGCCCATGCCCTCGCCCATCACAAAATCGATATAGTAATCTTCCATCGCGGTGTACAAAAATTCTTCAACCGTACGGCTCAGGCGATGAATCTCGTCAATAAATAAAAGACTAAATGGTTTAAGTGATGTTAAAAGCGCTGCCACATCGCCTTTTTTATCCAGAGCAGGGGCACTAGTAATTTTGATATCCACTTCCAAATGCGTGGCCAAAATCTGAGCTAATGTGGTCTTACCCAGTCCTGGTGGTCCTGACAGCAAGACATGGTCCAGGGGCTCTTTTCGCGATTTTGCCGCTTGCAGAAAAACTTTGAGCTTTTCTTTGACCTCGTGCTGTCCTGGAAACTGATCGAAATTCTGCGGGCGAAGTTTGTTTTCCCAGGTGGTTTCAGGTTCTAAAATCTGTTCGTTCATTTTAAAGTCTTCTAATTCCATTTTTAAAATTCCTTTAAATTTTTCTACAGGTGAGTCAGCGCGCTGAGAGATTCGCGAATTCCATCTTGCAGGCTTAAATCTTTTGGTAAATCCTCGATGACGCGTTCGACGTCCTGTGCTTTGAAACCCAAATTCACCAGTGCTGAAAACAAATCTCGTTGTGCAGTCGATTTACCGACAGAAGCCTCGGCCAAAATCAGTTTGCCTTTCAAAGTTAAAATCATCTGTTCAGCGGTTTTCTTTCCCACTTTGGGCAACTGAGAAAGCCCTTTGACGTCCTCGTTTTCAATCAGCTGAAGCAGTCGGGGAGTTTGCGTTCCCGACAAAATATTTAATGCCATTTTAGGACCGATTCCATTGACTTTTAGAAGGTGTAAAAAAACTGATTTTTCTGCCGCCGTCCAAAAACCGAAAAGTTGCAGCGAATCCTCGCGCACGTGGGTGTAAACGAAAAATTGCATGCTAAGTGATTTTTCTTCGCGTGCACTTTGCAAGGTTTCTTGCGAACACAAAAGCTCGTATCCCACACTGCCGCTCCACAATACTAAATGGTCGCCGTTAATTTCTGCCAATTCACCGCGAAGTCTTGCAATCATGAAATAATCCTTTCTGATTTTAGCATTTGGTTTTTTTGCCTTTCAAAAGAATGAAAAAGACAAAGCGCCAACGCATCCGAGGCATCCAGGGACGCAAAGTTTTTCAGGCGAAACTGTTTTTGTAAAACGAAAGCCACTTCTTCTTTAGAGCTTGCGCCATTTCCGGTGATACTTTTTTTCACCGCGCGGGGTGTGTATTCAAAGATGCGCGCTTGAGCTTGCAAGGCTTCGTAAAAAAGAACTCCGCGCACTTGGCCTAACTTAAAAGCACTCTCGGGATCTTTAGCAAAGAAAGCTCGCTCGACAACGACATCGTCGGGTCTAAATTTTTGCAGCAGCTCGCGCACCTTTTGCCCTAAAATCAAAAGCCGTCGATGAAATTTTTCTTGCGGCGGTAGTTCCAGAATGTCGGCAAAGATCACCTTAATTTCTGAACCAGCCTGAATTAAACTTAACCCCAGCTTTAAACTGCCGGGATCGATTCCTAAAATTGTGGAAGATGAAGTTGATCGTATTGGCAAGTGGCCCCTCCAAGTCAGATTGACGCGCCCAAAAGTTGATGTCAAACTGTAGACTGTGATTGACCCTCAGCTGATTGAAAAATATCAAAAAATTTTAAGCCAAGATCCGCAATCAAAATTGTTTGCCCCATTGGCCGACGCTCTTCGCGAGAGCGGCGATCTGCCGCAAGCAGAAAGAGTTGCGCTTGAGGGCTTGCGTCGCCATCCCGAATACGTCGGGGGAGTCGTCATTCTTGGCAGAATTTTAATCGACAAAAAAGAATTCACACAGGCTCTGCCGCATCTTGAAAAGGCATTGCAGCTTTCCAGCGAAAATATTTTGGCGTATCAGCTGATGGCCGAAGTGCAACTGCAGCTAAAAAAACCCGCGCAGGCTTTAAAAGCCCACAAGATGGTTTTATTTTTTAATCCTTTGAATGAAAAGTCGCAGCGGGCTGTCGAGAAATTAGAAAAGCTAACCGCCATCGATTACGACGAAGATGTTTTCGAGTTTAAACACAAGCCGGCCGTTGGAAATCAAAAAGGGGGCGCTAGTTTAGAAAGAAATTTGGCCCTGATCGATGCGTTGATTTTGCGCAACGATTTGGATCGATCCAAAGAACTATTGGCCGAAGTCCAAAAAGATTTCCCCCAGGATAAAAAGGTAAACGAGCGACTGAAGCTTTTAGAAATGTCCCACGAGGAGGCGGTACCTCTGGAACCCCTTCCTCCAAAAAGAAAAGTCATTCTGCAAAATCAAATTCGCGCGCTGGAAAATGTTTTAAAAGCGCTGGACGATAGAATCTCTCTCGAATCCGAACTCCAGCCTTAGTTCTGTTTGCAGAACAGGCGCAGCGAGATTTTTCTTCGCCCAAGGGAATCCACTTCATTCAAAGGCAAAAAGCTTGAATTTTTGATTCGAAAACCTTGGGATCTGTTTCTGCTTTTACCCTCTGAAAAATTTCGTCGGCCTCGACATGATGGCGTTTCAGTTGAACCAACCACTGCTTGGTTTTCGCCTGAGCGTAGAAGGGACTTCGATAATCACTGCTGGCTTGAAAAAAACGAGACAAAAGTTTACGTCTTGATTCCCATTGGGGAACTTGAGAATCAAAAAACCCTGCCTGATCTTGCAGCGCTTTGGCATCGGAAAAAATCGTTGGGTGAGCCAAGGCTCCGCGCCCAATCATCAAAAGTTCAGTCCCTGAAACTTGGCGACATTCAGCCAAATCCGCAAGTGACCAAATCTCGCCGTTAGCCACAACTGGAATTGAAATCAGTTCGGTGATTTTTGGAATCCAATCCCAATAAGCAGGCGGTTTGTACAGATCTAGTTTTGTTCTGCAGTGAACGGTTAAACGACTTGCCCCACCCAAAGCCGCAGCTTGCGCATTGGCCAAGCACATCTTGGGATCGTCAAAACCTAATCTTATTTTCACAGTCAAGGGAATGTGAGCCGGCAAATTTTTTCTTAAACATTGAACGATATTAAAAATGCGATCGGGATACTTCAGTAGTGTGGCGCCGCCGTCGTGACGATTAACGGTTTTTGCAGGACACCCAAAATTGAGATCAATTCCGCACGCGCCTAGCTGAACCGCCCTAAGTGCATTTTCTGCCAAAGGCTGTGGGTGGCCGCCTAAAAGCTGCAAAAAAACCGGAGTTCCAGATCTTGTTTTAGATTCGGTGTGAAGTTCTGGCATCACCCGGTAAAAAAGTTTATCCGGCAGAAGAGTGTCATTGATCCGCAAAAATTCGGTGGTGCAAAAATCGATGCCGCCGATCTCGGTCAAAAGATCGCGGATCACCCAATCCACCATGCCTTCCATCGGCGCCAAAAATAAAGTAAGCATGGGCAAACCCTTACCGGTGTTGGCCCAACATGAAAACAAAATTCTGGATTTAGGCGATTTTACGAATTTGTTCTAATTTGCTATTCACTTGGTGAAGTTGCACCGAAAGTTTTTGATTCTCCTGGGCTAAAACAAAAACTTTTTTGCGCAAAACGTTCAGTTCTTCGGCCACTTGAGGGGATGTCCCTTGCGGAGCGGGCTCGTTTTTAAATTCCACAGGTGCGTCCATTTTTCCGCCGGTGGGACTCATCGCAGTCACCGCGCCGCCGCCATTCAGAAGTTGATCTTCAATATTCTCCGCGATCGACATTTCTGGGGCAACGACTTCAAGGTTAAGTTTTTTATTTGAAACCATAGTTCTGATTTCAGTCAAAATTTTCATCTGGCAAGTTGTGATCTCGCCGGGGTTTGGAGTGCTGTCTTTCAGGTACTCATCCATCTTTCTTTTTTCAGAAGTTCCCACCGCTTTCAGAAAACGTTCTTTTTGATCTGGCGGAAGCCCGGCAAGAGCTGCCGCTATCTGAGTCGGTGGAATTTGCGGAAGAATTTCCATCAAAGTTTGAGTCGGCCAGTTGGAAATTTTTTCGATGGAAAACATTTTTTTCTTCAGTTCGACTTCCCAAGCGGGGCTTTCATCGGCGATCATTTTTAAAAATTTATCTTTTTTATCTTTTCCAGTAGTTTCCAATAAATTTAACAGTTGAACAAAGCCGCCTTTTTTCTTGTATCGATCGATCATGGCCATAAGAAAACTCCAAAGGGTTTAAAATTTGTACACATCTTGTGTATCGGCAAATGGTTTTAAAAAATAAGTCCCGCCTTGAAATCTTGGGCTAAGCATTAAGCAAACGTTTAATTTTGAGACAATTTCCCAGCTTAGGGGTTTTGACATTCGTATTCAGTATGGCTGGGAAAAGTTTTTCGGCTGACGACTTCGCAGTTTTTAAAGTAGAAATCTTTTTTTCCACCAGAAGATTCTGGGCCGGATTGGTCAGAAAAAAATCCTTCCGTTCCAAAAGCAGCGGGATTCGGCCGACCGGCAGATTGTCTTCTTGCCAGTTCGTCTCGCGGTGAGGAGGCACAGCCCAAAAGCGCGATGAACAAATAGATATTCCCGATCCATTTCATAAACTTAAATTTACATCATCTGGGCGTTGATGTTAAGAAAAGACCATGTTTCTTCAAAAAACCATTCGTAAAGACGTCGAGGTCCACGGGATCGGACTGCACTCGGGTAAACCGGCGACGCTTCGATTTTCTCCGGCGCCTGCCAACACCGGCGTTTATTTTATTCGCAACGATTTGCCCGGGCGCCCACATTTAAAAGTTCACAATGATTTCGTTTCAGCAACCTCGTATGCGACGACTCTTTCCTGCCCAGAGTTTAGCGTTTCGACTGTTGAACACTGCCTGTCTACTTTGTCTGCTTTGCGGGTGGATAATTTATTTATCGAGCTTGATGGTCCTGAAATCCCCATTTGCGATGGAAGCGCCAAAGATTTTTTGTTGGCCTTCCAAAAGTGTGGCGTCATGGAACTGGATGAACCTAGAAAATATTTCTACATCACAGAACCCATCACTTTGGTCGAGGGTGACAAAACGGCACAGGTAGTTCCTTATCATGGGTTGAAGTTAAGCGTGGGAATTGATTTTCCCCATCCCTCTATTGGAAAGCAGAACCTCGAAATTGATATTAATGATTTTTCTTTTGCCCACGAAATTGCTCCAGCTAGAACATTTGGTTTTTTAAAAGAGGTTCAGACCCTGCGCAATCAAGGCTTGGCGCTGGGGGGCAGTTTGCAAAACGCACTAGTATTAGATGAAAGCCAGGTCCTGAACGCCGAGGGCTTGCGATTCAAGGATGAGTTTGTGCGCCACAAAGTTTTAGATGCACTGGGTGATCTAGTCACTTTGGGCCACCCGCTGATGGGGCATTTGACTCTTTATAAGGCAGGTCACGATCTGATGCAAAAATTTGTGCGAAAAATTCTGCAATCTGAAAGCACCAAGCTGGTCGAGCTTGGCGCTGATTTAAGCGAGGCTCAGAAGTTAAAATCCATATGACTGATGGCCCCAAAAAAAATTGTCTCTAAGGCTTTTGACAAAGGTGTTGGGCGAAAGGATGATTTTTGGGAAAAACAATTAAAAGCAAAATTAATAATAGCAACAGAAAAGGGAGAAATTCTATGATTATCGGGGTTCCAAAAGAAATTAAAATTAGCGAAACGCGAGTGGGTCTGACCGAAGCCGGTGCCAAGCAGCTGGTGAAGGAAGGTCACAAAGTTTTCGTCGAGAAAGACTCAGGGCTGGGTAGCGGAATCACCAATTCTCAGTACGAGAAAGCTGGTGCTCAGATTTTGGAAACCAAAAAAGAAGTTTACCAAAAAGCTGACATGATTATGAAAGTGAAAGAGCCCCTGGCCGATGAATTTGAGCTTTTGAAAGAAAATCTAATTCTCTACACCTATTTGCATTTGGCGGCAGAGCCAAAGCTAACAAAAGTTTTGTGCGAGAAAAAAGTGAAGGCTGTTGCGTATGAAACCATCCAATTGAAAGACGGAAGCCTTCCGCTATTAACTCCCATGAGCGAAGTGGCCGGGCGAATGGCGACACAAATTGGTGCCTTTTATTTGCAAAAAGATCACGGCGGAAAAGGGATCCTATTGGGCGGAGTCACCGGAGTTCGTCCCGCTCAAGTCACCATTATCGGTGGTGGTGTAGTGGGAACCAACGCTGCGAAAATGGCGGTTGGACTTGGAGCTGATGTGACCGTTTTAGATGTTAACGCCGCCAGATTAGAATATTTAGACGATATTTTTGGCGGACGGATCACGACTTTGTATTCGAATGTTCAAAATATTGAATCTTGTGTTAGCCACAGCGACTTGTTAGTGGGCGGTGTTTTGATCACTGGCCACAAAGCTCCAACCCTGGTGTCGAAGCAAATGATTTCTTCGATGTCTAAAGGTTCGGTCGTTGTCGACGTTGCCGTGGATCAGGGCGGCTGTATTGAAACTTGCAAACCCACTTCTCATCAAAATCCCACTTACGAAGTCGATGGCGTGATTCATTATTGCGTGCCCAATATGCCGGGTGTTGTATCTAGAACCTCAACCTATGCTTTAACAAATGTGACGCTGAAATATGCTTCGATGTTGGCCGCATTGGGTGTTGAAGACGCAATTCAGAAAGATGAAAGTTTGTTCAAGGGTCTGAATGTTTACGGTGGTTACGTTTGTTACGAACCAGTGGCCCGTGATTTGGGAATGGAATACAAACCCTTTAAAGTTTAAAACTGTAAATGGATATCACCCCAGGTCTCTGAAGTTAAAAGCGGAATTCGATGAAATTGGATTCTTTTAACAATCAAAGGATGGGGGTGATGATATTTAGCAAAACGAGACGAGCTTGCGGTTAACTTCAGATGTTTTAATTGTTTGAAAAGTTCTTCACCGCTACTAGTTCGGCTGCCATGGTGGCCCAAAATCAAAGTCCGTACTTTTTTTTCATCGATTTTCTGAAGCCAATGTTTTTCTTGGGCGGTGGTTGAGTCTCCGGGAATCAGCACTCCCCAGTCAGCAATTAAAAACACATTGCTTGAGTCATTGGGTCGAAGTTTTTGACCGTGCTTCAAGAAGGGCAGAATGTTGACTGTTGCGCCTTTTTTTTCGCAAGGGGGTAGATCGCTCAATAGCTTTTCTTTTTTAAAGTCAGGTAAAAATGGTTTTTGCGCCAAACATATTTTTCGCGCCTGTAGTTTAAAATCTTTTATAAAGGAGATATGATCCCAGTCCCAATGTGTAATATAAAGGCGATTTATTTTTTGCCCGCATAGACGAAGAACTTTCACGACAGGATTTTTTTCGCCGCCTAAATCGTAGTGAGAACAATATTGATCGCGAACCTCGGTGATCCATTGCCCTTGCCCAACATTCCAGATCACCAATTGGTCGGCAGAACAAAGCGCGCCAAAAAAAATCGAAAAAAATAAATTAAGGATATTAAAGAGGCTCACGGTGGCCTCACAGTGAACTCTGGGCTTGACGAGAATAATTCTTCAATCTTTCCACCCGCAGCCATCGATCCAACGCAAATAAAATCGCCAGGCTTGAAAACATATAGATCGTCGCCGAAACCGTGATTTGGAAATCAATCGGCGAGATTTCAAATCGATCCAAAAATTTCAAAACCCCACTTAAAATCAGGTCGCTGGTCGAAATCCAACTGGGAAAAAAAATTTCTAACAAAAAATACGGAAGCAAAACTATCCCCAAAACAGGTGCTAAAACCATTCCCGGAAGAAACTGCCAAAGATTCCACTGATGAAAAGGGATTAAAAGCGGGGCCAGCAGCAAATGAATCAAAATAGCTGCCCAAAGGGCTTGCTCAATCTTCCCGGCGCTAGGGCGAATGGACGAAACCATCGCCAATCCGCAGACAGAAACCACTGACAAGCAAAGCGACAAAGACTGAATCCACGCTGGATGAAATGCGATCGTTATCAGACACGATGCCATCAGCAGTAGGCTTGAGCTCCAGTGCCAGCGAAATTTTCGGTTGAACCATTGCCAGCTTAAAAAAAACCAAGCCCTTGTGACCGGAGGATTCATTCCCACCATCAAAACATAAATCCAACTTATAGCGAGAGTTGGCGTTTTCTCTTTAAAAAGTGGCCGGCCCAGCCAATAAAAAATAAAATGCAAGCTCTGCAGTTGCGCAGCGCTGATGACCGCCACGTGATAAACGTTCAAGTGAATCAAAGTCTTTTTGATGCTTGAATTCTGAATATCTTCCCCGCAGATCAACGCCGCCTTTAGTTCCCAAAATTGGGATGCCGAAATCCAAGAAAGACACTGACTATGAAGCAAATCAGAAATGGGTTTAAGAAAATGAAAGAAATCATATTTACACGACAGAAGCAGTGCAGAAAAAATTAAGATAAACTGAAACATAACACTTGTCCGCCGTTTGAAATGATTCGCGTCAGTTCAGATGGGTGCAAATTAAAGTCCACTTTAAGTTCAATTAAAATGAATCTTAAACTGTGATCTTCGGACAACACTTTTCAGCTTTAATTAAAATATCTTAAATTTAATTAAATTTTTTCATCTTAATTTTTATTTTACCTAAGTAATAACAGCCTATTGATTAGTGCTAAAAAAATAAGCAATTAGCTCAAACCCTTGTCCATTGATTGGTCTAAGGTACAGATCTAGACCATTTCCCCAGACAATGTGGATAACTACCCATGAAGAATGCTTGAGAGTTTTTTTTTAAGCGTGTCATAATTGGATATGAACAAAACCATTGCCATTGTATTGCCATTTTTGTTAGCAGCCTGCGCGATACAACCCAAATTAGTTCGCTTAAAGACGGATCAAAAAGACGAACAGATCAAAAAATTCCAACAGTCAAAAAAAGAATCTGAACTTCGGCAAGAAATCTCGGCTTTGCGAAAAAAACGAGAAAATCAGTTTAATGAAATGTGGACGACCAATGGAATAACTGACCATGTTTTTTTCTCGAAACTGATGCAGGTGTTTGAAGAAAGAAAATATCTAGATTTTGAAGTAGGCTACCAAACTTTTTTCGAACATTACGCTAAAAGCACCAAAAAAAAAGATGTCCTCTATTTAGGCAGTCTTAATGCTTTTCAGCTTGGGCAAAACCCCGGCGCTCTTCAGCGAATCAATGACTTTTTAAATCTAAGTCCTAGAAATGATCCGCGCTATCAGCAAGCGCTTTTGCATAAAGCCGAAATTTATAAAAAACTAAAACTGTTTGATTTTTCTGAAAAGACGCTTGTTTTGATTTTAGAAAAATACGCGCACACTGCCGAGGCCGAACGGGCCCAACTGGAATTAGGCCTGTTGCACGATCGCAAGGAGGATATCCGATGAAAATATTTCTACTGACGAACCTAATTTTTTTTGCGCAAGCGGGGGTCTTTGCCCAGCAGGATACAGAACCCACAGCCGATGAGCTTAGGCTTCACCAGGTTTATCAAAATTATTACGTTGAACCTACTAGCGAAACCGAATGGTCAAAGGCACTTTCAAAAACGGGATCGCAAAAGTATGAAGTTCAAAAAGGTGACACACTCTGGGAGATCAGCGAAGTCTTGTTTGCGGATCCAAATTTTTGGCCAAAACTGTGGTCACTCAACAGCGATACGATGAGCAACCCCCACGAAATCGCCAAGGGTAGAACCATCCAATTTATTCCTGGTGATGGTTATGAGCCCCCGCAAGTGGCCGTGCAAAAGACAAAAGGTGACGATCCTAAAGTTGCAGACTCCAAAGTCGCCGGAGACGCCGCACCGGCCGCGCAAGAAGAAGACTGGTGGAGGTCCAATATCATTTTGGAAGTGCCGCCGCCCAAAAAACATTCTGTGGTGATTCGTGATCCGCCGGACTCTTTCCCGACATGGGAATACTTGGTCCCATCAGCAAGTAAAATGAAAGCGGATTTCACCCGAAATATTTTAGGAAAACCGCAACATGAAAATCCGGCTTTGGCTAATGAGTTAGTTTTATCGATTCAGGCCCCGGTTGGAAAAGTCATTAAAACTTTTACCGAAAGTAGTTTAGTGTCATCAAACACCCAATTTGTTTTTGTTCGTTTTAATCAGCCGCCTGAAGGGACGAAATTTTTATCTTACACTGTTTCTCAGGACGTCAAAACTCCTGCTGGCGAGAAATCAGACTTTAAAGAAATCCGTTACGAGGGGGATCTAGAAGTTTTAGAATCAGTCTCGTCAAACGACCTCATTTACCGAGCTCAAGTAAAAACGGCTTACTCCCCAGTCCAAGTGGGAAGTCTTCTTCAAGTAGGTTCAGTGCCCAGATATGATTTATCCAGCGCCCCTTCGAAAGAATTTGGAAAAAACATTCCGATTATTGGATTTCCCTCGCAGAGCCAAAGATACTTTGGATACTCGAATGGGTTTGTTTATCTTGAGGGAGGGGTTGACGACGGCTTGCAACCCGGCCAAGTTTTTTCGGTCTTCAAGATTCCAGAGGTTACGGTCAACAATAGCAAGCAGGCCTTGAACAAACAAAAAGTAGGCGAGATTAAAATTCTGCGCGCGCAAGGTGGGGTATCCACAGCCGTTGTTGTAAAATCAGACGAAGAAATTTTGGTTGGTTACACGCTTTAATATTTTTAGTCCGAAAACTAGGGCGCCCGGACATTTGCCGTCCGAAAATTCTTTTCTTTAAAGAATGGATTGTCCATTAGGGTTGTGGCCCAAATTGCTTTTAAGTGAATCCATGACCCAAAATACAATCTCTGCGCATAGCTTTGAAAATCCATCGGCCGGTCCACAGTGGGTCGACTTTCAAACATGGGCCTATTTGTGCTCGCACCACTTGAATTTTTCACTGGAAAGATTTTTACAACACCAGCGGGACCTGCTTCAGGGTCAAACTTTGCGCGATTTAGTCCATCAAGTTTCGTCACTATTGCCCGAATCCGTGGAAAACCTAATTTATAAAATTAAAAAACTTCCCCCAGAATTTAAAATTACTTTCCCAGGCTGCGAGGATTATCCAACTCAAATGTTGGCCTTAAGGGATCCGCCACTTTTTTTGATGTATTTAGGAAATCCGATTTGGAAAAAACATCCGCAATTTTTGTCATGTGTGGGCAGCCGAAATCCTAACCCCTATTCATTGCAGTGGCTGGATCAAACACTGCAGGAAGCTTTACCAAAAATTCCTTTTATCGTCGTTAGTGGTGGCGCGGTGGGGGTGGATCAGTTGGCGCATCAGCTGGCTTTACGAAATCAACTGCCGACCGTGGTTATTTTGCCTAGCGGTCTTGATGTATTGTATCCCAATAGTTTGGAATCCTTGCGTGAAATAATTCTTCAGCACGATGGCGTTTTTCTGACCGAATACGGGCCGAAGACTGCGATGAGGAAGTACCACTTTGCTCGCCGGAACCGATTGATCGCGGCCTTGGGGCATTTGACCGTGATTGTTGAAGCCAAAATTAAAAGCGGCACTTTAATTACTGCCCGCGAAGCCATCGAGCTGGGTCGTCCGTTGTTGGTGATGCCAGCCAATCCATGGGATCGAAATTCACAAGGTAGTTTGAAATTGCTTTCTGAGGGCGCTTCCTTATTGCGGGATGCACAAGATCTGATCATGTATTTGAAATCTGAAACTCAATATATGCTAAAATCCTAAATCAGACACTACCCCTAGTAGTTGCAAGATCCTTACCAAAAGAAAATGAAATTTAGTGAAAATAATTTTTGCGCAATTTGCATTTATACCCCTACACTAAAGGTCAGGGAGGGGCGATGTGGTCAAGGATGACCTCAGTAGTAAGGATGCTGCTGCATCGTCCGATTTTTAAGGCGATTTTTTAATCCCAAATCTTCCGCAAAAAAAATATCGACGCAATAAAAAATAAGACATTCGGCGTCCACAGAGCAATGGCCGGCATCAGTTGCCCGTTTCGCGCGGCCCCTTCTGATAGGACATAAAGCACCCAGTAAATAATGATTACACTCATGCATGAAACCACCAAACCGGATTTTTTATCGCGACGATTGGTCTGTGTACCAAGTCCTACTCCCATCAGCGCAAACACAATGCAGACAATACAAACCGCCCAGCGCTTGTGAAATTCTGTCTTCAAGTTGATGATCTCTTCAGCGTGAGTTTTTGGATTTTTTTCTTTAAGCTCAAGCTGTGTTTGAACCTCGGCGTAGGTCAGCGATTGCGGAGATTTATTTCTGCGCTCTTCTTTTACGGGATCGATCAGGCGAATATCAAAAGAATTGAATTTAATTTTAGTATGCGTTTCAGTCTTGCGATGGATATCTCCGTCTTGTAGGCGCAGCAGGGCTGAATGACCGGGTCGCAGGGGATCCTGAATCAGCTTTCCTTCGCGCGAAACAACGGTCAGGGGGCTTTCGGGATCGCGCTCGTCGAAAATAAAAACCTTTTTCATTTCGCCGGTTTTGGGATTGACCTCGTTGGCATAGATCACCAAATCAAAAAAACCTTCCGAAAACGTACCTTCACGCAAAGCCGCGCCGGCTTTCGATTGACTCATTTGCGCAATCAGCAATTCAAATTGTCGATTGCCCCACGGAGCCAGATTAAAACTAGTCTGAGCCGACATCAGAGCCACCACAAACGAGAAAATAAGGGCGGGCGACAAGATGGCCCACATCGAATGTCCGGTGGCTTTCAGCGCCACAATTTCCGAGTCCTGACTTAGTCTTCCGTAAGTCAGAAGCACACTGAACAAAAGTCCCATGGGGAATAGGGCGGGCAAAAAGCTAATCGCTAGATAGCCCATCAGATGAAAAATAACTTGAACCGCCACTCCGTGAATCAAAACAAATTCGGTGTAGCGAATTGCCTGAAACATCATCAGGATAAAAATAAAAACCAAAATGCCCAGAATAAAACTAGGCCACATTTCAAAGAACAAGTACTGAATGGCTTTGCGCGGAACTCGAACCATATAGACGAAAGTGTAGTCCGAAAGGCCCCGAGTCAAACAAGTTCAGCCTTTGATCAAAATTTTTCTTTTGTTTGCCTCGCAGGCATCCGAAACTAACAGTATGGGAAGAAAAATTTTAATTGTTTCAGATGATTTCAGCGAAGCCTCGAACATGGAAACCAGCTTAAAGAAAGTGGGCTTCGACACAGATATTATGCTGAACGAAAATCGTTTGGTCGATCATATCATTACCTTTAACCCGGATTTAATTATTGGGTTCGGCCGAGGGCAAAAAGTTTCTTCACTGTCGTTGGGTCGAAAAATTGCCGACTATCCCAAATATCAAGGCAAGGTGATCTTGATTCTACCTCAAGGGTTGAAAGCCGGGAAAGTTGAACTAGATAAAATTCGAAAAGATGTTTTGCTTGAAGACCCAGTGGATTCTGAAAAACTGATCAAATGGATTTCCCAACTATTGAGTCTGGATTCGGGCAACCTTCTCAATAAATACAAAAAATTTCCAATTTCAGATCTGGCTTTCAAAGAACCCGATCCCGAAAGAAAAAAGAAATACATGAAATTTTTAAACCTCAGCGTGGATATCAAAGAGACCTCGCACGATCGCAAAGAAATTCGCAGTCGACAGAAAGCGCTAAGTGATTCCTGGGACCTTTCTTTTTTACGATCTTTGGATGAGTTAAAGAAGCAATTCACTAGGGCGCTTTTCCGCAAATAGCTTGTGGATTCTTGTCGGCGGCGTTGCAAGTGCCTCGGCTTGAGATCATTTCATCATCGTCGCATTGACAAATTCCGGGAAATGCTGAGACTTTAAGAGCCCCTAACTAATGATCTGGAGGTCTTTATGGGAACTTCTTCAAATACAACAGACAAAAGTTTCGATTCTGATGTTGTGCAATCTCAGGTTCCGGTTTTAGTCGACTTTTGGGCCGAATGGTGTGGACCGTGCAAGGCTCTGACCCCAAAACTTGAGGAGATTGCCGGAGAAATGGGTTCAAAAATAAAAATTGTTAAAATGAATGTCGACGAAAATCAGGGTAAGGCGGCCGAGTTCGGCATTCGCTCCATTCCTACAATGATTTTATTTAAAGACGGAAAACCGGTAGGCCAAATGATGGGAAATCATCCCAAAGACAATATCGTCAAGTTTTTGAACGAACACGTTTAGAAAAGCCTAGGGTTTTTCGATAACCCATTTGATTTTGGTTCGGATTGTTTCCATATCAGCAATCAGATCTTCAAAGCTTCCTTTATTAAAAGGAAGCGTAAGTTCGATAACCCCAGGAAATTCGTGAATATCTTTAGTCTTAGGCAGGACAGCTCCTGGTGGTGCTACCTTCACAACAAATTCAGATTTAATGCCGCGAAGACTTTTTAAGTTTTTTAGTTCGGCAACTGCAGAACCTGACATCACCCCACCTTGTTTCGTATGCAGAAAAACGACTCCGGCGTGCGAATGGGGACGATTGAATTTTGGAAGTTTAGAAAAAAGTTTTGGATTAATCATTGAAGCAATCGCGTAATAGACGTCACTAAAGTGGGAAGCTCGGCCTACCCAAAGCGGTCGTTGACCCCCCATCAAACGCCCCGCCACGTCGAAAGTCTGACCTTGGTTATTAAAACTCCAAAATATTTCAGGATGTGCGGGCCCATTCAAAAAACCAATTTCAGAAGCCATATTTTCCGTATGCTGAAGCAGCTTTTTTAGATCGATGTTTTCGGCGCCTGAACCTATCAATCGAACCAATTTAGTTTTAATTTCTGGGTCATAAGGATCTAGTAAAAATTCTTGGTCATAGAGCGGGTGGCCATCGACTAAAACTTTTCTCATGTAAACTAAGGAAGAAACCTTGAAAATTGTCTTCTGGAGGTTTTTTGGATCTGTATATTTTGAAAAGTTCACTGCAAACTCTGGGTCAGTAATATATTCTGAAACGTGCACGTGGGTGCTGGTTTGGCCGTTTGTAAGTTTTAGACCCAATATTTTTTCGAACTGTTCTTTTGCTTCGGCCAGGTTAGAAACTACTTTATTGCCAAAACTTGCCGCGCCTAAGTCAGGCTTCAGCATTAATTGTTGATGATTTTCAAAAATGGAAATTTTGTTCAACCATATTTTAAAGTCCTCAAACGAACTAAACGTGCCATCAATCCAGTGTGAGCTATTTTTCACGGCCTGGCTGAGTTTACTTTTTGATTGTAAGGGTCCAGGGTCTATTGCAGTGCGGGGAATCTCATGGCGCAATTCTGGAGAAATTTGAAGCTGGTGAGATAAAATAACGCTGTCTTCGTATCCGGGAAGAACGGCTAAGATTTTTCCACCCAATCCATTTAGGATTTCAACCAGACGCTCCGTATTCCCTGCATATGCAGACCAAGGAATTTCCAGATCGATCGACCCGTTCGATGGTTTTGCCAACGAAGAGTCAATTTCACTTTCATTAACAACGTGAACTGTGACCAGTCGTCGGCCGTTATTTAGCACTTGGTGCGCTCTTGCCGTTTCAAAAATCAGTGACCCTGAAGAATAAGCCCCAGGCACCACCAAAATATCAGAATTCGAAGTAAGTGGTGTTAGCCCAAGTTTCCAAATTTCTTGGTTGGGCCAGGGACGGTCATCACCATCGGTGCTGGCGAGCACTTGCCTTTGCTTGCCGGTTTTTTGAAGTTTACTCGGTTTCGCACACTGAACAGCAAACACGTTCGCACCCATTAAGGCCCCGGCGACCGGAAATAAAACACAAATTATTCGATAAAATTTAAAATGAAATTTGACCAATTCTAATGCCCCTCAGAATTCAGCTTTGAGTCGACCCAAAGCCTGGAACCTTAGATTAAAATAAAGTTAAGGTCAATTTTTGATCTTTAAAAAATATAGGTGAGTTTCGTCGGCTGGTCGCGTTCGACAGATTTTAACTGCAGGCGATCCCAAGACCTCATATTCCACGCCAGACGTTCGCAAGTTAGACGGACAAGCAATTAATTCCTAACTATTTTCGATGGGCAGTAAAAGTCCCAACACCATTGGTGGTGATCAGATTTCCTTGAATCTCGGGTCCCACTACCTGACCGGTGAAATTAAATGAAAAAGGATCATTCTGGGATGAAAGTTTCGAGAAAAAAAGCCCCTCTGGCGAGGTCTCGGGCTTGTAGGTGATCACAAAGGGCGCACTAAATTTCACTAAAGTCGAACTGGCATCGTTAAGGCTGCCCACTAAAAAGTATTCCAAATTGTTTGATAGGCTGATGACAATATTCAAAGTACCTGTGAATATGCGATCATTTATTTCGATTTTGTAATTGTACTCGCCAGCGACTTTCTCCATCTTTTCTTTCAGCTGTTGATTGAATTCGTTGGACTCGCCCTTCGGAGCTGCGATCACGTCAGCATTAACCAACAGGGCTTCCAGCACGCCCAAGTTCCCGGTTCGTACTGATGCTTGCGCGCTGAAAACTCCATTCTGTAGAACCCCATCAAAGGAATAGCCCTCGCCCAAAAATTCGCTGTTCGAAGATGGGTTTGCTGAATTTCCAGGGCTGCTGGTGCTCCGTGAGGATAAAAGCAGAGTCCCATTCTCTTTAAAAAATTTGGCATCCATAATTTGGTAGCGCTGAAAGGTGTCCAAACGGCGAAAGCGGGCTTTTAAAACCGGAATGATTTTATTTTCACCCTCGTTATTACTGCCTAGGGTGACTAAAACTTCAAAAAAACCAATTTCTACCGGGATATTGGCGCCACCGGCGAAAGGTTTGATCTGACCTTTGTAGGTGCCTCGGACTAAAGAATTATTGTCTTTCACCTTTTGATTGTTCTGAAATTCTTGTTTAGATGTTACCGCACCAATTTCTTGTTGCGATTTGTTTGGGGCGCACCCCATCGCAGAAATTAAAATTAAAGAAAATAAAAAATTAAAGGCTGTTTTCATAGAGCGTCCCCTTTTCTGGTATCAACTCGTCTCTTAAAGCGGCCAAATTATTCAAAGCGATTTGATAATCCCCGACCGCTTTTGAATACTGAACTTCTGCTGCAAAAAAAGAATTTAAAACATCAATTAAAATTTTAATATCGGTTCGCCCTTGGTTGTAAGCCTTTTGAATTTCACGGGCGGCTTCTTCGCGCAGGACAACTTGTTTTTTTGAGCTTGAAACTATGGCGTAGGTCGATTGCATTCTTCGTTCAGCGTTTTGAATTTGATCTTTCATTTCTAGTCGAGTTCGCGAAAGGGTGGACTCGTCGATATCGCGCTGAAGTTTTTTATTGTAGATTTCTTGGCCTTGGAGATCCGAACCAAAGCGGTAAGCTAGTTTCACGCCGACATAATATTTGGGACGCGTCTGTGACGACAATTCCTGGAACGAATCCGTCGTCGTGGATCCAATCCCACTGGTGTAGTATTTTCCAACCAAAGATAAATCTGGATAGGCTTTTGATTTCGACGAAACTAAGCTCAAATCCGAGGACTCTAATTTACTTTTTAAAGATTTTATCGAGCGCAAGTCTTCGATCGAAGTTGGCGACAACTGCGGAAGCTCGGGGATCTCGGTCGAAGTTACTAGTTTAACTGCGGTCGCTTCGGGAATGCGCAATTTGGTTTTCAGTTGCGACAGTAAACCTAAATAATTCGCGGACTCGGACTTGACCGTTTGGTTTCGAACTTCAAGCTCGGCCAGAACTTGCGGAAGCTCTCCGGGATTGGTGTAACCCAGGCTGCTTTTCTTTCGTACGACCTCGGCTAGTTTTTCAGTTCTTTCTCTGGAGTTCAGGGCCTCTTCAAAGTTTTCTTGAGACACAAAAGCATTCCAAAAAAGCTGAACGGTTTCTAAAACCAGTGTTTGCAGTAAGTCGGTTTTGAGGACTCGCTTAGACTGGTCCAATTTTTCTGCAGACGCGACCTCGGCACGAAATGATCTTCCAAAAAAATTTCTTAATAAACTTTGTTCAATCGTAATTCCTGCAACATCCAAAGTTTGATTGGCTGGGAAGGATGCCGTCGATGTGGCGCTAAACGTAGACTGAATTTGCGTCCTTGAGATATCCAATCCAAGTAATGTGCCGGACATCAAAGGCTTGGTCACTAGCACAGAAGTCTTGTAGTTCTCGTCTTTGGGGTTAGCCGTGCGAGCAAAATTCTGAAACTGGGTATTTTCGTAATAGCTTTCTAGCGAAAAATTCCAATCGTAAAGCGATTTTGCCAGGGCCACAGAATAAATCGAAAGATCACTAGTTTTTTGGATTTCATCGGATTGAAAGCTTTCTTTCAAAACCATCTCGGCGACTTTTTGCTGGGTCAGCTCAAGGCTTTGGCTTTCTGCGTTCGAGACCAAGCTCACAAACAAAACAAATACGCAAATGAAACGACAAACTACCATGATGTCAGAACTCCTAAATCAAATTGAGAATTAAGCCTGGGATGATCGGGGCTGACTGAGGAGTTCATTCTCCAGTGATAACCAGCTGCCAATCGAATTGTTTTAGACAGCAGATATTCAAAGCGGGGGCCGACACTAATAAATCGGGTCTGAGAACTCCACCTAGCAAATGAATTTCCAGAATTTTGATACAGTTGATAGTCACCCCATTCAGCAAACAGGCCGGGTCGCCATCGAGATCCCCACATGTCCTTGAACAAATACGGCCAGGTGCTACCCAAATTTAGCGAAAACACTTGGGTCAGCAATGAAGCCGGAATTTCAACTTGATTGGTAGTCCGCAAATCGTAGCTTTGACTAGAAAAACCATAGCCCGCGCCAATGAAAATTTCTTGAAAGCCTTGAAACACAGACCAACCCATAGCTCCTTCGAATTTTAAAAGGGGATTGGCCCTTAAGGATTTTAATTCGAAACTCGAAAGCTCTGGCGAAGCCACCGTGCCTTCTGGATGATACCACTCGGTCGAAATAGCTATTTGCGCCAACCAATTTCGAGGAACTATTTTTGGCTGTGCCAGCGAAAGCCTTAAAAAAGAATCTTCGATTTGCGCGTGCTTTTTTATCTTTTCAGCCGAAATTTTTAAGGCTTTCGGCGGCAAAATTTCTGATTGTGCCTGCTGAGCTAATGATACAGCAACCGATTGAGCAGACACCAACAACGCTGATATTCCCACAAGTAAATAAGATGTTTTCACGGATTTAAATTCCCATTCGACACTAGGTCAGTGATTTGGGAACATTGAAACGCCGAACTTAAAGGCGGAGCCAAAGCCTTTGGTGAAAAAATTCCTAACGCGATATCGTAAACTAAAAATCCACTTTCACTTATTCCAATTAATAATTCCGAACTTTCCGCAGCTGAAGTGATCTCTTCGAAATTACTTTTTCCGATCGCTTGTAGCACAGATGCTGAGGGCGCGTACGTCGAACTTGAAAGAAGCAATCCGGTTGTTGTTGATATTTCAAGCGCCTGAATTGCATTGCCGGTCAAAAAATAAATCAGGTCTCGGTCGGCGCTTGTTTTTGATATCATTTTAAATCCCGTTACAGCAGGTCCGTGTGGTGTGGCTTTGGTTTTCCAATAAGTCTGTGGCCGTTGGCGATCAACGATTTTTTGCCCTTGCAAGTGCCAACTGCCGTTTAAATACTCGAACCAATAATGCCGATCAGAGGCACTAAAATGGGACCCAAGTTGAAGTGATTCGGCAGCTAATTCGGGAACCTGCCTAAGTTCAGAATTACTTAAATCAAAGTAAAATATTTTTGCTTGCCCGTTAGCGGCCAGCGCGTGAAAAGAAATTCCCGCGCTCCCCTTAGTTAACGAAGGAAATAAAAATTTATTTGGATTTTGTGAAAGCGTTTTCACCAGTTTTCCCATCGAGTAATTGCCGCTGAAAAGACTAGGGTTGGAATACAAAGAATAGTGTGACCCTACAGAATCTGTCTTTGGGAATAAAAACGAATGGGTTGAGCGGTCCGAAGCATAGTTATTTGCCCTGAAGCCCAATCGTTTCAAAAGGCCTCGCAGTGGACTAGTGTTTAATTGAAACTGAATCAGCGGCTGAAGGTCAGTCAGCTGGGTCAGTAGCGAGATTTTGCCAAAATAAAGTTTTGCCCAGGGCGAATCTTGTACACCCATTTTTTCGGAGGCCAGAAAATACAGATCGTCTTTGTCCGCGTTTAAAAAGAAAGGTGAATTGATTTCTAACTGCGAAGCACTAGGGCGAGCCGATGTCAGCGGGCGCGGATCTAAAAAATTAAACTCTTGCATAAAGCCCTGGGACTGCAAAGCGGTGGTGCCGAAAAAAAGCGTGGAGGCCGGACTTACGCAAAGAATCTGATGTTTAAGCACTTCCACCGGAGCAGGCTGTGGAGCGGGTTGTTCGGAATCGGGTTTGTTTTCACAACAAGGCTTTTGCAAAGGTGAAGTCGTCGCCAATTCGGCCGGTGCAAGATCGACTGATTTTTTATTCTGACAAGCGCTCAGGCCCACAAGGCTGATGAGACATAGCATCCAGGGGAGAGTGAGGCTTCGAAGAAATCCCGACGGTTTTTTCACACCTATACTGAAGAGTCTAACCCCGCACCCATATTGGCAATCCCGTTTAAATTTTTCAAAACAAAAGCTGGAGAGTTCTTTTACATTTAAATTAGAAAAGTTGCAGTTAAGAAGAAATGCTTCAGAAACATTTTTTTTTGCCATTATATTAAGTCCACCGGAAAAATCCATTTTCGTCGTCCGCCCTGTTTTGTTTTAAAGTTGGGCTTTTCCGAAGTCAATTCAGCAAATCATTTGGTCGATTGTAACTTGCCAACCTGTGAGCGACCGAATATCTTTTGAGAGAGCGGAGGTTCAACATTATGAAATCGGGTCCATTTTCAACGCGTACAACTAGTCCAATACTAATTCGGGCAAAATTTATTCGTGCAATACTTAATAGTTGGGTCAATTTGTTATCTGGAATCAAGCCCGATAAAAAATTGGAAATGTCTCAAGTCGGAATGGTTTTAGGTCTGGTAGTGTTCGGCGGCTTAACACGTATGATTCCCCATCCGGCTAATTTGACGGCTTTATTGCCTATGGCTTTGTTCAGCGGTTTTGTCTTCAAAGGGAAGGCAGAACGTTTTTTTGTTCCGTTGTTAACGATGCTAATGACTGATTTTTTGATTGGGTTTCACTGGTCGGCCCCTGCGGTCTATTTTTCGTTTGCGATTTCGATTTGGTTGGCGCGATTTTTAAATTCTGGAACAGCGGCGCGCGCACAGCTTAGCTTTAGGGCTGTGACGTTTTTGACATTGTTAGGAAGTATCCAGTTTTTTTTAATCACCAACTTTAGTGTTTGGTCACTAGGCTTTATGTATCCAAAAACTTTGAATGGACTTTTCAATTGCTACGCTTTGGGATTGCAGTTTTTCTCAAATCAGCTTTTCGGCGACCTAATGTACAGCGGAATTATTTTTGGCGTTTATTATTTTTCGGCAAAGAAATACTCTTGGCCGCTTCGGATTTCAGTTCTTGGTTAGCCCGAATTACTTTCTGACGATTTTTCTTTTGAAAAGCTTGGATCTTTTTTAAAATCTTTTTATTCGAAATCGATAAAATTCGCGCGGCCAAAAGTCCCGCGTTGTAGGCCTGATCAACTCCAACGGTGGCCACGGGAACTCCTTTAGGCATTTGGGCTATTGATAAAAAAGAATCTAACCCATTCCATTTTCCTAAATTGACGGGCACGCCTATGACAGGTAGGGGGGTTAGGCTTGCGACCATCCCGGGCAAGTGTGCGGCCCCTCCGGCACCGGCAATAATCACTTGAAATTTTTTGTGGGAATTTTTTGCGAATTTGACCATTTCTAAGGGCGTTCGGTGGGCGGATAAAATTTTAATTTCAAAATCGATTCCAAAATCTTTTAAGGCCTGGGCCGCCTGTTGCATAGTCTGCAGATCACTGTGACTTCCCATTATAATTGCTACTTTCACTTAAAAAAACCTCCTGCGATCCGTCTTCCCAAGTTGAATTAATGAAGCCATAGAATCACCAAAATAATTGATGTGTCCCATTTTTCTGCCAGGCCTGCTTTCGCTTTTGCCGTACCAGTGAAGTCTTCCTGCCAACTGGGCGGGATTTTTTAAAGGCGTGTGGTCCTGAGCAATCAGATTGAACATCGCAAAATGTGGGGCTTTCTGGCGAGGATTCGTCAGCCGATGACCCAGCCCCGCTTTTAGGTGCAGGGTAAACTGGGATTCGCTTAAGGCATCCATCGAGAAGTGGCTCGAGTTATGGACCCTAGGTGCAAGCTCGTTAACCCAAAGCTTTTTTTGCCACAAGAAAAATTCAAAATGCAAAATTCCTACATAATCCACGGCGTTCATCATTTTTTTTATTTTCGAGACCATCCCGCTGACAGGAAAATCGATCGGTCCCGCAGCAAAATCACATTTTGAATCTTTTTGCACTGTGTGAACCAGCGGCAATTGGGCGAATTGACCCTTGGTATTTCGGACGATTCCAAGCGCTAATTCTCTTTCAAAGCTTATCCTGGGTTCCAGGATAAAAGATCCCGGAAACAAGGACTTCAAATTTTCCATTTTTTTGGAATCAACCAAGTAAGTTCCGTAGCCGTCGTATCCACCAAAACTCTTCTTTAAAATCAGCGGCAGGTCTTTGATCGCGGCAGCTTCATACAGCTTTTCGAACTTGTCGATCTCGAGCCAGGGTAAGGTAGGGATCTGAAATTTTTCAAGCAGTTTTTTTTGCGAGGCTCGATTTTGGATTTGCAACATTAAACTTGGGCGTGGAAAAACAAAAGGTCGCGCCCTGCCCGAACCTAAATCATTTTGATCTAACCAACGCAAAATGGCGGTGGGTACTAGTTCGCTTTCGAAAGTCAGATAGTCTAAATCTTTGACGAAATTCTTGATTGATTTGTCAGAGGCCATTCCATCCAGTGAAAAAAACGGTGTTACCCGTGTGGCGGGTTCGTCTTTGTGATGGCAAAGCACGTGGGATTCTAAACCTAAAGAATGAGCGTCGATCACCAGCATTCGCGCCAGTTGGCCACCGCCCACAAGCCCCAGTTTTTTTCCGAATGTTGGGCTTACTAATCTTGAGTTTTTTGGAATAGAAATTTTTTGCATTGATTTTTTGTTAAGTCTCTTTTTGTTTTTTTTTGAAAAAAACTATTTGTTTGATGCTTGACGAGCTTCAGTTTTATCACCAATTTAGAAAGCTATGTCAAAAAAAAGAGACTTCTACGAAATTCTTATGGTGTCACGAGAAGCCGACGCCGACACTTTGAAAAAATCCTATCGAAAACTGGCGATGCAGTTTCACCCCGATAAAAACCCAGGGGACGCATCGGCCGAAGAAAAGTTTAAAGAGGCCGCAGAAGCCTATGAAATCCTTAGTCACCCCGAAAAAAGGGCGCAGTACGACCGATTTGGGCACCAAGCTTTTCAAGGCGGACATGGCGGCGGCCCTCAGTTCACCAACGTGGAAGATATTTTTTCAAACTTCGGGGATATTTTTTCTGACTTTTTCGGAGGAAATGCCGGTGCCGGGTCTGCCCGAAATCAAAAAACGCAAGGGCCCCGCAAAGGCGCGGACCTTCGGTATGTTTTGGAAATAAATTTAAAAGATGTGGTCTCTGGAGTCGAGCGCGAGATCGAATTTGAGACCGACGATGGGTGTGACACCTGCCAGGGGTCCGGTGCTGAAAAAGGCACTCAAAGCACGACTTGCGGAACCTGTGGTGGTCGGGGCCAAGTGGTTCGGGCGCAAGGATTTTTTTCGATGGCTTCGACGTGTCCCACGTGCCGGGGGCAAGGTTCAATTGTCAAAAATCCCTGCAAAAGCTGCCGCGGTGAAGGTCGGGTTCGCGCACAACGAAAAATAAAAATCTCGATTCCCGCCGGGGTCGATTCAGGTACCAGGCTTAGGGTAGCGAAAGAGGGTCAGGGTGGATACAAGGGCGGTCCGGCCGGTGATTTATACGCGGAAATTTTGGTGAAACCCCACCCGCAATTTGAGCGCAATGGTGATGATCTTTATACGCTTTTAAAAATTAATTATTTGCACCTGATGTTAGGTGGCCAGGTCGAAGCTCCTACCTTGACTGGAGTTAAAACCCTGACGATACCGACTGGTACGCAAGTGGGTGACGAGATCAAATTGGTTAACGAGGGGATTCCCTCTTTACGGGGCTCAAGACGTGGGCATGTTTTTTACCGGGTGGAAGTCGAGTTCCCTCGCGCAGTCAGCAAAGACGAGGAAAAACTTCTGCGTGAGCTTGCAAAATTACGTGGTTTAGAAAACGTGGGTTCGGCTGCATCTTTCTGGAAACGAAAGTAAATTTTTACGGTCCGATCACTTGACTAAGTTACGCCCGTACTCAGATTGACAACAGGTGAGATGTTCTAAGGGTCAGGTCAAGTTTAAGACTGAAGATTAATACAGGTCTCCTCGGCTTTTAGTTTACGGACTAAATTACTAAAAAATTTAAACAAACATAAAGAAAAGGCGGAAACATGGGAAAAATTATTGGAATCGATTTAGGGACTACAAATTCGTGTGTTGCAATTATGGAGGGCGGCGAAGCCAAAGTTTTGGTCAATGAAGAAGGCGCACGGACCACTCCTTCTGTCGTAGCTTACACAAAAGACGAGGAACGTCTGGTCGGACAGATCGCAAAACGTCAGGCGGTTACCAATCCGGAAAATACCATTTTTTCTTCAAAACGATTTATTGGCCGTAAGTTTTCCGAGGTCAATGAAGAGATCAAATTAGTGCCGTACAACGTTGTCGACAAGGGTAATGATTGTGCATTTAAAATTCACGGTGGCAAAACCGTGTCCCCTGAGGAAATCGGGTCAGCTATTTTGGCAAAACTAAAAAAAGTTGCTGAAGACTATTTGGGCGAACCTGTCACCGAGGCCGTGATTACTGTGCCTGCGTATTTCAATGACTCTCAAAGGCAAGCCACTAAAGACGCTGGTCGTATAGCCGGTTTGGATGTCAAACGGATTATCAACGAACCAACCGCTGCGGCTTTGGCCTACGGGATGGACAAAAAGAAAGAACAAAAAATTGCGATTTATGACTTTGGTGGAGGAACTTTTGACGTTTCCATTTTGGAAGTGGGCGACAATGTCGTTGAAGTGAAATCAACCAACGGGGATACACATTTGGGTGGCGATAACTTCGATATCCGAATTTTAGAATGGATGATCGCAGAGTTTAAAAAAGATCAAGGTATCGATTTAAAAAATGACAAAATGGCCTTGCAGCGCTTGAAAGAAGCCGCAGAGAAAGCCAAAATTGAACTTTCATCTGCGCAAGAGACCGAAATCAATTTACCATTTATTACTGCGGACAGCAGCGGTCCCAAGCATTTGCAGATCAAATTGTCTCGCTCGAAGTTTGAACAAATGGTCGACGATTTAGTAAAGCGATCGATCGAGCCTTGCAAAAAAGCTTTGGCAGATTCTGGCTTGTCGGTTTCGCAAATCGACGAAGTGGTTTTGGTAGGTGGTTCCACTAGAGTGCCGGCAATTCAAAAAGCGGTAAAAGATTTTTTTGGTAAAGAACCCAATCGAACTGTGAATCCCGATGAGGTTGTAGCGATCGGCGCTGCGGTACAGGGTGGAGTTTTAGCCGGAGATGTTAAAGACGTTCTGTTGTTAGACGTGACTCCGCTGTCTTTGGGTATTGAAACCATGGGCGGTGTGATGACCGTATTGATCCCTCGAAACACGACCATTCCAACAAAAAAATCGCAAGTTTTTTCAACAGCGGCTGATAATCAACCTGCGGTGGATATCCACTGTTTACAGGGTGAACGCAAAATGGCGTCGGACAATAAAACTTTGGGGCGATTTGAGCTGATGGGAATTCCAGCCGCACCCCGAGGCGTGCCGCAAGTCGAAGTGACATTTGATTTGGATGCCAACGGAATTTTAAATGTATCCGCGAAAGATATGAACACGCAAAAATCGCAGAATATTAAAGTCACCGCGCAAAGCGGATTGTCAGAAGAAGAAATTAAACGAGCCGTTCAAGAAGCCGAAGCGCATTCAAAAGATGACGAGTTAAAACAAGAAGTGGCGACTGCGCGAAATGGTTTGGACAGCTTGGTTTATCAGACTGAAAAACTTCTGAAAGATAATGCCAACCTTCCGGAAGCTGACAAAAAAGCGGTTCAAGAGGCCATGGATGCAGCGAAAAAAGTTTTGGAAAACAAAGAGGCTTCTGTCGGCGACCTGAAAAAACAGAACGAGACCCTGCAAGCTGTTTCGCACAAAGTGACCGCCGAGCTTTATAAAAAAGCCGGAGCGGCCTCGGGCGGACCTGCTGGCGGCGGTGAGGCTAGCAGCGGTGAAAATTCTGGTGGCGCATCGGCAGCTGGCGGCGGCGGCAAAGAGGACGTGATCGACGCCGACTACAAAGATGTGAATTAATTTTCGAAAATATTAGAGTATTTCAAAAGGGTAGCCAGGAACGGTTGCCCTTTTTTTTGCCTGGCTTGGAGGCTTTCTCGTGAGTAGAGTCATCGCCTAAGCGAGTATAAGGAAAATAAAGCCTGCTTTTGCGCATGGAACGAAGTATCGACGAATCGGTCTCTAGTTATTTTTGATTGGATTTTCAATAAAATTTCAGGTTTTGTTGGCTGCGAAGCCCGAATGCGCACCAAATCTTAGCTGCCACCGTCGGAACGCCACCTCTTTCCGCCGTATCAACTGAAGCCATCGAGAAATAAATGCCTAGAGGTCCGCCAAAAATTGTGAAACAGTCTGTATTGTCAGACCATAGCGCTTATCTTTTTTATTCATTTGCCGACCAAAATCTTTCATGTCCCCGGTCCAAAAGTGAGTGCATGTACATCATTGCCGTAAATAAAATAGGTCGATCCTTCTATGGTAATTCAATGAGGAAAAACTTGTGTGTAGGTTTGGGACAATGCGGATTTTCTTGATCATTTTTTCAATCATATCCAGGGCCTGGGGTTTTTTAATCAACAGATTTCGGCGGAACTCCATAGGGACGTAGTCAGAAGTGAGAATCAACTTTGCCAATTCAAAGCAGTTTGACATACCTATATATTTTCGGCGAATATGTATAGGTATATGATAAAGAGGGATTTAATCCATATTATTCAAAAACAGCTTAAAAAAGGCAAAAGCTTGTTTGTTTTGGGACCTCGTCAGGTCGGCAAGACCACTTTGGCCAAAGACTTACGAACTGATTTGGAACTGAATCTGGCCACAAGCTCAGAGCGTTTAAAATATGAAAAGTCTCCAGAGATTCTTAGCCAGAAAGCTTTGTCTTTTAAAAAGAAACCTTTGATCTATATCGACGAAGTGCAAAAGGTACCTGCTCTTTTTGGCGAAATCCAAGTGCTGGCCGATCAACAGAAGGCTCAATTTTTTTTGACAGGGTCCAGTGCACGCAAACTGAAAATGCAGTCTGACCAGAATCTGATTCCTGGGCGGCTGATTAACCTGCGCCTGGATGCTTTGTCTTTGCACGAGTTGAAAATTCCAATTGCTGAAGCTTTGAGTTTTGGTCAACTTCCCCGGATAGTTAAAGAATCTGACTCTGAGCAAAAGGATCTTGAGCTAAGATCCTATGTCGAGAACTATCTGGACGAAGAGATTCGTAAAGAAACCCGTATTCGCCAGATGGCTCCCTTTATTCGATTTATCGAGCTCGCCGCAATTCAATCCGGCAAGGTTACTAATTTTACAGAAATCTCAAAAGAATTGGGGCCGACAGTGGCGACGATTCAATCTTATTATCAAATCTTAGAAGACACTCTGATCGTCGATCGAATTGATCCCTATCTGAAAAACGCCAGTCGCAAAAAACTGACTAAGTCCAGCAAATACTTGTTTTTTGATTTAGGTGTTCGCAGGGTTTCAGCTGGAGAAGCTAGGACCTTCTTGCCGGAGAGGAAGGGGGACCTGTTCGAACATTTGGTGGGCAACGAGATTTTGAAATGGACTCGAGCCAATGCAAACGGAGCAAAGCTCTATTTTTGGCGTGACCCTGACGGACCTGAAGTCGATTGGGTTTTGGAATTTCAGGGCCGTTTGTTGCCAATTGAGGTCAAAATTAAGAGCAATCCAAAGACATCAGACACGAAACATCTGCATATTTTTATGAGCGAATACGCCAAAGCAAAAAAAGGAATCGTTGTTTGCACCACAGAACAGCGCTTTTCTTTAGCAGAGAAAATCGAGGCCATATCGATTTTTGCGCTTCATCGTTTTTTAGATGAGTGGTCAAGCACCTGAGCCTTCACTTTCGCATTTTCAAAGGCTTCGTTGAGTTCTTCGATCCTGTTAGGACAATTTGAAACCGAAGGAGAAGAAATGGGTGATAGAAAATACGACGAGCAGGGGAGCTTTTTAAGTCGATCGAAAGCTTCTGGGTCTACTGACTTCATCCAGCCAAACCCCAGCTTTTCGATTCTTTCTCGGACCTTGGGTTCAATCCAATCCGAAATTGCATTTTGATTCTCGAGTTCAGACTTAATAATAAAGATTCCCGGCAGTCCCCCATTTTTTAGATATTTTAAAAGGCTCTGTTTTGAGGCTCGACTTTTGGGGCCAATGAATGGGAATTGTTTTTGTGGATTCATCGGGAGTGATTGAGTCTCGGACAAATTGAAGGGATAGATTTTCAATCTGGAAAGCCTGCCTGTTAGGGATTCTTTGATTTTAGATTCAATTGAAAATTCGGTCGACCCTAGAATGAGGAATTGGCCAGGCCGGGGGGCTTCGTCGACTTTAGCTTTTATCTCATCAAACAAATGCGGAACTTTTTGAACTTCATCGATCACTAAATGTTTTGCGTCAGTCGAAGATAAAAAAAGAGATGGATTGTTTTCAGCGAAAGATCGTTCTTCACGCTAGTCGAGTGTTTTGAAGTGGATTGATTTTAGGTGTTGTGCCAAAATTTTTCTGGCTAAATAACTTTTCCCGGATTGCCTTGCCCCTTGAATGGAAACAACGGGAGAAAGCTTGAGTTTCCTTAGTAAAAGCGCAAGTGATTGCCGAGGAGGTTCATGGGCTAAAGTCATAGCTTTTCTCCCTTCATTTTTGGTTTGTTTTCGAAGTCACTTAGGCTCGATTAAAAACCTTTTTAAAACTACCTAGCAATTTTTGACCCTGTCAAATTTGGAAATATAAATACGAAAAATAGCAGGGTTAAGTAACGTTGGAAAATGCGATCTTTGGCTTTTGCCACGCCTCATTTAGCGCTTGTTAACCTTGAGAAAAAGTCTTCGGATCATTTTTGGGTTTCACTGAATAGTTTAACCTTCGCTCAACAGCCGGTGGAACTTTATCTAATTCTTGCTTCCAGTCCGCCATTATTTTGTTTCCTTACGAAAAGTAACACCTACACTACGTCAGCAAACTGGACCTGTTTTCTTAGAAAATCTTGCGATTGCGATAAGTTCAATTCACACTTTACATATGGGGATTAAAAATCTAATCGTATTTCTTCTGCTACCCAGCCTTGCTTTGGCACAAGCACCAGCCGACAAAAATGCGGCAGATTTGTTCGATGATCAACAAAAGATAAAAGCCCTGTCGGGTCCAGACCCATCTTGCTTCACATGCCAATTTGCCATGTCCCTTGAGTCTTCAAGGGCAGGTCAAAGCAAAGTTTGCGATGACTTCTTCGGGCCGGTAACGGCGCTCACAGATATGTCACCAAAACGGGAATTGGAACTAGTGATGAATTTGTTGCTAGCATATTTGCCAAGCAAGGCACTGGAGGAACAACTGCATTTTCTCTTTGGTATCTTAATGGTGGCGGCGCAGTACAAACAAATGCAGTTGTGACTTGGGCGAATGTGGACACCAATGGTCCAGCTTGTAGTCAGGGCGCCGCAACTCGTGGAATGATCAAGTACCCAAATGGTTGGTACCGATTTTGGATGAGAAATAAGAATAATTCATCTGGTAACTCAGATGTGCGCTTAGCCATATTTCCCTCGAACGCGGTGAACGCTAGCACTGGAAGCGTTTAACTTTGGGGAGCTCAACTCGAGAGAGGCTGGGTGCCCACAAGTTATATTCTTACAGCCGGAGCCAGCGCTTCACGTTCCGCAGACGCCCTGTTTGTCTCGCCAAGCTCTAAATTGAGCGCATCGTGGGCAGCTTTG
>JANYDD010000091.1 GCA_025359945.1 Bdellovibrio sp. | reverse complement strand
TCGAGTTTTTAGCGCCAACTTTGACTTTAATAACCGCTACGATGCAAACTATAAAGTCTAGGCTGATGCCCAATTTTAGGTTTGGTTTTTAAAAATCGGGTTTTTTCCGGGCCGACTAACTAGGCATGCACAGCGGGGTTGTTTGTCATCGACTAGAATTTGTTTTTGGAGATATCTCTTCATAAAATCTGCGATCAGCTTTTTTTGACACGTGGTGAAAAAGGGCTAGGTCGTCGAGCTACCCATTCAGTTTGTGAAAAATCACAAACTGAATGGGTAAACCACCGTGTTGAACATGAAAAGCGATTTTTGATTTGTATCCCCGCCAAATTGTTTTTTGCAGATTGACCTCGTCGGATTTTGGCAAAAATAAACCTAGGCGATCGGGATTAAATATTTCCAAAAAATTTTGAATCAAATCTTGAATTTTAAAATCGCGGGGGATTCTTTTACCATAGGGCGGGTTTGAAATCACCCACACTGGGGCCGCTTCAGTACCCTTCACCGAATTTTTCCCAGCAGCCTTGCGAAAATCGGCGTTATGAATTTCAACGTCAAAAATAGGCAACAACGAATTGACGTTCTTAGAAAGCTTTTCGAAAGTTTCCTGATCGCGATCAAAACCGATCACTTTTTTGAAAATCGGCGTGGGCTTTCGACTCTCTAATTTTTTTCGAATCGAGGCCGTGGTTTTTTCTAAAATTGGAATTTCCTCGAAGGCAAATCTTCGGTCTATCTGACAGGAAAGTGCCAAACACCCCTCTTTTAGCAAGGTGCCCGATCCCGCCATTGGATCCACTAAAGTGATATGACTTAGTTCAGTCCAAAAAAGCGATGGCCCTTTCAAGGCGCGCAATCCCAAAAATGCCAAGCTTTCGCGCAAAGGAGCTGCATCTTTTTTTTCGACCAAAGTTCTTTTATGGAGCAAGTCGCCGCTCAAATCCAGACTGACGGATAAAAGATTTTCAAACATTCGCACATACAATGTAGTCAAACTTTCTGGATTTAAAAGCTTTGGAAACAGACGCTCAAACTCCATCAAAATTCGCTTTTCATTATTGAGCTTGGATTTCGAAGCGGAAATATTTAATTGAAAATCCGCAATTTGAAATTTTGCTAACGGCCATTTTTTAAGATGGTTTTCTAGATCTTTAAAATTCTGGCAAGGGCCTTCCACTAGGCGTAACAAAATTCGATTGGCTGTCTTTAAAAAAAAATTAAGTTGCAAACCCAATTCTAATTCGGTTTCGATTTCTACACCCCCGTAGTCCTGAAAGACTAACGAATATCTTGCCGCCTTGCCTGACCTAGAAATCAAAAATGGAAAAATCTCTTCAAGTTCATTTAAGAGTTCTTGTTCTTGTCCCAGTGCGCAGCCGATAAAAAATTTTTCCAAACTCAAAACTCCCTGATGGAACTGACCTAGAACTTTTGACCCTCATCGCGCTTAAAAAAATAAACGGACAAGAAAATAAATAAAATCAAATAACCCAAAAGTCCAAAAATATTTTGGCTTTTTAATTCACTTGCGGCCAACGTCGCCCAAACAATTTCTGCAAACATTCGGCTGGGCAAATAAGGCGAAATATCTTGCACGATTTTCGGCAGTCCATGGGGCGGAATCCACAAACCCCCAGCAAATGAAAGGGGCAGGTAAACTAAATTGGCGATGGGTAGAATATTTCGACTCCTGGCCGCAAACCCTAAAAAGAAACCAAAAAAAGCAAAAGGCAAACCCCCTAAAAACAAAGCGCAAAAAAAAGGAAGCCATCTTTCACCGGGAAGTGCCACGGTCACTGAAAGATGTGTGGTGATCAGCACCCCGCCCACTGTCATAACCGAAAAAAATATTCCCGAGATTAAAAGCGAAACAAAAGAAACATGCGCCGGAATCGGCAAAGTCCGCAAATAACTATTCCACGGAGAACTTTTCTCATTTGCGATCAGCACTGAAAACTGAAACAACACCACGCCAATAACCCCAAAAGCTGCGAATGAGCCCATCAAAAGCTGTGCGCGCCCAGGGTCCGTCGCATTTGGGATTGCGAAGAACCAAAAAAACAAAGACGGAAACAGAACCGTCGACACCAAATAAGAAGGTTGACGAAGCATTTCTAAAATCCGAAAATACGTGTGCCTAACGATAAGCATTTTTTTGAAACTCCAAAAAAGCCTCTTCCAAAGATGATTCTTCGACGATCAAATCTTTAAAAGGCAATGGATCTTGAAAAAATTCCTCCAACCAAAGATCAGAATTCAGGGTCCAGATAGTCCACAAAGTATCTCGGTCTTCAACTCTGTGGGTGCCCGCCAATTTCTGAAAATGCTCTAGTGTTTTCGCTCTAGGCACAGCTAAGTCGACAATTTTTAAAATAACTTTTCGATAACTGACTTTGGATTTTATTTGCTGGACCGAACCATCAAATAAAGTTTTGCCGTGGTCCAACATTAAAACTCGCGAAGATAATTCCTCGACCTCTTCAAGGTAATGCGTGGTCAACAAAATGGTTGTTTTTTGAGCCGACAAAGTTTTTAAAATTCCCCAAAGGCGTTGACGGCTTTCGATATCCATTCCGGTAGTAGGTTCGTCCAATATTAAGATTTCAGGATTACCGATCAGCGCACAAGCCAAGCCAAGTCGACGTTTCTCGCCGCCGCTTAGACCTCCGGTTTTGCGATACAGGATTTCTTTTAAATCTAATAATTCGATAAGCTCTTCGATAGATTTTTTTTCGGCGTAATGAGAAGCCACTAGCGACAGAGTTTCCAGGACCGTCAACAACAGTGGGAAAGATAAATCCTGAGGGGTACAAGTCATTTTTAGTTTCACTTTTTTTTCTCGGGGGTTCATTCCAAAAACTTGGATTTTGCCAGAATCTGGTCGACGCAATCCCAAGGTCAAATTCATCACTGTACTTTTGCCGGCTCCATTGGGTCCCAGCAAAGAAAAGAACTCACCCCGACTAACTGCAAAGTTCAATGAATTCAATATTAGGCGGCCACTCAAATTTTTGCTCACGTCGATAAATTCAATTTGTTTCAAGGAAAGGCCCGTTGATTAAAGAATTCGTAAAACCAAATCAATAGCCACGCCAATAATCCAAAAATTAAACCTAAAATAAAAGCAAACTGAATGCCGTAATGATCGGTTAAAATTCCGAAAAGCAAATGCACGATGACTACCGTGACACCCGACAAAGCCACGCAGAAACTGCTGACTTCTCCAAGATGCTGGGGAAAAAGTTGCGCGGCACAGGTCATCAGCAGTGGAAAAAACGGCGCCATAAAAAGCCCTGTCAAAGACATAAAAAAAGGATTCACGTAAACACCTAAAACTAAACTGATCAAAGCACCTGCAAGGCTGACCAGACTTTGAGTTTTCAACCTGAATGGCGGCTGATAAAACGCGAACACCAATCGACCGGCAAAAAGAAAAACAAAAAACAAGGACACCAAGTAATTAGAATTTTTAAAAGAATAACCAAAAGCACTTTCCGAGAACACAGCAATCCTAGATGAGACCAATATTTCTAACGCCACATATGCCGACAGAATTAAACCAAAATAAGACTTTTCAAAAATAACAATAGGGCGGCCCTGGTCCACTGATCCTGAAGCAGAAGTCGATGGGCCCGTCGGTAACGAAAGAAAAAAACTTAAAACCAACAATCCCAAGGCCAGCAAGCCGGCAACAAAAAAACTGCCTCGCCAAGAATTCAACTTTAAAAAAAGCACGTTCACCAAAAGCGGCGCCAGCAGAGAAGACAAACCGTACATGCTATGCAAACCCGACAAAAACTTCTGTAAAGCCTTTCCTGGAACGGCCGCGACTATCGCCACAGTTTGAGAAACCCCAACAAACCCAAGACTAAGACCCAACAAGAACCCGCCCAAGATCATGCCTTCAAAAACAGGGCTCCAATACATGATAAATTGAGACACAAAAAGCGAAAAAATACCAATTTGATGGGTCCGAATGGCACCCCAGCGACGAAGTGGACGCTGGGCTAAATAACCAAAAACAAAACTACCGAAAGAGGCTGCCGCAAAATAATATGAGCCTTCGGTGTGAGTCAGATTAAAACTTTTTAAAATTTCCGAAAATACCGGACCGCGAATATTATCCGCGACACTCATGATAAATAAACCCAAAAAAGAATAGACTACAGCCGGAAAAGCAATTTTTATTTGGGACATCGGGCTCTGATTCTATTGAACGTAAGCTTTAAGAACAATCATTGTTTTTAAAATTTTTGCACGATCCGCTTTTTGACTATCCCAAAGTTCATTCACCTGTTTTTGAATAGCAGCATCGCTGACATCTTTTTTTGTTCTAAAAAGCTCGGCAAACCAGTCACCAATGGAATGAAAAAAACCAGTAGTTTTTATTTTTATAATTTTACTTCGCAATCCACTGTCGTTGCCCGTCGGCATTTTTCCGGTAAGTACTAAATAAGTAAAACCCTCTTTCCAATATTTTTGCTGCTCATCAGAGAGACGGATCAAGCTTTTGAAACGCTCCGAAGCTTTGTACAATTCGTATGGATCCAAAAAATCATCATGATTTTCGTCATACAGGATCATTAGATTTTCTGCGTAATGCAACAACGTGACTGCAGTCCGAAGATCGCCAGTGTCTAGCAAATCTTCTTTTTGGATGGGCGATTTTGAAATGATTAAAAGATCATCTAGAAATCCTGCGAACTGCGGAACCTTTAGGCCTTTTAAATACGTCACCATATTGGGCAAACCAGAAAGTACTTCAGGAAAATGCCGATAGAAAGAAGCCTTAAAGCAATTTACATAAACAATTTTTTTCTGAAATGGATCAAGCTCGTCCAAAGTACATCGGCGCCCTTGATCATCATTTTCGCCAGCCATGGTATCCATAAACGGTACTGAAATAAATCGCCCACCTGAAGCCAGCAAATGAATCATTTCATATATTTCCAAAGGGTCCAAAGATGAATCGCTGGTCGCCAAGATCGGAAAGTAATTGGCTTCTTTGTAGGTGCGACGTGCCGGGTTTTTTTGCCGGTAATCTAAAAACCCGATGGCTCGACCAAAATCTCTGAAGTCTTCTTCTAGCGAAACTAAACTTTCTTCAGAAACTTTAGCGCTCCACAAATCGGACTTTGAACCTTGTCCGTAACCGCGCAAAACTAATCTTGTGAATGTTTTCAACGAATTGCTTAAGGTTAAACCACCGTAATCCACGGACTGAGACTTCCAATTTCTATCCCGAATCAAATGGGTATCAGCATTCCAAATCAATGGATGCTTTACTTGAGTCATCAGCTGAAGGGTGTCACCCCAAACTCTTAAAAATTCACTTCGTGCGGTGAGACTTAAGTTTTTTGAATTTATCAGATCATCAATCGGATAAGGGATTAGTGCTTTTTCAAACTCGGAATAAAGCATTGGCTTGTTTTGGCTTTTTAAAACATCGGAATAAACGGTTTGGATCATTCGCCATGATTGATATTCGTTTTTAATAAATCGTAGATGCCGCATTTCAAGATTGACCAGCTCGCCGGGGCTTTGCGCCTGTTTTCCTTCAACAAAACTCCAAAGAATTTTCTGAAAAACAGACTTGAACAAGTCAGCAGACAGATCCGTCTTAATCAATTTCAAATTGTAGGCCTCATCGATCAGATGATTGATCGAGGTTAGCGAAATGTACTGAAATTTGGCCATCTGCGGAGAGGCCTCGATCAGACGCAAAAAATGTTCGATGAAGTCAAAGAGATCATTGTAATCCTTAATGACTACGAATTTAGAGTTTTTCCGAAAGTAAAAATATTCCAAGGAAAAGAAAAATCCTTCTCCGGCCCAGTCAATCTGCTGATACCAATCGGTCAAGTTAGGATTAATAATTCGATCGCCTAAAAAAGTAAATTTGATGGCCTCAACAAAAGGAAGCCACTTACTCATCGTTTCAAAAGTGGCCGATCCGCCTAAGAATAAATCCAATTGAACTAGAAAATTTTTGATATCGGCCCACTCATAAGGCGAAGTCTGGACTTGCGCGGATTTAAAAAATGCCCGTAAAGATTTTTGCAGCAAACTTTGGGTTGCCCTTAGCTCTTCTAACGAAAAGGCAGCGCCTTCGTTTTTGAACAGAAGCATTCGCCAACGACCCTTTAAATCTAAAGCTATGTTGCGAATAATTTCTAAATATTCTTTTAGCTTTTCAAACTCGGCAGTGGTCAATCGGGAAACAGAACCGCCAATAAACAAAGTTTTTAATTTCATAATTTCGGTCAAAAATTCTTCCGAAATTTTATTTTCTTTTAAAAAATAGCGATTAAAAAAATTTCGAAGTTCCGTGGACTGGTATTCGCCCTCTACAGAGCCTCGAGTGTTTTTTTGAAAACCAATCAATGCACTTTGAATGCAATCGGTCATACTGTGAATCATGGCGATTTCAATTTGATCGTTTAAATAATTTTTGAGTTGATCCGGAAATTGTTTCAGACAGGTTACTTCTTTGGTTTTAATTTGGATGGCATCGCGGGGATCTTTTAAATCAGATTTTTTACGCAGCCATGAATCACAGCCCGACAGAAGCGCTAATACAAGGCTAAATCCTAAAATTGAAACAAAAGAAATTTTTACTTTTTTAGAAAACATAACTGACCCCCACTTGGGTAAAGTCATTATTTTCGTATTGTGAGAACAAAGCATTGTTAGCGGATTGAACTAAAAAGACATCGACAGAGGCCTTCCATTTTTTTTCAAACTGATATTCAATCTCGGTCCACCAGCGCGCAAATTGGGTATCGATGCCAGACAAATAATTGAGATGCGCAGACACAGCCTGCCGTTTTGTAAAATCATAAGTCCATTTTGTTTGCGCCTGATACGCCCTACGGTAAGGAAACCGCTGTGGCAGAAAATCTTTGAATCGGTCCGCTTGTGGTCCCACAGTTTGCTCGACCCCGCCTTGAATTTCTAGATAAGTTGCTAAAAACTCAAATGCCTTCCAATTGTATTTCAAGTAAGGGCTAAAAAGCGCAGATTCACTGTAAGTATTGTAAGTGTAATCCGCTGGAAATTCTGGGGCCGATGGCTTTTCACGCAACAATGACAATCCCGCCTTAAGCTGTGAGTTTAAAATATCCATTCGGTAGCTTAAATCAGAAGACGTCAGCGAATGTTCAAAAACTTGCGGGCGAATTTTTGATTGTGTGGTCCCGTTGAACTGCTGAAAACCCTTGGCTCCGACGGCCAACTGATTGGAAGGTTTGGACGCCCAACCCACATTAAAATCCCACGGAGATTCTTCTGGGCCCAGTTTCAACTGGGCCATAAATGATCGTCGAAAGACCACTTGCTGAGTCGAAGGCACCTCGATCTCGTAATTAAATCGATCGGTCACTTGCCCCAAATCATCAAATTGGGCAGACTGAGGTGGCGGCCTAAACCACGGATTGACAAACTGAAACTGCCCATCCTGAAGTCGATACGGTGACTGTTGGTCTGGAATAAAAAGAAAAGATCCCATCATCGATAACTTCACAGGAACATATTCTTCGGGATTCAAAAGATCTAAAAATAAGCCGGTCAATCCTTGGGATTCTGGCATCAAAGGATTCCATTTGAAGAGTGGTTGGTACAGACCCACCGGCCAGTAATCTTCCAATGCTGACCATGACTTTTTCTTTCGGCCCAAAGAAAGCTGTTTGTATTCTAAAAAAAGTTCGCGAATATTTAAATAATTCAGCACTTGGTTGTTAGGCGATACCAATCCCGACAAATCAGCACCCAATTGGACTCCCGGGGACATATCACCTGACTTGTTTTGATGGATATCAACTAACAAATACTGAAAATCGCGTTGACTGGTCATTCGATAATCGGGACTGACAAAAGAACTTTGCATCAGACTCAAGCTTCCGGTCGTAGACCCATCCCGAAATCGATTGGACACAGTTGGCGAAGAATAATTGGTGCTTGAAGTTTGCGCGAACGATTCGATGGACTCAATGGTCCCCAACCCCAAAACAAGGTAGGGCAAAGCAGGCATCAGCTTCCACAAGGTCATCATTTTCTGCATAAAGAAGTCGTCTCGTAACCACTTATCTATTCAATCTCAAGGCCTTTGTTAGCCCTAACAGAATGCTTTTAATTTAAATCTAGTGAAAAACTCTTAAACACAGGGCCCCAAAACGTCCTTTTTCAAGAGAATTCAAGTATTTATTTAACTATGCGAAAAGCTCTGATTATCCGATTTTCAAGCCTGGGCGACATCGTCCAATGTCAGTCCTGCATTTCTTATCTTTATGACCAAAAGTTCGAGCAGATTGATTGGTTGCTGAAACAGGAATTTGCTGAGTTGGTCGCTTTCCACCCTCAGATTCACCAGGTTATTTGCGTGCCCGGACGCTCGGCCAAAACCCCTGGTTGGTTACAAATTTGGCGGCTGAGTCGCCAAATTTTTGATTCAAATTACGATTTAATTTACGACGCGCATAATAATTTGCGTTCGAACAGTTTGAGACTTTTTTTAGCCGCCAGATATTTGGGAAATCGGGATCAAAAATTTCCGAACTGGATTTGCAAATCCCATGACCGCTGGAAAAAATTTTTATTTTTTAAATTTCGCCAAGTCACATTTGAAAAACCGTTTTCTGCAATTCGAGAGTATTTAAAACCGATTCTTCAAGCGAAAAATTTTCAAGCGCCCGCACCTCCGCAAATTTTTTTCAGGGATTCAACGCGCCAGAAACTTCGACGCCAGATACTGGAAAAAGACTTTTTTCCTTTTGTGGCCATTGCTCCTAATGCCCAGCATGACTTGAAAAAATGGCCTTTGGATCATTGGAAACAGTTGATAGCAAAGTCTTCAAATCGATTTATTATTTTGGGTGGAGCCCAGGATTTGGAACCTGAAATTTTGGCGCAATTGTTTCCGGATAAAATTTGGAATTGGGCGGGAAAGACTTCGCTAGAACAGACACTAGCTTTAATTTCATTATCGCAAATTTTGGTGGCTAACGACACCGGCGTTTTGCATATGGCGGATCAGTTGGGCCACCCTTGTGTGGCGTTGATTGGGCCAACGGCGTTTGGTTATCCATTGAATGAAAGCTCAAAAGTGCTTGAAGTGTTTTTGCCTTGCAAACCGTGCTCGGCTTACGGAAAAAATCCATGCTACATCAGCGAAAAAAAGAAGTGTTTGGTCAGCATTGCTCCTGAAAAAGTTCTGGCTTTGTTACCTTAAACTTTTCGAAAAAGATCATCGGGGTTTCTGATTCAGTTGATTTTGCTGAGATCCAAATCCAGAACGTAAAAAAAATTGTGACATTTATATTTGCGCGGACCCCTAAAGCCGTTTAGGTTTTTGACAATGCGTTTGGTTTTTGGACTTTATTTTTATTTTTTAATGCCATTGATTTGGTTGTTTTTACGGGTCTCGCGGCCGTGGCTTCCAAAAAAAATTCAAACCATGATCGCCGAGCGGCAACAGCCATTTCCAAAAGCAGTGTTAAAACCGATTTGGATCCATGCTTCTAGCGGTGAAATTGAATATGCGAAGCCGATCATCGCCTTGTTAAAAAAAAAAAATCCGCAAATAAAAATTCTGTTATCGTATTTTTCGCCTTCGATTCATCCGCTGATTAAAGATTTGGACGTCGACCAGATCGTGCCGCTGCCTTTTGATTTGCCTTGGAAAGCCCGTTCTTTCATGGATCACTTTCAACCTCAGGTTGGGCTTTTTGCTCGCAGCGATGTCTGGCCTGGAATGGCCCGGCGGGCGCGACGTCATAAAGTTCCGCTGATTTTGTTTTCAGCTTCAATTTCAGCGAAAAGTTCGCGTCTGAAAGGTTTAACAAAAATCCTATTTCGGTTCTCGCTTTCGCAATTGGCAAAAATTTCTTGCGTCAGCGCCGAAGACGAACAAATTTTAAGAGACTTGACGACAGGGATTTCTCTGCCAGGGGGAGTTGTTAACGAAGGTGATACGCGATTTGACCAAGTCCTCTTTCGTGCTCGGGAAAAATCGCGCTTGGCGGTGAATTTAAGTGATTCAGTGATCACATTAGGATCCACATGGCCCCAGGACGAGGCCGCATTATTTCCGGACTTGATCCAGGTCGCTGAACGGATTCAAATTGTAATCGCGCCCCACGAGCCTTCCATCGAGCGCATCACAAAAATTGAACACTATTTTCTTCAGGCGGGTTTGTCGGTGATCCGCCACTCAAAAATAACGGCGAATGAAAATCTTTTTCAAAAAAATGTGATTTTAGTCGACCAAGTTGGCGTCCTTTTCGATTATTATAAGCTTTCAAAAATGGCCTTTGTTGGGGGAAGTTTTCGACAGAAAGTCCATAGCGTTATGGAACCCTTAGCGTGCGGGCTTCCTGTTTTTGTTGGTCCGTTAATCAATAACAATCGAGAAGCATTAACTTTTCGCAATTTAAAAATTTTTGACCACGCCATTGTGCAAACGCCAGATTTACCGTTTCTAAAATGGATTGAATTTTGGAGCGTGCAAGCCGAAGCAGCTAAAAAAGATATCCTGGACCGCGTGTGCGACCAAATGGGGTCTTCTGCTAAAATTGTATCTTGGGTCAACGAGAATTTGAAAACCTAGAGGCCCTAGCGTTTTTTTACGTTCAACATTCTTTTCTTTTTTGAAAGTCTTTTAGCTTTGGCTCGGATACTTTTTTTGCGATTTTTCTTAATTTTCATATGGATCAATTTTCCTTTTCTAAGTTCCTATCACAAGTTGTTCTATTTTTTCCAAGCTTTTATCAAGCCCGATTTGAAAAATCCAATCTACACACAGTGCCTTGAACAAATTGTTTTCGTAATGCCAAAATCCCTCTATGAACGCAAATGATGCTCATCAGTCGCCCTACCACGCCATTAAAACTCAGCGTCGGGATTCAAGCCTTGGAAAAGGCGATTTTTTAGTCCTTTTTGGAGAGCTTTTTCAAAAAGGCTACGCCAATGGCCTTGTCGAGGAAGCTCAGAATCGGCAGATGACCTTAGTTCGATCGACCGTCGGCCGAAGAGACAAAGAAGGAAAACTGCGGCCGCTGAACCCCGAGGAATTCGAAAACATACCCGCCCCATTTATCAATATTCCGCTGGAAGCTGGATTTGATCTTGAACCTGACGCCCAAGGTTTGACGCCAGTTGAACAATTGCGCCAGGTGAAACTTTCGGAATGGGAGGCTTGTCAAATGGACAAAGCTTCTTGGCAAGAAAGCCAAAAGTTGGGTCGGGAACGAATGACTGCACAGATCCGGACCTATGTCGCTGAACTTTCAAAAATTATCGATCCAACTAAAAACGTGGTATTTGCGCATTTGATGGCGGGCGGAGTACCCCGAGCCAAAATTATTTTGCCCTTGATGAACCGGTCTTTAAAAGGTTCCGGAGATCGTTTTTTATCTAGCGAACGCTTTTTTAAATCCAGCATTGGCCAATTTGTCGTACAAAGTTTTTTCGAGGTTTCGGCGGAAACTTTCGCTTTGTTGGTTCATGAAACTGTTGAATTGCGAAAAAAAATTAAAAATGCGGGCGGCAAGGTCAGTTACACCGCCTACGGCTACCATGGAACCGAGGTTTTGGTGGGCAACAACTACCTTTGGCAGACCTACACGCCCTATCTTCAAGGATGGGCTAAATTACGTCTCGAGGCCTACGCTCGTGAATTTTCATCAAAAGGAATTGCGGCTTGCGTTTACAATTGCCCTGAAATCTTGACCCAATCGAGCTCGATATTTACGGGGGTAGAAATGCCTTTGTATTCGCTTTTGGGAGCTTTAAAAAAAGAAAATAGCGAGCACCCGAAAACTAAAAAGGCGATCGATGATTGTTTGGCTTTGCTAAAACCCGAATATTCGTTGAATGACGTCTTGCAGACGACTCAAAAATATTTAATGTCAGACTTGATTCGGCAGCATTGTGACTACGACAAATGGCCGCAACACAATCAACAGGATCAGCTTGAAAAAATGACTCAAACTTCTGAACAGCTTTTTAATATGCACAAAAATTCTAAAAATTTGATTAATTCTAGTCTTAGCGAAATTGTGATTTCAGCTTGCGGGCGAATTATGATTAACGATTGCGTCCATCCAGAAAGTCCCACTAGTTGGATCAATCACGATATTATTGCTCAAAGTTATTTGGGTTCTTAAAAAAAACGAATTTAACAAATTTTATTTGTAGAAAAAATCTCCAGTTTCCAACCAAATCTTTTTTCGCTTTAACTGTTTTTCTTGAAAAAATTGAATCCAAGCTTCGGGCTTACGACGAGAAAACTGCCCCGCCAAGGGTGCCGCAAACAGAAACGGGGCCAGACCCTTTTGGGTGGAATCAGGTATTTTTAGAGCGGTCAGCATTTCGGGCCCAAAAAAACTTTTTTCTACTAGTCTTTCGCGGTCTTCGATTTCACCGATAATCAAACTATTCCGCAAGGAACCCAACGCCGTATTCACCAAAGGCGCGCTAGAATCAGACTGACCAGCGTGGCCACCCGAGGTGATGACCAAAACACGCGAATCGATCAGTTTCTGCAGTTGCACACGTAACGAGACCTCGACGGCCGAGGTTTTTGCACTTTTTTGATTCCAGTTAATAACAAGAATTTGCGGGGCAGTTTCAAGCTTCTCAAGGGTGGTCGGAACTCCTGAAAGATCAAAAAGCCCGCTGGCCGTATATGTAGTTGTGTTTTTAATCTCGCAAGTACTGCAGGTTTTAAAAAGGCCTTCGATTTGTGACCATCGCCCGCCGTCCATTTCACTTTTTGAACTTGGATCGATGACGTGGACCCGCACTAGACTTGGACCTTGGCCAAAAACTTGGGACGCAAAGCCATTTACTAGCCAAACAAAGCAGAACAAAAAATTGCACTTCATAAAGTTCCTTTAAAATCTTATAATTGGCCTATCGACCTTCAAGTATGATCGTCGCCAAGCGAATTAAGGAAATCAAGATCAATTGATGAAATCAAAATCTAAATCAAAACTTTTAAATCGCTTGCGAGTCCGCTCCCCCCGGGCTAACCCTCGTGCCAAGGCACCTGAGCCTACCAAAAACGAATCTTACCAATCGCAAATCTTTTTTTCTGGCGACGAATACTTTCAAAATATCATCGACCATATTTCCAGAGCGCGAATCGAAATTATTTTTGAAAGTTATATCTTTGATTTGGACTTGGTGGGTTTTGCCGTTTTGGACGCCCTGGCGGAAGCTCGCAAAAGAAATATTAAAGTCCAGCTGATGGTTGATGGAATCGGAAGCTTTAATTGGTTGCCCCAGCTTTTAAAAGAGTGCGAAAAGCGAAAAATTGGCTTTCGGGCCTACCACGCCATTCCGTTTCAATTGACGCTTTTTAAAAAGCTGTCATGGAAAAACATGCGAAGGTTTCTTTTTTTATTTCGTCGTTTGAATAAAAGAAACCATCGAAAAATGATCGTGATCGATAAGAAAACTGTTTTTCTTGGAAGTTATAATATTTCCCAAGTTCATTCGGAAAAGTTTTTTGGCGAAAATGCCTGGCGCGATACCGGAATTCGTTTTGATCTCACTTCGCCTGCCCAGTCAGAAATCTTGCACCATGCCTTTCGAAGGGCGTGGTCGACCGCCCGCTCAAGTGCGGCAGCAGGGCTGGTCCTTGCCCGGCGGTCACTTTTAAGAATGAAACAAAAACAAGTGCGTTTTTCTTCGCTTTTTCATTTAAACTACAAACTGCGGATGCGATTTCGTTTGGCCCGCGAGTTAAAACGAAAAATTAATAGTGCAAAGAAACGAATTTTAATTACAAATCCGTACTTCTTACCAAGGTCTTTTTTATTGCGAGGCTTGAAAAAAGCGGCTCGACGAGGCGTTTTTGTGGGGCTCTGTTTACCACAAAAAACCGACGTTTGGATGGTCAGAGAAGCTTCACGGTCATTGTACACACCCTTACTGAAGGAAGGCGTTTACATTTACGAGTATGTTCCTAGAGTTTTACACGCAAAAACAATCGTCGTTGACCATTGGGGTTTGGTGGGCTCGCACAATTTAAACTACCGTAGTTTTCTTCACGACTTGGAAATTGAAGCCTATTTCGATGATCCCGTGTTAGTTGAACGACTAGTGCGCCAATGGGACGAAGATGTGCAGCAATGTCAGGTGATGACCTTAAAACAAATTGGTCAGACCTCGTGGCCCCGAAGGCTGTTGGCGCAATTTATTTTTTGGTTTAGGTACTGGTTATGAAGTTAAAACTTTTATCTTATAATATTCACAAGGGTTTTGACCGGTTCAATTTGCAATTTGTGCTTCACGAAATTAAACGGGCTTTGCAGGAAACCAAGTGTGATCTTTTGCTTTTGCAAGAGGTCGTGGGTGAAAACAAAGAATTCGAAAAAAAGTTAAACCAATGGCCGCGGGTTTCGCAGTTCGAGTTTTTGGCGGACAGTTTTTGGCCGCATTATTCTTACGGCAAAAATGCTAGCTTTCCGATGCGCCATCACGGCAATGCGCTGCTATCGAAATTTCCCATAGTGAAAGAAGAAAATTTAAATATTTCGACCAATCGGTTTGAACAGCGGGGACTTCAACACTGCGAGATTTGGCTGCCAGAAGTTCAAAAAACTTTGCATATTATGAATGTGCACTTGGACCTGACTCACGGCGGTCGAAAAAAACAGTATCAAAAAATTTTACAGCGAGTTCAAGAGTCCGTGTCCAAAGATGCGCTTTTAATTTTGGGTGGTGATTTTAATGATTGGAACAGATCGTTTCCCGAGCATTTCAAAGAAGAAAAGATCAGCGAATCATTCCTGGCTTTTCAAGGGTATCACGCTAAAACTTTTCCCAATTTTTTCCCATTGTTCACTTTGGATCGTGTTTATTTTAGAAATTTTAGAGTTCTTCACGCTGAAGTCCTTATGCTAAGTCCTTGGAATGGACTGTCTGATCATCTTCCTCTTCTTGTTGAGCTTGAAGTTTTTTCAGGAGATCATTCTTAAAATGAAACCCATAAAAATTGTGATTACCGGCGGTCCATCGGGTGGGAAAACCACTCTTGTGGATGCACTTTCCAAAGAATTTCCAGAAACGCTTTCCGTCGTCCCCGAGGCAGCCACCCTTTTGTACAAAGGGGGATTTCCACGATCGGCCGATGCCGAATCCAAAATGTGCGTGCAACGGGCAATCTATAGCGTGCAAAAAGAGCTTGAAACTTTTTTTGAGAAAAGTTCTGGAAAAAAACTTTTGCTGTGCGATCGGGGAACCTTAGATGGCTTGGCCTATTGGCCGCGCCGAATTTCTGATTTTTTTCTCCAAGTAAAAACGACGCCTCAACGCGAGATCAAACGCTATGATTGGGTGATTCACTTGGACACCACCCATTCGAAAAAATCATATAACAATAACAACAGCACTTTCCGCACGGAAACTCTACGCGAGGCTGTTCAACTCAATGAAAAAGTTCGCCGAGTGTGGAAAGAGCACCCTCAGCGAATAGTTGTGGCTCACCATGTGGATTTTTTTAAAAAAATCACCTTGGCTAAGCAAATTATTTATCTGATCAGCCAAGGAAAAACCTGGGAAGAAATTCAGCTAAATCAAACCTAAGCTTTCGCGAGCTAAAATTTTAACTAGCGGCAATTCGGCGTTAGCTTTTAAGCCAGCGCCGGCGGTCAGCAATCTCGTTTCTTGCTGAGTCGGAGCCCCCAAAATCCGACGAAGAACGGCTCGAATTCGCGCGACCAAAGCCGCGGCCTCAAAGGGCTTGGGAATAAAATCATCCTTACGTATGTACATGACGCCACCTACCTGTCGTGTTCGACTGGAGCGCATTCAAGTCGACAATATTCGACAAGGCGAATTTGCTGGCGTCATGTGCATAGGTAGGAAATCATCGGCTCCGTTTTCCAAAGCTGAAACGATGTCGGTGGGCTGGGCCCGAGAAGTCAGCATCACAATTCTGGTTTTTCCACCCAGATTTTTTACACAAATCTAAACCGCTGATCGCCCCGCCCAACATCCAATCCAGGACCACCAGATCAAAGGCACTGGACTGACTTATTTTAAAGCCTTCCTCGGCCGAGTCACAAAAAACAGAATCTCATTTTTCGCGATCGAACTGAACTTTCAGAAATTCTTTGCAAATGCGGATCCTCTTCGACAACTAAGATTTTCATTGGAATTAGCTTAGCATTGAATTCGGAACCTGAGGAAATACTTGAGAAACAAGCAGACGCCCTGAAAGCGACCCGACCGAAGTCCAGGGTCCTTGATTTTTAGTTCGAACAAACCGATTTATTAATCAGAAATGGGGATATCCGCATGAGCTCTTTTCTATCAAAGTTTAAACGTCCGGGTGGTTTTCAGAGTTTACTGGCGCTGATCGAATCCAGCGATTCTACAAAGCGCGCGCAGATGATCGAGCTGATTGCGCAAGAAGACCCGGGCTGGGCGCACTTACTCAAAGTCAAAGCCTTAAGCCTGGAAAAAATTCTACAGTTTCCGGTTTCAGTTCTGATGAAGCTTTTGCCCGAGCTCGGGCCCAGTATGATTGTGATTCTGCTTAAACGCGTCAACAAGGAAGAAAAAGAAAAGCTTTTAATTTCTGTGCAATCGAAATTGCTTCAACAAGTTCAGGAAGAATTTCAAAAAATGCCAGACCCCAACGATGAACAATTTCAATTGGCCAGCGTAAAGCTAATTCAATTAACCCGAAGTTTAGAAAGCCGAAGGATCATCCGCTTCGAAGAATTCGACAGCAATCTGAATATTGAAAAAAAATTGATCGCTTAGAAGTGCCAAAATCTCCACAAGCAAATTTTCTTGCTTCAATATTTGAAAAACGTCACGATGATAAGTAACTGTGAAAAATTCTCAATGCATTTCTCCACTTCAAGCTTGTTTGTTAGTTGCGATTTTGCCGCTGACTTTTTTATCGAATTTTTCTTTCGCTGAAGACCGGTCACCGCTGCTTTTTCCATTGGCCAAAAATCAGGCGCAAATTCTGCCGCAAAGTTTTGAGTTTGAAATTCTTGGAAAATCGGCGATTCGTATTGGTGATGTACTATTGAATGCAAAACTGATGCGACTGAAATTTATTCGCACGAAAAGTGGTGATATCAACGCCGATATAAAAATTCCAGGCGGCCTGATTGCAAATGGCGATTTTATTATTCGATCTCTGAACGGCAAGGTCCTTCACACAGAACCGGTCAATTTGGCCGATGGTCAAAAGCTGCCCATGCAGCGTTCGGCGGGATCGCGGTTTGAAAACCTGCGATTTGAAGTGACTGGAATTTCCCTAAAGAATTTTCCAAAAAAAGATTACGCAGAAATCAAGAAAACTAGAAATTTTCAATTTTGCATCGAGAAAAAAGAAAAATTAACCAGCGTCAGTCTTTGTTCGGGCGATCTGACCGTGCAAGACCGAAATTTAAACATTCAAGTGGTCAATACTTCGCAAAAAAGTGATGTGCCTGAAAGCAAAATTAACGATCAAGTGGTGGGTCCCCAAGGCGTAATTTATTTGCAGGATCCTTTTGAGTCCATCCTGGCTGTTTTTGAAATCGGCAAGCTAGCGACGCTTCGATTTTCCACCAAGTTTCAACCCCTGGATTTGCGAATCGCTCAAACCTTACCCGAGCGAAAAAAAATTCAAATTCAAGGGCGTGGGGTTGAAGTTTCAGATGTTCGCTCTGTGATCGAGCAAAATCCCCAGTACTGGGTCGTGGAACTGAATTATGATCGGCCGATTATTTATCTTCGGGGCGAGGCGCAAATCCCTTTGAAACAGGAATTTGTGATTTTAAATGATAAGTTAATTCCCCCAGAAGTAGACGCTTTGACCAAGTGGCCAGCGAAAACTTATTCCGCTTCAACTAGTGTTGTATTAGATGGTCGTGAAAGTTTGCGCCTAGAAGCCGTCGAAAAAGATTCTCTGATTTCTGCCGGCAAAGAAACCCAACGCGTTTGGAAAGTCGCAGGTCTTAAAAAAGGACAACCTGAAAAACGCCTGCTAAAAATATTAGACGGCAAATACACTTGGATTGCCCAGGGCGATTTTGAACGAGGCCGAAGAATCTTGACCGAGTTTCAGTTGGGATCAGCGTTAATGTCCCAAATTAGGGCCGAGTATTGGCTGAACACGCGTTGGGGTCTGGAGCTGCAAAATAACTATCTGTTTCGCGCAACAACGGCTTTGACCAGCTGGAATCAAATTGGAATTCAAGGAATTTATCGATGGGAGCGCGGGTTTGTTGCCGTCAACCCTACAACCAAATTTCATTTGGGTTACCAAATCATTAATCTTACCACGCCAGCAACAAACAATGTGGGCTCGCTATCAGGGGCGGTTTCAAGTCCAACTATAGCAGTGAGTAGCTACGTTGCCCCCAATTGGAAATTAGCTGTGGGCGGTGCTGTGGGTAGTTCGTCCAGTGTGACCACTTTGGATTTAAAAAATTATTTGTGGCTGGATTCTCATTATGAATTTAAATTTCGCCAGTACTCAAATTGGCAGTTGGGACTGAAATTAGAATCTTATTCTTTAAGCGTAAACCAAGTCGCCACGTCCTGGACTAGACCTCAAGGTTATATTGGAATTTCAAGCCTTTGGTAAAATTTTTTTAAATTTTGCTTGATCAAAAAATTTTTCCTGTGAAAAATAAAATTAATAAAGGAAGCAGCATGAAAAACAAACTACCGATGATTGCACGATATCTTTTAGGACTGATTTTCTTTATTTTCGGGGGGGGCTGGCCTGCTAAATTTATTTCCTCCGCCACCTGACATGCCAGCAAATTTACAAACTTTTATGACCGGGATCATGGCTACGGGTTATTTTTTCCCAGTTTTAAAACTGACCGAGACCATTTGTGGATTGCTTTTAATTTTAGGAATTGCTCCGGCATTGATGTTAGTCATTTTGGCGCCGATCACTTTGCAAATTCTACTTTTGCATTCTTTTTTAACCCCTGGATTGCAAAATTTAATTATGCCTGTTTTGATTTTAGCGCTTCACCTGGCAGCTGCCAAAGGTTACCGGGAAGTTTACCGTCCGCTTTTCCTAAGTAACAAATAAGAGTTGCTATCACTGTCAAGGACTCACAAGGGGCTTGAGCTTGGTAGGGCATGCCTTATCGAGCTTCGTAAACCTGGTGACATCTATTGGGTTGAATGATTAACACAATCGATGGGGCCGTTCAGATAGATATGCTGGCGGTGCTTGGACTGGCTTTGAAAGCGCGCGACCTGCCCGGTCGGGCAGATCTGTTGGCCAGCGGCAACCAAGGCTTTCTTTTTTACCGCACCCTTAACATAAATCGACGGAAGGTTTTCATCACAAGGCTCTTTCTTTTGAACTCGGGAACAGAAGATTTCAGGAACTGGATTGTACCAACTGGGCACCAAATCTAATACCAATTCAGAAAGCCAATTCTGTTGGATCGAGCTATCACTGTGTCCGAAAAATCCAAAACTCAATGCCCAAACAAATGCAGCCGCGAAGGCCATTTTAGGAATCCAAGCCCGGGAAGCTTTAGATCGCACACCCGCCAAAAACAAAACGGTAGGGGCTTCAATCCAAGACACGTATCTCATCGGTAGAGAACCACCCGAATTCCAATTGTAAATTCCTGCAACCATCACCACCGACGCCACCGACGACAAAATCCATAGCCCATAAAGCCTCAGCTGCGGATGCTTTAACAAAACTTTGGGAATCTGAAAAAAAACTAAGATCAAGGGAGCCAAAATCAGAATCGCCCCCTGATTTAAATCAAAGTAGAAAGACCAAACTCGTTCCAGGTTAAAATACTGAATCCTGTAAGAGCCCACCTTAGCGATGGGACTAAGCACGCCCAACTCATACCAATTGAAGACCAGCGGAAAAGCTATGATCAGCGCCGACAAAAAAAGAATTGCCATTTCTTTTGGAGATACACGAAAAAATCCCCAGGCCTGCTGCCAAAAAAAAATTATCGTTGGCACCAAAAGAAATGGCAGCACCGCTGTATTTTGCAAGGAAGCCAGGGCAATAAATAAAATTGTAAGCGCAAAATTTTTTGATAAAAAATTTAAAGCCGAAAGCACCATGCAAAAAATCATCAGAACTTCGGGCCCCGACCACCAAACGTAATAATTAAATCCTCCCAAAAGCAATGCACACGAACCCAACTGGCGAAACGATTCAGGAAGACCCCAAGAAGTTCCGGAAAAATTCAAGTAGCCTACCAAGATTAAAATTAAAATTAAATTAACCACGCTAAAAGTCGCTTCCACCGGCAGTTTCAAAAGTTCTAGCAGCGAAAAAACCGGCCAACAAATAAACGAGTAGAAAAAGAAATGTAAAGTCAGCACTTGCCCGAATCGCGTTCGGACCAAGTGCAGGTGTTTCCAGTTCGCAGAGGGATCTGGATCCGTTTGCAGTTCATCAAATTTTTGAATCAGCATGGGACTTTTCAGGTCGTCCCGTTGCAAAAACACAGATTGGTGATGGGCCAAGGCCTGCGTATAGGACAAATATTCATCACCGTCGCCGTCAACGCTAAAGCCATTTGTCAAAGCATGTATCGAGATCGCCAACAGCAAAAATATTAAAAACCATTTCATCGATCTAAAGGCTAGGTCGAATCTGACGACCGGTCACTAAAACAAATGAATTTTTATTTAGCCTTTTTAAAAAACGCACCGACTAGATCGCCCAAGTCGCGATGAAAGACGTCTTTTTGTTCAGCCTTAATTCGTTTCATTAAAGACAGCTCTCGACGAGCGGCAATGAAATTAGGATTTAAGTTAAGCGCGCGCTCTAATGATTTTTTCGCCCCCAGCAAATCGTTTTTTGATTTGGCCAACAAAGCTTGCACGTAATGATAGATCTCGTGAGCTTTTTCTTCGGGCGAAATCTGGACCAAATCCATTTCAACTTCAGTTAGCACTTTGTTTTTATTTTTTGAAGACGAAGACAACAGAATCTTTGACCACGCAAAGTAAACTTTGATTAAAAATAAATTAGGATCTACCGCAATGGCTCTTTTCATAATCTCGTAGGCCTGCTTGTACTGCGAATGTTCGATCAGTTTCTTGG
>JANYDD010000089.1 GCA_025359945.1 Bdellovibrio sp. | reverse complement strand
CAGTCGTCGATAAAGCTGACTTCAAAAAACAAGTGACAAAGTCTATGAGGTCGCTTCAAAATAATAAAAAGAAAATACGATCATTTTATCAAAAGAAAAGCCTTAAGTACGCTGCTTAATGTATACTATCTAACGCACTTATTAATACTAGTGCAGTCCCGGTAGCACTTAGTCAGATGTCGGTCATTTCTGAGTTCGGCAAATTATCGACCATTTCTTCAGATTCTGCCGGCGATAAAATTACCGTTTGGACTGATTGCCGAACCAACTGCCATTCGTGCCAGGTAGACTTTCTTCAAAACGGTACCCTGTAAGAAAATGGCTTAGCTAAATAATGTCAGTTTAGAAAATGGATTTCCAAGTTTGACCCACATAAAGAGAATATCCCAAAGCTAAGAATAGGATAGAACTTGACTCCAATCTACTCACGAGTAAATTGGAGTCATGTCCAATCTACTCATCAGATACTTAGAGCCTTTTGTACGCCAGGATCTTAAGTCAAAGATGGTGTTCGTAGGCGGCCCCAGGCAAGTTGGCAAAACGACCTTGGCACAAGGGCTCATCAAAAATTATATCGATGAACACCCTGCATATTTGAATTGGGATTCTGATTTTCACAAAAATAAAATCAGAAATCGTGAATGGCCGAAATCCGAACCCCTGATTGTTTTAGATGAGATTCATAAATTTAAAAACTGGCGCAATATGGTAAAGGGATTTTATGATACCCTTAAAAACACACATTCGTTTTTAGTGACTGGCTCTGCCCGTTTGGATATTTTACGCAAGGGTGGCGATTCTCTTCTTGGTCGATACCACTACTATCGGCTTCACCCCTATTCTTTGTCAGAGCTCGGAAATGAATCAGGTGCCTTGCAAAAGTTGCTGACATTTGGAGGTTTTCCCGAGCCTTATGGCTTGGCTGACCTTCGCCAGCTCAGGCGTTGGCACCAACAAAGGCTCGCTCGAGTTATCGGCGTGGATCTCCAAGGATGGGAGGACGTCAAGGATCTTGATAAGATGTTGAGTTTGGCTGAAGAATTGCCGAATCGAGTTGGCTCACCGCTTTCGATCAATTCATTGGCCCATGATATCGAGGCTGATTTTAAAACCATGAAACGATGGCTAGCAATATTATCTTCACTTTATTATAGCTATCTAATTGCACCTTTTGGATCAGCTAAGATCAGGGCAGTTAAGAAAGAACAAAAACTGTACCTTTGGGATTGGAGTCAAATTGAAGACCCTGGTATTCGATTCGAAAATATGGTCGCATCGCATTTGTTGAAGTATTGCCATTTTCAGGAAGATGTCGAGGGGATCAAAACTGAACTCCGATTTTTAAGAGACACCGACAAACGTGAAATCGATTTTATCGTACTTCAAAAAAACAAACCACTTTTTGCCGTTGAGTGTAAGACTGGTGAAAAATCAATTTCACCCCATCTTTTTTACTTTAAAGAAAGAACGACGATCCCCCATTTTTATCAAGTCCATCTCGGAACCCTTAGTCGACAAATCGACGATCGTATTTCTCTTATGCCGTTCAAAACCTTCTGTATAGAGCGCAACTTAATTTAAAATAAATCCGCGCCCATGAACATCAAGTTGATTATCGAAAAGGAAGCTTCTGGAAAAAGTCGAAATTTCAGGGTAACAATCTAGTCAGGACATGGGCTAAAAAAGAGCTAGTAGTGCAATTGGCAAAGAGTTAAATTTTATAGAGTAAATCCAATGCCTGCTGCCAAGGCAAAACAATGGCTTCACCAAGATGCCTTTTCCTCTTTTCACGCGACACGATCCAAAATTCATTGGGCAAAATATCTTTCCGGAGCTGTTCTCTTTTCTTGGCAACAGCTTCGTCAATTTGTTCAGTGCTTTTTATTTCAATTAGAACTTCACAGACCGGGCCACTTAGAGCGTGCCATAGCCAAGATTGTTGGAAAGAACCGGCGAACTGTAGCTCGTATCATCGAACGTAGCACAGTGGCCAATCATGGCGCAGACATACCCAACTGGGCAAAGCTCGTCGATTGGGAAAAAGTTCACTTAGCGGTCAGCCGGGGCGTACAAATAAATGTCTTAGTCAGAGAACATGGTGAGGGAAAAATAGGTTACGTTCATTTCTGGCGCGGATATCACAAAAAATATCCAAATCATCCGATAAAAATCGTAAAGTGCCAGGCCGTGTTTCCAGACGCACATTGTCTTCAATTCGAAATTATTTCCACAAAGTTCGCTGAATGCGATTTTGACAGGCCGATCGACGATTTTTCAGAGGGTTCAGGATTTAAAATTAGAATCGAATACCGCTGAAACTTTAAAATGGCTGAATGCGGAAACAGATACCGCCAAGAATGAAGTTGTCCCATATGGATTAAAACGACAATACTTTGTCGCGAAAAAAATCGAACTACAAATAAGCCGATTCTCGACAGAAACGACATTTTATAGCAAGAAACACGACCTGGCAGTCGGGAATGTCTTCATACGTTCTCGAAATTGGCTCAGTTGTTTAGCTGATCGGTCGCAGGATTGGTGGTCTGTACGGGGTTTGAAAATCCAAACTTCACTCAAAGAATTCAGTCAACGCCCAAGCATCGGATGAAAAAACTCTGGACATGGATCAATTTTTAGTTAACTTTCAATCACCTGAAAACTAAACACAGGTATGAAAGAAAAAAAGTTGTTTACAAAAGCTCTTCACTTTATTGGTTTCTTAAGTTTAATCGGATTGTTCACCGCTTGCACCAACCTAGCGGTGCACGTTCCTACCCCGATCGTTCGAGACCCGCAGGTTCCCGGAAAAACTTCGTTCTATGGAAAATTGGGAGCCCGACATACGAAAGTCATTACGGCGATTACGGCGGCCGACAGCAGACCTCCAGACATGAATCAATCAATCTATGGATCTTATAGCAGTCTTTATACAGACGTTGGTTTTGGTCTGGGTTCTCAGTTCAACTTAGGTTTGGATCTTTCTCTGCTGCCTGCCATGGCCGGGCTTAATTTTACCTGGCAGTTTTTGGGCCCATCGCGTGCGGAATCAACCCTGTCGGGCGCCTGGGTCGCGGCAATTTATGGATCAAGAATGAACAGCACGGCTTCTTTGTCGGGTGATCAACAAACACGCGGTGGCCCTGGGGGTTACGCTTGGTCCGCAACAGCCACAGCGACCACAACCACAGGCGGAATTTCGGCGGGTCGCTTTATCGCGGACAAAGCACTTTTGTTTTTTGGTTATAGCTATTCCAACTTAGCGCTCACTAGCAGGGACTCTCAGAAAGCTTCGACCATTGGAGATTCGCCTGCGGCTGAATACTCGACATCAACAAATGGTTGGTCGTCGGCTCCGGGGATTGGAATTCGCTACGGCCGCGAGTATTCAATTTCAGGGACGATGCAGTTTTTAACTTCTCAGTATTTTGGTTTGGGAATCGTCAGCGAAAGCACCTTAAATATTGTTTTCTCAATCCACACGCGCGTAAATCCGACTCCTGAATCAAACCCATCAAACGCTGAAAAAATAACTTCACTCCGTGGAAATTCAATAAAGTGAACGGGATCCGATTCAAACCTGGCATAAGTTTTCCTTGGTGATAAAGAGCGTTTTTGCCTTTGGAAATTTTTTGAGGAATTTATCCAGGCTTGTAGCCCGTTTTTCTCTGTTAGATTTCACTTCAATGGAAATAATTTGCCCCAGGTGTTCAACTACAAAGTCAACTTCGTAGTCCCCTTCTGCCCAATAATTCACTTTGTTCCAACTTTTCACCGAAGTTGCACCATCGAAGGAAGTGGTATTGCAGTTGCAGAAAACGTCCGAAACAGAACTTCTGAATTGACCATACTCCCTAAATCGCAGACAATTTGGGATTATGATCCCTAGAATCGTTAAGCCAACAAAATCACACAGCTTTTTTATGTTCGGAGCTCGTGGTACGGGCAAGTCTTTATTCATTTCTCAGCAGTTTTTGAAGAATCCTGATCTGCCAGATTCAAAAATATTGAAAATCGATTTTCTAGACCCTGAGATGGAAGCGCACTATTCCAAAGAGCCCATGTCCTTGTTTCAACAAATAAGATCCACGCAAAAAACATACTCCTGGGTATTTTTGGATGAGGTTCAAAAAGTTCCGAAGATTCTAAACGTGGTCCACAAGGCAATCGAAGAACTTAAAGTGAAATTCATTTTAACGGGCTCTAGCTCGCGAAAATTGCGCCGAGGCGGAGCCAATTTGCTGGCGGGTCGGGCCTATCTGAATTCACTTTTTCCGCTAAGCTTTTTGGAATGGCCGCAGGGATTTGATCTGAACCAGGTTCTTCGATGGGGTTCGTTGCCGACTTTGATTTCAACTCCAGACGAATCAGACAAAGCTGCTTATTTAAAATCCTATTGTCAAGTTTACCTTCGTGAGGAAATCAGACTTGAACAAGTCTTAAGAAAAATTGATCCCTTTCGGGCGTTTCTAGAAGTTGCAGCTCAGATGAGTGGAAAAATAATTAACTTCTCAAAAATCGGACATGAAGTCGGCGTTGATCACAAAACTGTTCAAAATTATTTTCAAATTTTAGAAGAAACTTATTTAGGATGGAGTTTGCCTGCATTCCATCAGTCGGTCCGAAAAAGTCAAAAATCAAACCCAAAGTTTTACCTGTTTGACTTAGGAGTTAGAAATTCGCTTGCGGGCAACATCTCGTCGTCGGCGTCACCTGGCACCTCTTTTTTTGGCGAGCTTTTTGAACAATTGATCGTTCAAGAAGTTGTAAAACTAAATGAATACTTTCAAAAGGATTTTCGCATTTCGTATTTGGCCACAAAAAATAACTTGGAAATTGATCTTATTCTTTCGCGATTTAAATCCAATATCGCGGTCGAAATTAAATCATCCACCCATATCGATGAGTCCGCAGTGCGAAAGTTTGAATTGCTGGCCCAGGATGTCCCCGAGATCAAACAGCTATTCTTCGTTTCGCAACACCCAGTTGCGCGGCGGATAGGGAGTGTCCAATGCCTTCACTGGACAGAGTGGATCAAAAACTTCGAAAAACTTTAGGCAAAGCCAATAAGCGGCCCTAAGTACCGGGAATAAAAAGCCGGGTACCGGCGACGATCTTTATCAAACACAAAACCAGAAAGATCCGCGGCAAGCAAAATTTCCCTTTGGGAGTTCCTTTCATAAAAGTTAGACAAAAAATTTGGGCGAAATTTTGATCGCCGCTCTAGCGAAGGAAATTTTAATACGTCGGCCCCGGGATCCAGTACCATTTGGTGTGGTCGCATTTCGGGATTGATGAAGTCAGTGAATCCTAATTGGTGAGTATTTCACTCCACTATTCAAAGCTATTGAATTGGACGGGAATTTCTTTATTAAAAATCCATGCGCAAGATTTTTTCGTGAGGGGCTTTGGGAGTCGCAGAAATTTTAATAATTTTCTGGGTGATTCAGTCGCCAGCTAAATAGTTCACCAGCAACCATCCACCGTCTGTTTCCTTAAACTCGCCACTGAGTCCAGTGCCGTCATTTTCAAATAGGGTTCTTCCGCTTTCTTTAGAAAAGCTGAATCGCATTTAATATCTTTGGACTTTATTGTCCCGTCGTCCGCTTGGTGAACCTCGGTGCATTTCTTTGTTGAGTAGTCATAAAAGACTCCATTCCACAAAATGTGGTCGTCCTTGTTTTTCGGGCTAAAATAAATGCTTTCGCTTAGCCAAAGCTGCGAGAGCTGATTGGTTGTGTAAGAGGAATCCGCAAATGACGGACCGGAAAACAAAATGGATAAAAAAATAATCATCTGGCTCATTTAAAACCTCGCCCTTTTTTTTTGTTTTTGTGGCTTCCATTCAATTCCAAAATCTTCGCTTCTCGCCACAAAAATCACCATGTCAAGCCATTGACCTCGCAAATAAAGTCGCTTTTCGCTGTATCCCTCTCGTTCCATTCCGATGGTTTTGGCTAATGCTATTGACCGCAGATTTTTTGGCTCAATGCCCGTCTCCAGGCGGTTCAGTTTCAAATTTCTAAAGGCAATGTCTATTCCTAATCGCACTCCCACTTTACCGTAGCCTTTTCCCCAATTCGTTATTAAAAATCCTGTATCCCAAATAAGCATTTTGGAAAACCTTTCGGGAAAGTTTCTGACCTTTCGCCGAAATTTATTAACCGCAGCCATGATTTTTGGAGGCATATAGCAAGCTCTGGACTCTCGGTCGTCGAAGCCAAAGTTGAAAATATTCAGTAAATAAGACTCGATTGAAAAGTTCCAATTGATCTCGGCAGGCACCTCTTCTATAAGGCTAGTCCCCAAGCTACACTAGAGGTGCCTATGAAAATTCGCTTAAAAGACGTTCCCGACCTGGGAGCCACCTACCATATGACCCGAAAAACCGGTGAATTGACAGATTCTCTGTCGGACTTAATTGGCGCTAAACCCTATGAAGTTCACTTTTTTATTAAACCCTTGGCTGACGACACCAATTTTGAGTTTCGAGGCTCGATTAAAACGGCCAGCGGCGAATTGTGCTCAAGATGCGGAGACGATTTTGTTTTTAGTATAGACCAAACCTTTAAGGAGCTGCTGATCCCCGGAGCAGACCTGCCCCGCGACGGTTTTTACGCTAAGCCCAACCATATTTCGGACCTTAGCAATGACGGACCATCGGTAGTTGAATACCGTGGTGATTCCTTCGATTTGGGAGAATATTTGCACGAGGTGGTAGGGATGGAAATTCCTTTTAATCCTGTCCCCGCGGAGGATAAAGACGGCAATTGTTCACAGTGTCACTTGTTTGTTCGCGGGAAGAGTTTTGATTACCACGAGCCTTTTGAAAAGCCCGAATCTCCGTTTTCAGTTCTTAAAAAAATAAAAGTAGATCACAAAGACCATTGATTTTTGATTTTGATTGTCAAAAAGGCGATATTTTGAGATGGCTTCAAGTCTATCTAAAAAAATTTTAAATTTTGAGGAGTCTACAAAATGCCTACACCTAAGAAAAAAACCAGCCGTTCACGCCGAGACATGCGAAGAAGTCACGATGGCCTTGAAATGCCAGCTATTTCAGTAGATCAAAAAACCAAAGAGCTGATGCGTCCTCACCGAGCCTACAAAGGTACTGACGGGGCCTACTATTTTAAAGGTCAACAGATCAGTCTAGCGAAAGGTTGATAGCTTGAGCTATCGAACTCGGATTGCCGGAACTGGTTCCTACCTGCCGGAAAAAGTTTTGACTAATTTCGATATCGAAAAACTGGTCGAGACCACTGATGCTTGGATCAAAGAAAGAACTGGAATCGAGCGCCGGCACATTTGCGCTGACGACGAGGCCACCACTGACCTTGCACTTAGAGCGGCAAACAAAGCACTTGAATCTGCCGGGATCACTTTTGACCAGCTGGATATGATTATTTTTTGCACCGTGACCGGGGATCATTTGATGCCAAGTTCTGCGTGCATTCTTCAAAGCAAATTAGGTTGCAAAGGTATTCCGGCCTTTGACCTTCAAGCTGCTTGTTCTGGATTTATTTACGGCTTAAGTGTGGGCGACAACTTTATCAGATCAGGCCAGTATAAAAATATTCTTTTGGTGGGTGCCGAAGTGATCCATCGTTATGTGGATTACAAAGATCGCGACACTTGCATTCTGTTTGGCGATGGTGCGGGTGCCGTGATCTTAGGTCGTGCGCAGCCCGACGACCACCAGGTTGTTTGTTCCACCCATTTAGGAGCAGAAGGATCTTTAGCAGATCTTTTCTTTTTGCAAGCCGGGGGATCGAAGACTCCGATCACTCACGAGCTTTTGGATCGCCGAGAAAACTTTATGAAAATGAAAGGCCGCGAAATTTTTAAAAACGCGGTTCGCACTATGGCTGGCGCGTGCGAGCAAGCTATGGCCTTCAATCAGTTAACAGTCGAAGATATTGATTGGTTGATTCCTCACCAAGCCAACTATCGTATTATGGAAGCCGTCGCTCATTTTTTCGACTTTCCCAAAGAAAAAGTGATCAGTATTGTTCACGAGATGGGAAATACTTCCGCGGCCACCATCCCCGTCGCACTGGATTGGGCGTTCCGAGACGGACGAATCAAACGGGGCCAGACACTTTTATTAACCGCGTTTGGTGCAGGTCTAACTTCAGGCAGTGCCGTTGTGAAGTTTTAATTCCATGAAAGCGTCAATCCTATTTCCAGGTCAGGGAAGCCAATTTCCAGGCATGGGAAAATTTTTGTTCGAGCAATTCAAGGTTGCGAAATTAATTTTTGAAGAGGCCTCGGAAGCTTTGTCTTTGGATATAAAGAAATTATGTTTCGATAGTTCTGAGTCTGATTTAAGCCTGACCGAGAATACTCAAGTAGCAATTCTTACGGTTTCAGTAGCAAGCTTAAAAGTACTGGAATCAATTTTACCCTTAGAATTAAATTTTTTATTGGGTCACTCGGTTGGAGAATACGGAGCCTTCGTTGCTGCCGACACCCTAGCCTTTTCGACCGCTGTTAAAGCCGTGCGCCGTCGAGGTCAGCTGATGCAGTCCAGCGTCCCCGTCGGAAAGGGCGGAATGTTAGCGGTGCTGGGGTTGTCGGACGAAGAAGTCACCGCACTTTGCAACTACGTCCAGGTCACTGAAAAAAAAGGCGTGGTCACTCCGGCCAACTTCAATAGCCCAGGACAAGTGGTTATCAGTGGAGAAGTGCAAGCTTTGGATTTTTTTAAAACCCATCTCAAATTTGAAGATGTTTTTCCGGGAGTTTCAAAAAAGATTAAATGCATTGTTCTTAATGTTTCAGCGCCATTTCATTCGCCGTTAATGGAAAAAGCGGAAGTTGGAATGAGCGAGTTTTTTGAAAGCATCCTTTTTAAAAACGCCAAAACTTCCATCATCCAAAATAAAACGGCGAAAGCTCATTGGAAATCTGAAGAATTAAAAATAAATCTGATCCAGCAAATTTCTTCGCCCGTTCTTTGGACACAAAGTGTTTCGTTGATGAAATCCGCTGATCAGATCCAAAACTGTATCGAGTGTGGAGCCGGCACTGTTCTGAAAGGCCTATTAAAAAAAATTGACTCGAATGGTTTCCGAGTTTTCAATATGAATTCGTTAGAAGAAATCAATACTTTAGAAAACTACAAACCGGATCAGCCGCAATGAAGTTTGAAAACAAAAAGATAATCGTTACTGGCGGCAGCCGTGGCATCGGTGCGGCTATCGTTCGAGAACTTACACTTCGAGGAGCTCAGGTAGCCTTTTCATACTCGTCGCAAGAATCCGCCGCACAAAAACTTTTATCAGAGATCACCGAATCGGGCTCCGCGAAAGCGCACTTTTGTTTTCCACTTCAACTGACTGAGCCCGCTCAAACTGAAGAGGCTTTGGCCGCAGCCTTTGAAAAGTTAGGTGGGTGTGATGGGGTTGTCAATAACGCCGGAATTTCAAAAGATCAGCTCTTAATAAGAACCAAGACAGAGGATTTTCAATCCGTGATCCAAACTAATCTTATCGGCACTTTCGTAGTGACCAAAGCCGCGGTAAAATATTTTCTAAAGCAAAGGAGTGGCGCCATTGTAAATATTTCGAGCGTGATAGGATCGACCGGAAATATCGGTCAAGCTGCTTACGCCGCAAGCAAAGCTGGACTTTCCGGATTGACAAAATCTGTGGCCCTGGAAGTGGCCAGCCGAGGAATCAGAATTAATTCGGTATCACCTGGGTATATTGCGACTGACATGACTGATAAATTATCTGATCAGGTAAAAAAAGAAATTCTCAGCCGAATTCCCTTGCAAAGAATTGCGGAACCAAATGAAGTTGCGTATGCTGTGCTTTTCTTGCTGAGTGATTTGTCATCATATGTGACGGGTCAAACTTTGCATGTAAATGGCGGCGTATTTATGAACTGAGGTCTGGCCAAAATCAGGATCAAGTATAAATTTAAGTTTGCCAGTGTTGAAATTTGAAAACATAAGTGCACAAAAAGTTTACTGGGTGAATGGGTTGAATCCTAAGAAAGCGGAAGAAATAAGTTCTAGTTTCGAAGTAAAAAACAATAAATTTATAAAAAAATTTAAAGTGGAGATCTAAAAGTAGGAATTTAAAGAAGTAAAAATTAAAGAAGAGGTAAAACATGAGCACAGAGATGGAGGCAAAAGTGGGTTTAAACCCTAAAATCAAAGAAATCGTTGTCGAACAGTTGGGTGTAGATCCCGAAAAAGTAAAATCCGAAGCTTCGTTTATCGAAGACCTTGGCGCCGACAGCTTGGACATCGTCGAATTAGTTATGGCGATGGAAGAAGAATTCGATTTGGAAATTCCTGACGAAGAAGCTGAAAAATTAAGAACGGTCGGAGACGTCGCCTCTTATTTAGAAAAAAAAGGTAAAGTTTAATCCTTTCATGAATAAACAAAATGTCTGAAAAACGCAGGGTTGTAGTAACGGGAGTCGGCTGTGTCAGTCCCTTGGGACTGACTATGAAAGAGACTTGGTCGGGTTTGGTTGAATCGCGTTCGGGTATAGGGCGCATCACCAAATTCAATACAGACAACCTTGATGTTCATATCGCAGGCGAGGTCAAAGGGTTTAACTCGGATCTTTTTGTTCCCAAAAAAGAACAAAAAAAAATGGATCTTTTTATTCATTATTCTTTGGCTTGTACTCAGATGGCGCTAGAAATGTCTGGCTTGCCAATGACCGAAGAGGTTAAAAACCAAACCGGTGTGATTATCGGTGTGGGAATGGGCGGCCTTCCATCGATTGAAGAACAGTACAAAAAATCGCTTGAAAAGGGACCCAGTCGGATGAGCCCTTTCTTTATTCCAATGGTCATTACCAATCTGGCAGCAGGCCAGGTTTCCATTGCGCATGGATTTCGCGGGCCCAATTATTCAGTGACTTCCGCGTGTGCTTCCAGTGCTCACTCTATCGGCGAAGCTTTTAGTTATATTCGTAACGGCGACACCGACGTGATGATCGCAGGCGGAGCAGAAAGTACCGTTTGCATGATGGCGATGGGTGGTTTTTCGGCGATGCGGGCACTTTCCACTAGAAATGAGGCTCCAGAAAGGGCAAGTCGACCTTTTGATCAAGACCGCGACGGTTTTGTCTTGTCCGAGGGGGCTGCGATTTTAGTATTAGAAGAATACGAATTTGCCAAAAAACGAAATGCAAATATCTTGTGTGAAATTTCCGGATACGGCGCATCTGCGGATGCTTTTCATATGACAACTCCATCACCTGAAGGGATTGGGGCTCAACTTGCAATTCGAAGGGCTTTGCAAAAAGCAGCGTTAAACGAAGACCAAATTGATTATATCAATGCCCACGGAACCAGTACCCCGGCCGGTGATGAACTTGAAATCGGGGCTATTAAATCAGTCTTTAAAGATCACGCCTACAAATTATCAGTCTCAAGTTCAAAAAGTATGACGGGACACACGTTGGGCGCAGCAGGAGCATTGGAAAGTGCTATTTGTGTTTACTCGATTTTAAATCAAATCGCTCCACCAACAATTAACCTGGACCACCCTAGCCAATCTTGTGACATTGATTTGGTTCCTCATCGCGCTAAACCAAAAAAAATCAGGCACGCCCTAAATAATTCCTTTGGTTTTGGCGGCACCAACGCTTGTGTTGTTTTTTCTCAAGTATGATCAAATTGTTTGTCGCTTCTGATCACGCGGGACTAGTGCTAAAATCTAAAATTTTAAGTTTTATAACTGATCCTATTTGGTCGGCTCAGGTCGAGACCTTTGACCTTGGACCTCAAACTAGTGAACGGGTCGATTACCCAAGCTTTGCCGATTTAGTTTGTAAAAAAATTCCTGCGATTTCGATAGTTCCCAACGAATCTGCTGCGCCGATTCCTTTAACTACCTATGGCTTGTTGATCTGTGGGTCTGGACAGGGAATGGCCATGCGAGCCAATAAGTTCAGCCATATTCGAGCCGCCCTTTGCTGGAATTTAGAGACCGCGGAATTAGCTCGGAAACACAATAATGCTAATGTGATTTGCTTGGGAGCGCGAGTTTCAGATCACGAACTTTGCTTTGAAATTTTAAAGTGCTTTTTAGAAACGCCCTTTGAAGGGGGTCGGCATTCTCTAAGAACAGCGCAAATTAGCGGCCCATTTCCGACTTAGTTGTTTCACCACAAAAAAAATTTCTACCCGGATCCAAAAAAATTTAAAACTTATAAATGACTTTACTTTTTTGTTGATAAATATCTAAAGTTCACCGTTGTGCATTTGCGTTTCACATTTGCGTTTCAGTTTGGCATTGAATATACACTTGGAGTTTTATTTTGAAAAAATCGATCGAGCGGCAAAACATGGAAGATCTTTATCCCGAAGTTAAAAAAGCAGACCCCGAACTTCATCCCCTATTGTTGAAGGAATATCAGCGGCAAATTCATGGTCTGGAAATGATCGCTTCTGAAAACTATGCTTCGCGCGCTGTGATGGAAGCTCAAGGGTCAGTTCTTACAAACAAATATGCCGAAGGTTACCCTGGAAAAAGGTATTACGGCGGGTGCGAGTTTGTCGATCAGGTCGAAATACTGGCGATCGAGCGGGCTAAAAAACTTTTTGGCTGTGGCTTTGCAAACGTTCAACCACATTCAGGAAGTAGCGCTAATATGGCGGTCTACTTGGCTGCTCTTAAAGCCGGTGATGTTATATTAGGAATGGACTTATCCCACGGCGGGCACCTGACCCACGGATCGCCAGTGAATTTTAGCGGGATTTTATTTCACGCGACATCTTACGGCTTGGATCCTGCGACCGGCCGATTGAATTACACCGATATTCAAGCAAAAGCTTTAGAGTTCAAACCAAAAATGATCATCGCGGGTTACAGCGCTTATCCCCGTCAATTGGACTTTGCAAAATTTAAAGAGATTGCTGCAGAAATTGGCGCCTTGCTAGTTGTTGATATGGCTCATTTTGCAGGACTAGTGGCAACGGGACTTCACCCAAATCCATTTCCTTACGCTGATATTGTAACGACCACGACCCACAAAACTTTGCGAGGTCCTCGCGGCGGAATGATTTTAACAAATAGTGAAGAATGGTCTAAAAGAATCAATTCAAAAATTTTTCCAGGAATACAGGGCGGCCCCTTGGAACACGTGATCGCGGGAAAAGCAGTGGCGTTTAAAGAAGCGCTTTTGCCAGATTTCAAAAAATATATTTCCGATGTCGTCAAAAATGCTCAAACTCTTGCCCAGACTTTAAAAGAACAAGGTTTTGAATTAGTGACCGGTGGTACGGACAACCATCTGATTTTAGTTGATCTGTCGCCGACCGACGTCAGCGGAAAACAAGCCGAAATTGCCCTGGACGAAGCACACATTACGGTTAATAAAAATACTGTGCCCAATGAAAAACGCAGTCCGTTTGTGACAAGTGGAATTAGAATTGGTACTCCGGCGCTCACCTCTCGGGGAATGGGAAGTTCCGAGATGGTTCAAATCGGAACCTGGATTTCTGAAGTCTTAAAAGATCCGGAAAACAAAGCCTTAAAGGCCAATGTGAAATCCTCGGTTGAAGAACTTTGCAAAAATTTTCCGATCTATTGATAGCGTTTAGGTTATTCCCGGCCACTAAAATAACGTCTTTAAATATTTTTTTCCTTTTTGTGATCTAAATATTTTGCATTTATTATTGGCCATTTGTCCGTTTCCAAGGTGGCGTAGGAACTTATAGCTTCTTTAACGCGTTCCGGAATGATAATGTAAGGAGTGCACTTAAGAAATCATGCGCTTCTTTCTTTAAGTTTTTTAGCCTTGGGATCCTGCGCCCAAATCAACCGATCTGAATCCGTCAAAGCCAAGGATTCGAAAACATTCGCTAAAGATATAGAAAGCCTTCCTGATTTGCAGGACACCCGACCCCTAAATTTAGGCAAGCGAAACCTTCAGAACATCAGTCACTTTGATTGGCCGGTTGATGAAGCCCGACTTACCCGAGGATTTAAACCCGCCGTCAAACGGGGGCGACGCCCTCATCTAGGGATTGATTTGGCTGCTCCGGCGGGAACGACTATTTTGTCTTCGAACGACGGCACCGTTATTTACGTGGGAAAGAGTTTTAAAGGCTACGGCCGAATGATTATGGTTCAGTCGAAGAACGGCTGGGCGACTTTGTATGCCCACCTATCAAAAACCTTTGTTCGAGAAGGGCAAAGAGTCCTCCAGGGCGAGAAAATCGGTGGGATGGGAAAAACCGGACGAGCATTCGGCGTGCATCTGCACTTTGAAATCAGAACTCCGAAAGGTCCCGTCGATCCATTGTACTATCTGCCCCACGGCGCTTTGGTTTCTCAAGTCTCTAAAAATTAAAAAGGCCAGCCTTTTTGGGCTGACCTTTTGATTTAACCTATTTGTTTTTTAAGATTTAGAAAGAAACTGAAGTGTTTAAAGTAAACAGAGTTTGTTCTGGGTAGTAGAAAGACATCTGTTTAGTGTAAAAGGTTGGTTTCCCAGTCGACAAGTCCACTGAACCCTCTAGATTTGGAGCCAACTGGCTAACAATCGCAGACACAGTCCAATTTTTTGTGGCTTGCAGATCTAATGATGTAGCGGCTTCTAAACCTCGAGTTGACGGTCGGTCTAAATAACGTTGATCCCGATAACCGATAAACGCACCAATGCCTTGAGAAATGCTCAAGTTGCTGGTCAAGCTATAGCTAACGTTAGTTCCGCTGGCGAAATAGTACCATCCATTTTGCTGTCCATTCTTTGCAAAGTAAGCATTTTCTCTTCCGATGGCTGCATTTTGTCCAGAATCATCGATGGCTTTAGCTTCGGCTTCTGATTTCGTTTCTACACCGACCAAATTTTTAGCAACAGCCGCTTGATTGGCTCCTGCCCGGTAAGCGCCTCGAACCACATCTTTTTGGCTTTTTGAGAGTGAACGGTAAGGACCACTATAAAATAAACCACCGAAATATCCGTAGTACCCCACAGAAAGATTTGGAGTTAATCCCCAATTAATTTCTGGTATTACGGCAAATCCTGCAATCATTCTTTGCTCTGTCAACACTCCGTCTGCGGTTGGCAAGGTCAAGCGATAAAGCATAGATCCTTCGCCACCAAACATAGAAGTTTTGTGCGAATAGTGTAATCTCAGGTTCCCAAGAACTGCCGTGTCTTGGCGTTGTGGGTTGTAAGTGGGAGAGTAGAAAATACGTTGTTGAAAGCTAAAAGAATCTTTTGCTGAAAATTTGTATTTTCCACCAAAAGAAGTTGTTGCATCAAATTTGCTTGAATCCTCATCAAACAAATTACTATTTGTGAATTCTTGAGAATAATCAGCAGTTCTTGGTATCGCGTTAGCTTCTAACTTTAACCCTACAGATCCAGACCATTTGCTAGGAGTTGCTGTGACTGCACTTTGTGTGGTTGCAGACGATCCTGCGGAAGCTGCTGACGACTGTCCATAAGCCGCACCGCCGGCGATCACGAAAGCTAAAGCGATCGCCATCAGACTTAAGTTCTTATTCATTTGTACCCCTTTTTTTTGTTTTTAACGATCTTGTCACTTTGACAAGAAAAGCATTAGTGCCAGAACTTACCAGCTTGTTCAACTTTTTTCAGAGACAATCTATGGTTTCGAAAAAATTTTAAAGTTTTCACATTCGCTGCCTACGGAGTGAACAAAAAAAGTTTGTTTAAGAATTTTCGATGGGCTTAATTTCAGACTGTAGGCCCCAAAGTCTCCGCAAAAGATGGGGCGCATGCGATGCCACATAACCCATAAAAATATACTTAATTAACCGACCTAAAAACAAAGCCGCTGAAATCGCCAACAAGGGACTGCCGGACAAAGCTGCCAAGATCACTGTGGGCTGCTGAGTGAAAGGGGTTAAACCCACCAAAAAGACCACGATCAGACCGTATTCGGTAAGAAAGTGTGCAGACCACTTCCAAATATCTGTCGTTAACCACTGAGGATAGTGGGCTTGAATCAACTCTAGCCCCTGGTGCTGAGCAACGGCCGCCATCAGGATGGCTCCCAAGGATGATCCGGTGGCAACGGCAACGGCGAATCTTTTCCAACGCAAGGGCCGCAAAAGAACGCTTGAAACCAACATCCCATCGGTAGGAACGATCAACGTAAAATTATCAATAAATGCCAAAAAACCGATCAAAAAAGGATACCAAGGGCGGTCACATTTCAGCCCTAGAAAATGATAAAGTCGAGCGAAAAAAATTTTCACAGTGTTGATTTGTTGGGAATGGGTCTAGCCATTCGGGACCTCAACCAAGCGATCACCATTGGCATCAAGCTAATTAAAATCACAGCTAAAATAACGATATGGAAATTTCTTTTGATCGATGGCAAATTTCCAAAGATGTGGCCGGCCCAAAGAAAAATCTGCGTCCACAAGACTGCGCCAATCAGCGAGAAAAGCAGGTAAGTCTTCATTCTCATTTGCGCCACCCCGGCGATAAACGGAACAAAAGTTCGCACGATGGGAACAAACCTAGCCAGGACCACGGCCTTCACGCCGTGGCTATCGTAAAATTCGCGAGTTTTAGATAAATGGTTTTTATTTAAGAAAAAAGAATTCTCTCGGTTAAAAACTTTTGGTCCTAAAAACCTACCAACACGGTAGTTCACGTTATCACCCAGAAACGCGGCCGCCACTAAAAGAAGGCTCAAGACTGCTAACGACAAACCTTGATTTCCCCAACTGGTCATTGCGCCTAAGGCAAACAGCAACGAGTCTCCGGGAAGAAAAGGTGTCGCGATCAAACCGGTTTCTGCAAACACGATTAAAAATAAAATCACGTAAAGCCATGGACCAAAGTCTTGAAACCAAATTATCAGGTGTTGATCCAAATGCAATAAAATATCAAGCAACATCGGCAGCAGCGAAGTGGTAGCAATCGTTGGTTCCATTTGTCTTTATACTCCAGTTAAAATTTTCTAATCAGTCCGATTCATTTTTTTCGGTCTGCGTCCGATCTCATCTTCTTTCGATGATTGGCGGAAAAGTGTGGGTCTGTCAAAACGAAATGCTGAAAGACAAACGTGTTTTGAAGTTCCCTCCACCTTGACGACAGACTTTTGGTTCTCATCTTTGAGGGGTGACGATGGATTTCAAAATAATCTAACAAAGGATTACATAATGTCGACGCCTCAGGGAAAACTTCCGCTTTTGTCTTTAAAAAACACCGTGATTTTTCCAGGCCTATCGCAAGTGATTCGCGTTGGTCGCGAGAAAAGTATCAAAGCTCTTCAGTTTGCCGAGAAAAATAAATTCTGGATTGTGGCCATTCAGCAGAAACAAGAATCGGCTGACCCTATGAATCCCACCCTGATGGATCTTTATTCGACGGGCACTCTTTGCCGCGTGGATTCGTTGCGCGGGAATTCTGAAAATGGTTACCAGGTTGTTTTGCGTGGGTTTCACCGAATGGAAATCGAGAGTTCAGAAATTCACCCCGATGGATATTTTGTAGGGAATTGTTTCGAGCGTCCCGACACCTTCGAAATGAATTCGTCCACAGAAAAAGCACTCCTTGAGAGTTTAAAAAAACTATCGCAGGAAATTCTTAAATTGTTGCCGATGAACACAGAAGCTCTGAGCGACTTAGTCAAATCTGTAGATGATCTTGGATACTTAACTTCATTATGTTCAGGCAATATTGATTTTAACTTGAAAGAAAAACAAAAAATCTTAGAGACCTTTCACCTGAAAGATCGAGCTCTTTATTTGCTTAACTTAATGAAGGAATTTAAAGAAAGACTTGAGATTCAGTCTGAAATCCGCGGGAAACTAAATCAAAAACTGGGCCATTCCCAACGCCAAACTATTTTGCGCGAGCAATTAAAAACAATTAAAGAAGAACTTGGCGAAGGCAGCGGCGAGATGAGTTCAGAATCCCAAGAAGAAAAACTTCGCACCAAGATTCTAGCTGCGAAAATGCCCGATGATGTGCATCGAATGGCATTGGGAGAACTGCAACGTTTTGCAGAAGTGGGTTTACAGTCACCAGAAGCCCATATCATCCGAAATTATTTAGAACTTTTGTCCAGTTTGCCGTGGAATGAAACCTCTGAAAGCGAAGCAGAAATTGACTTGGACCGGGCTAGGCAAATTTTGGACCGAGATCATTTTGGATTGGATAAAATTAAACGTCGGATTGTGCAGCATTTGGCAGTTCTGAAATTGAATCAAAAATTAAATGGATCAATTTTACTTTTTGTGGGGCCACCGGGAGTTGGAAAAACTTCGCTAGGACAAAGTGTTGCAGAAGCTTTGGGCCGGAAATTTGTTCGGTTGAGCTTAGGTGGAGTTCGCGATGATGCCGAAATCCGCGGCCATCGACGCACCTATGTTGGGGCCATGCCCGGGCGAATTATTCAAGGCCTTAAAAAAGCGGGAAAAAACAACCCCGTCTTTTTGCTAGACGAGATCGATAAAATGAGCCGCGCTTTTTCTGGAGATCCTGCATCGGCGATGTTGGAAGTTCTTGATCCTGAACAAAATAAAAATTTTTTAGATCATTACCTAGATGTGGGTTTTGATCTGTCGAAAGTTTTTTTTATCGCTACGGCCAATCAGCTGGACACTATCCCTGGACCACTTTTAGATCGCATGGAAGTTATTGAACTTTCGGGTTACACGACCGCCGAAAAATTACATATCGCTAAAAACCATCTTATTCCAAAGCAACTTTTGGCCGCGGGCATTGAATCTAGTTTCGTCGAGTTCAAAGACCCCACATTGTTACGTCTGATTAATTTTTACACTCGAGAAGCTGGGGTGCGAGATCTTCAACGAAAAATTACCGAAGTGTTGCGAAGCCTTAGCGAGCGAGTTTTAAATCTAAAAAAACTCTCCACTGCACAGACTTCTGCAATTGTAATTGATGATATTTTACTGGAAGAAATTTTGGGTCCAGAAAAATTTAATTTTGAATTGGCCGACACAAAGAATTTTCCAGGGGTGGCCTTGGGATTGGCCTGGTCACCGGTGGGCGGCGACTTGCTGTATATCGAGGCTCAAAATACTCCTGGGAAAGGTCATTTGACGATCACTGGTCAGCTGGGCGAGGTGATGAAAGAGTCCGCTCAAATTGCGCAAACTTTACTGAAAAGTTTCTGGCCCAAAATTAGCAGCTCGGGCGGGCCGACTTTGGATTTAACCACCCTAGACTTTCACGTGCACGTTCCCGCTGGCGCCATTCCAAAAGATGGACCCTCAGCAGGGGTCACGTTGATGACCGCGCTAACCTCTTTGGCGGTCAGGCGCCCGATAAAAAATCACTTGGCGATGACCGGTGAAATTACTTTGCGAGGAAGTGTCCTGCCCGTGGGTGGGATTAAAGAGAAAGTCATCGCAGCTCACCGCGCTGGGATTAAAGAAATTATACTTCCTGCGCGCAATAAAAAAGACTTAAATCAAGTCCCGCAAGAGGTTAAAGACTTTATCCAATTTCATTTTGTGGAAAGCGTTCAAGAGGTCTTAAAAATTGCACTGAACTTGGATGTGTTTTCAGAAAATCCCATGCCCCGCGATGGGCAAAAAGATTCCGGAGGTTCTGCGTACGCCGATCGTCTGGGTGTCTAGTTCTTTCAAATAACCGCTGAAGGCGCTGGGAAAGATATCTTTTTTGTTTGTACAATAAAGATATCTTTTTTTTTAAGCGAGGCTTTCTTGAAAAAAGAAAAAACCAAAGCGTTAGTCCTGTCCGGCGGTGGAGCTCGCGGTGCCTATCAAGTGGGTGTTCTGACTGCGGTCAGTGAGATTATCTCCAATTTGAAAGTAAACAGACCCTTCCAGATTATTACCGGAGTCAGCGCGGGATCTATCAACGCGTGCTATTTGGCATCGGACTATCAAGACTTTCACCTCAGTGTTCAGAGACTTTCGAAAATGTGGTCCGAGCTAACTACCGATAAAGTTTTTCGAAGCGACGCAGCCACCATTGGGAAAATTTCTTTGCGGTGGGTGAGCGAACTTTCTTTGGGAGGCGTCATTGGTACTAGCCCCGGAAAATCACTTTTAGATACGACCCCGTTGGCAGAATTGATTAAAACTCGAGTTGATTTTTCTCAAATCCAACAAAATATTAATCAGCACGGATTGCATGCTTTTGGTGTCACAGCTTTGGACTACATTACGTCCGAGGCCATTACCTTTGTGCAAGGTTCATCAGTTGAAAAAATGTGGGTGCGAGCTCGCCGAAAATCAGAGATGACCGAGATTCGAACTGAACATATTTTGGGATCTAGTGCGATTCCCTTGCTGTTTTCTCCGGTAAAAGTAGGCGATCGCTATTTTGGCGACGGCTGCATTCGCAATCATGCTCCGTTAAGTCCCGCCATGCATTTAGGCGCCGAGGATCTATTTGTCATCGGTGTTCGACGCAATGAAAATGATTTTCAAGATCTGAATGTGATGTCAGGCCGCGCACCTAGTGTCGCCCGAGTGCTCAACGTTTTGTTAAATTCGATTTTACTAGACGGTGTAGAAACTGATATCGAACGATTGAAACGAATTAACGAATTTATGCGAAGGGTTCCCAGTGAGCACCACGAACAGCTTAATTTTCGAAAAGTTAATTTCGTTTGGATTTACCCATCAAAAGATATTGGAACTTTGGCTGGTCAACTCTCCGATCGCTTGCCTCGAATTATTCGATATCTTTTAAAGGGTCTAGGCCCCTTGGAAGAAGCGCGCGAGATTATCAGTTATTTGTTATTCGAACCTGAATTTACTTCGACCCTGATTCAATACGGTTACGAAGACGGGATCAAATCCCGAAAAGATATTGAACAGTTTTTCGCGAACTAAAAATAATCCGGATCTACAAATTCAGGCTGAAACGGATATTGGAAAGATTTGTAGGCGCTTAAATCAGGGCGATCGAGCTTTTGATAAATCTGATCCCAGGTTAAGGATAGCAGCGCGACCGAACGACTTAATTCTTGAACACTCAAAGCGGCAAATTTTTTCTTGGTTTTTTCAAACGGCATGCGCACCGGTTTTTGCGTTTCAGTGCCTTTGGTTTTTAACTGATCAGCAGCTATTAATTGCGAAATCTCTGAGAAAGACTTTAACGAAAGTTCGCGGATGTTATCAAAAGCGGTGTCTTTTACTAGAAAGGCTTCTTTTTTTTGCGCGCGCATTTTTTTTGCCAGCTTAATTATTTCTAAAAATGCCGACGCCGGCAGTTCGGATATCGTGAAATCTTCGTAATACGAATGCAAACCTGCATGTCCTGCCCGCTGCGCATCGTGGTCAAAAGAATGATGTAATGGCATCGAAGCATCACCAATAAAATGACCCATCAATCCCATATTGACCATCATAGCAAAGATGGCCTGATTGTAAGGATAATTATAATCTTGAGTTTCTTTAGGGCCCGACGGCGCCGGCGAATGAATTTTTGTTTTTAGTGCTACAGCGCGATCCACAAACTGCTGCAGTCTCCACCACAGCGACCCAGTTTCTGAATGAAAATCTTTAAATGCCACACCCGAGGCAGGACTTGGAAAATTTTCGAATTTGCTTTTCATTTCCGAATAGCTGCGGGGAATATCTCGAGGTTTTCCTTGAAAGACCTCAATATCCAAATAGTGGCTTGGTCTGCCAATTTTTTTAACTTCTTCGGGCAAATCCTTCCAATAGATATCTGGAACGTTGCAAAGATGACCCATCACCTGAGGTTTGAATTTCAATAAATTTCGAAGGCCTTCTTCTTGAACGACGTAGGTCGCCGCTTGGCAAATCCAATCATGGCCCTTACCGCCCCAACCCCATGCGCCTTGAAAAAAAATAAGCGTCCAAATCATATTTCGACCTGAATCCCAACTTCAATAACTTGGTTAGGTGGGATTTTAAAAAACGATGTGGGCCGCTGCGCATTTCTGGCCATCCACGCAAAAAGTTTCTCGCGCCAGATCGGCAGCGGATGATTTCCGGTGGGAAGAATTGTTTCGCGACCCAAAACATAAGTAGTCTCTTGCATCGGAAATGGAATCCCCTGCTCGCGACAGGCTTCAAGAATATGCTTTATCTTTGGCGTTTCCATAAACCCATAATCCGCAATAATCAGAAAAAAATCTTTACTGAGAGTTTCAATTTTTATTTTAGAAACTTTGGGAACAAAAGGAACTTCTTTGGTTCGAATGGTCAGCACAGCCACTTTGGAATGCAAAACTTTATTGTGTTTTAAGTTATGTAAAAGTGGAACCGGCACACCCCAAGTTTCGCTAGACATATAAATGGCGTAACCGGGAACTCGGATCGGGGGATTTTTTTCAATCATCGGAAAAAATTCGTCCCAAGGGATTGAACGACTTCGCAAGCTCTGCGCTAGGATTTGTCGGCCCTTTTGCCATGTCGACATCAGCAAATAAATAACCGCGCCGATGACCAAAGGCACCCACCCGCCGTGCAAAACTTTAAGTGAGTTGGTAGTGAAAAAAGCAAGATCTATTAAAAGGAAAAAACCAAAAACTAAAGCTCCGTGCCAGCGCTTCCATTTCCACAAAACGCGCGAAACTTCATAAGCCAAAACGGTAGTAATGACCATCGTTGCGGTCACTGCGATCCCATAGGCTGATGCTAACTGACTGCTAGTTTTAAAAGTCACCACCAGCCATACTACACCGATCATTAGAAGCCAGTTAACGAAAGGAATATAAATCTGGCCGATCTCGCGGCTTGAAGTATGAATCACCGGAATCCGCGGAGCCAACCCCAGCTGCACCGCCTGCTTGGTGATTGAAAAAACGCCTGAAATTAAAGCTTGCGATGCAATGACTGTGGCCATCGTGGAAAGAATCACCAATGGAATCTGCGACCAGGTCGGCGCCAAAAAATAAAAAGGATTTTCAATGGCCGCGGGATCTTTTAATAACAAAGCGCCTTGGCCAAAATAATTTAAAAGAAGTCCTGGCAACGCCACCACAAACCATGCCCAACGAATGGGTCTGCGACCAAAATGCCCCATGTCGGCGTACAGCGCTTCTCCACCGGTCACCACCAAGAAGACTGACCCCAGAACAAAAAATGCCAAGTCTCCGTGGTGAACAAAAAAATCTAGAGCATAAACCGGGGAAACCGCGAAGAGAATGGCTGGATGTTCCAGAATAGCAGAAAATCCCAAAGCCCCGATCACAAGAAACCAAATCAAAATAATCGGCCCAAAGAAATAACCGATTCGCCCAGTTCCCATCCTTTGAAAAAGAAATAAAACCACAATAATCAAAATAGTTAGGGGAACGATAATTAAATCAAAAACGGGCGAAATAATCTTTAGCCCCTCGATGGCCGAAAGAACCGAGATCGCCGGGGTGATCATCCCATCCCCAAACAACAGCGCGGCACCAAACAATCCCAAACCAAAAAGAACCTTTCGCCGATTCTGGGATTTGGTGTGACTTAAGACTAACGCTAGCAATGAAAGAATTCCGCCCTCGCCCTTGTTATCGGCGTTCATCACAATCCACATATATTTTACGCAAATTATCAATACTAAGGTCCAAAAAATCAAAGACAAGACGCCCAGGATATTTTCAGGCAAAACTTGCAGACCGTGTTCTGGTGAAAAACACTCGCGAAGAGCGTACAAAGGACTTGTCCCAATATCGCCGTACACAATCCCCAGCGCCCCTAACGACAACAGCAGCAAAGAATTTTCATGGGGTTTATTTTCAACTTGGGAAAATCGATTTCTTATAAATGCCAAAAAAACACCTTTTCATACCTAGTTTATCGATCTGTTGGAAGTATATCGAGACCGCGTTTCGACTGTCACCTTTGAAGTTAAGTTTTCACTAAGCCATCAAAAAGGAAGTCTGTGGCGGCCGATTTACTTTGTCTATTTATTTATTTTTCCCTACCCTTTTTAAAGGAGACTTTTGCCATTGAAAAAACCTTTTCTCGTAGTCATCGACGACGAAGAAGACATTCTTGAAAACTACCGTGGGTTGTTGGTCGATGATTTTACTGTTCAACCTTTTCAGGACCCCGAGCTTTTTCTAAAATCTTTGGAAGATCCCCAAGTCCCTAGCCCTGATTTAGTGATTACCGATTTAAAAATGCCGTCGATGGATGGTTTGGAAATGATCCGAAGGGCGCAGAAGTTGGGGCATTACTTCCCGTTTATTCTGCTGTCAGGATTTTTGAGTAAAAATTCGGCCATTGAAGCTGTTGAAACCGGAGTTTATAGAATTCTTGAGAAGCCCACGGAATTTGGCGTTTTATCCGCGACAATTGATCAATTACTGATCGAGCATGATGTGAAACAAGTTCGCGACCAAATAAGAAAATTGACGTCACAGCTGCGCGAGCTCTACACATCTGTTCGACTTGCGGTGACTCAGTATATCCCCCCGGATATTGCAGAGCGCATGGTGGTTGATGCGCCTAATGGAAGCGTGAAAAAAAAAATGGGCTTTGATGATTTGATGTCGCAACTGGAAGCGAAATTGGATACATTGTTGGCTTCAGAAAAAACTCTAAATGAAATGCGCGTTAACAAAATGCGCCCCTAGATGAAGGATTTATTTTAATGAATGATGATAAGTGGTTTGTCCTGAAGGAGGGTTCGGTAAAAGGACCTTTTGCCGGGGTCCAGGTTGAATCTGATTTTTTGCATTCTAATGCCCCCGTATTAGTTTGGGGACGTGGGCAGCTGGAATGGATACAAATTGCGCATTGGAAAGACCGACAGTTGAATCCAGAACCGCACGCAGTGACTCAAGCTGTGGAGCAACGATTGTGGAAAGTCAAAGCCGGTCAAAACGAATTAAAACCTATGTCCTACGAACAAATGATCGCCTTTTTGAAAACCAAAAAAGACTTGCGAGAAATTTCGATTTGGACCGACGGCTATAGCTCGTGGAAAGAGGTTTACCAAATTCACAAAATCGCGGATGAGTTAGGTGTTAGCCGCCGCGCTCACCCCAGAGTTCCAATTATGGGACAGCTTTCGTGCGAAACTCCTGAGAAAAATTTTGAGTTGAAAGTCTTATCCATCAGCGAAGGCGGCCTAGGTGCCAGCGAAGGACATCAAATTCGCATCGGAGATCGGTACAAAGTCATTTTAAAAAGCCCCAACCTTTATAGCCCCATCCACGCTTCAGTTGAAGTGGTTTACGCCGGCGCCGATGGCTATGTGGGAATGCGTTTTGTTGGAATTCAAAGCGAATCCAAAAGTGCCATCATCGAATACGTCAAAAAATTCGACGATGAAAAGACCGCCATCAGGAATCCCGCGAGTCCTTCGTGATTTCCAAACAGGGTTTGCCCTTTAGGCCAATTTCGGAATTCTATAAAAAGCGTTTTGGCGAACGAGTTTTTAAAATCCCCGTCAGTACCGCCGAGACTTGTCCCAACCGAATGGGTCTAAAAAGTATGGAAACCTGCGCTTTTTGCGACGTATGGGGTTCTGCCGCAAATTCGGAAAGTCAGACTTTACCTTTGCGGGCGCAGATTGAAACAACCAAGGAAATGATTCGGCACAAGTACAAGGTGCAAAAATTTTTGGTTTATTTTCAAGCTTACACGACGACCTTTCAAAAAATAAAAACTTTAGAAGAAAATTTTGATGTGGCGTTGTCAGACAACGAAATCGTTGGCTTTGTTGTGGGCACCAGACCGGATTGTTTGTCGACCGCACTGATCCAAATGTGGCAGCGATTTAACGAGAAATCTTTTGTTAGCGTTGAATTGGGAATGCAGTCGCTGAATGAACAGACCCTAAAATTTTATCGTCGTGGTCACACCGCTGCTCAATCGCTTGAGGCCATTCGAAAAATAAAAAATGAATCTTCTGTGGACTTAGGCGTGCACTTAATTTTTGGCAACCCTATTGAATCTGACGAGGAACTGATCGCCACCGCCGAAACGTTAAATGATATGAAAATCCAACATGTCAAACTTCACCACCTGCACGTCTTAAAAAAGACTACTTTCGAAAAAGAATATTCCGAAAAAAAATTTATTCTACCCTCTTTAGAAGAGTATTGCCGACGCGTGGGCATTTTCTTGTCGCACCTGTCACCAGAAATTTACGTGCATCGTTTGGCGGCCTACGCACCCCGATGGGAAGAGTTAGTGGCGCCGGCCTGGACTGCTGATAAAATGAGAACTCATCAAACGATTGTCGATTATTTAAATGCGCATGACCTTTATCAATCTAAAAAATTTCAAGCCTTAAAACCCTACTCTGTCGAACAAACGCAAGTGATCAGGCCGACGTAAAAGTTCTAAAAGATAGCACGCATAAAATATTTTTAAGATGATTTCAGTTTGTCAGAGCTTGGTTAAGAATTCTTTATGTTGTGGTTAGTTAAGAGTTGAAATTTTTCTTTTGCACACAGTTTCTCCTCTGAAAACGCAAAATGTTTTTTTGTTGTTTTCTGTCAAGAGCTTTCAATCCATTGCGGAAATGATTAGCAGGGCCAAAAAAAATCGGTCTAGTTTTGGAAAAAATGTTGGACGAAGAAAAAAATTCGTTTAGCGTTAAGTTATCAAGCGCGCGGATAACTAGTAATAGTTAGTTGATCGCCTGAGACTGCGGTTAAACGCTATAGATAGTGAAACAAACACCAAGACATTAGTCTGGTCTAGTAGAGTCATTGATCCCGCAAGCGAAAACACAGTTTAAAACGGTTTAAAACAGATAAAAAAAGTGAAAACAGATAAAGATTTTTGAGTAAAAGTTTTTGCAAAAACTTTTACTCAACAGTGAGTCGACCCAGCAAAGTTTTGCTGGAATGGCCGATGGTTTCTCGTCAGCGTACGGGTGGGGATATCTAGTCAGGATACGAAGTACGTGCACTTTGAACGACAGCAAATCCACGGCATGGAGCCACGGAGGAAGGAAAAGCAATGGAAACAATTCGAGAATCATCTCAAGAAACCCAAAATAATTTAAGATCTCATCTTGAAATTAAAAAAATAAAGCCCGATCTTTCGGGACCAGCAAAGGAATCTATCGCCGTGGAAATGGAATCAAACCGTGAGAACTTCCCCCACCTGATGCGAGTTCGGAAACGAGATGGGACTCTAGAACCCGTGGATGTCACAAAAATCGTCGAGCGCGTGATGAACTGCTGCCAAGCTTTGGACCAAGTCGACCCTTTGCGTGTCGCAACCAAGGCCATTTCAGGATTGTACGACGGAGCCACCACGAAAGAGCTTGATAACTTGTGCATTCAAACAGCGTCCCTGTTGATCGGTGAGGAACCCGAATATTCGCGATTAGCGGCGCGCCTACTATCGATATATATCGAGGAAGAAGTTCGCAGCCAAAAAATGAAATCTTTTTCAGATGCGATTCAGTATGGACTTCAGGCAGGGTTAATTGCGGAAAAAACCGCTCAGTTTGTTGAGAAAAATAAAGCCAGTTTATCTGCGGCGATTGAACCTTTTAGAACCGATCGATTTGAATATTTTGGTTTGCGAACAATTTATGATCGGTATCTTTTAAAGAATCCAAATACGCGACAAGTTTTTGAAACTCCTCAGTACTTTTTTATGCGCGTGGCGTGTGGGTTGGCTCAGACAGTGGACGAAGCTATCGAATTTTATCGTTTGATTTCATCGCATGATTACATGGCTTCTACCCCTACCCTGTTTAACTCTGGCACTTTGCGGCCGCAAATGTCTTCGTGTTATCTCTTGGATTCGCCTCAAGATGATTTGCGTTCTATATACGATAAGTACTGCGACATTGCCCTCCTATCAAAATTTGCCGGTGGTATCGGAGTGTCTTACTCGCGGGTCCGTGCACGAGGGTCTTTGATCAAAGGAACAAACGGTCATAGTAACGGAATTATCCCTTGGCTGAAAACTTTGGACAGTTCGGTGGCAGCGGTGAATCAGGGTGGAAAGCGAAAAGGAGCCTGCTGCGTTTATTTGGAAACTTGGCATGCGGATATCGAAGAATTTTTAGAACTGCGCGATAACACTGGCGATGAAGCCAAAAGGGCTCATAATTTAAATTTGGCTAATTGGATTCCAGATCTTTTTATGGAGCGAGTGAAAGCCGACGCCCAGTGGTCTTTGTTTGATCCGAAAGCCGTTCCCGAGCTGACGGATCTTTTTGGTCCTGAATTCCAAAAAGCATTTGAAACCGCTGAAGAGAAAAAACTTTACGTTAAACAGATCAAAGCCCGAGAACTTTATTCTAGGATGATGAAAACTTTGGCGCAGACTGGAAATGGTTGGATGACTTTTAAAGATGCATCTAACCTAAAAGCGAATCAAACCGCTCAACCTGGAAATGTGATTCATCTTTCAAATCTTTGCACTGAAATCTTGGAAGTCACTTCGAATCAAGAGACCGCCGTCTGCAATTTGGGATCGGTGAATTTGGGCCGTCATATTGTCGATGGCCAATTTGACTTTCAAAAGTTGGGGCAGACAGTACGAGCAGCTGTGAAGTATTTAGATCGCGTTATTGATATTAATTTTTATCCAATCCCTCAAAGTGAGTCCTCTAATCACAAATGGCGCCCAGTTGGTTTAGGGGTTATGGGATTGCAAGATGTATTCTTTCAGTTGAAAATGCCTTTTGATAGCCCCGAAGCCAGAAAACTTTCTAGCCAAATTCAGGAAGAAATATATTTTCATGCTTTGAGCACTTCAAATCAGTTGGCAGAATCCCAGGGGCCTCACTCTAATTTTGAAGACACTCGAGCATATCTTGGTCAGCTGCAATTTGATTTGTGGAATGTGCAGCCCAGCGACACAGAGAAATGGAATCAATTGCGCGCGAAAATTAAAAAGCATGGGCTTAGAAACTCGTTGTTGATTGCGATCGCGCCGACGGCAACAATTGCAACAATTGTGGGTTGCTTCGAGGCCACTGAACCTCAAGTCTCGAATCTTTTTAAAAGAGAAACGCTTTCCGGAGAGTTTTTACAAATTAATAAGTACTTGGTGGTCGAATTAAAAAAACGAAAGCTTTGGACCGAAGAACTGCGAAACGAAATTAAAATCAGCGAGGGTAGTATTCAGAACATCGAAAGAATACCCGCTGACGTTCGAGAGCTTTTTAGAACGGTTTGGGAAATTCCGATGAAGAGCTTGATTGACCTTGCTGCCGACCGCGGCCCTTTTATCGATCAAAGCCAAAGCTTAAATTTATTTATGGAATCGCCTTCGATTGGAAAGCTATCGTCGATGTACATGTACGCATGGGAGCGCGGAGTGAAGACCACCTATTATCTTCGCAGCCGACCAGCGACTTCGATCGCGAAGACAACCACCACCAAAAGCACGGCAGCAGCACCGGTGAAGTTTAGCGAAGAAGAAGCCGTGAGCTGTTCTTTAGATAATCCTGAAACATGCGAAGCCTGCCAGTAACTCATATACTACGACATTAGGAGAAACAAAATTTATGTTACTTAACCCTGGATTTAATCTGACCCTAAGACCAATGAAATATCCGGTTTTTTTCGAAATGTATAAAAACGGAATTAAAAATACTTGGACTGTGGACGAAGTTGATTTTTCAACGGATTTGGTTGATCTGAATTCGAAGATGTCCCCTTCCGAAAAACATTTGATCAGTCGACTGGTGGCGTTTTTTGCCACCGGCGATTCGATTGTTGGAAATAATTTGGTCCTTAATTTGTACAAACACTTGAATGCTCCTGAAGCTAGGTTGTATTTGTCTCGTCAGCTTTATGAAGAGGCCCTTCATGTGCAGTTTTATTTGACCCTTTTGGACACTTACATCCCCAACCCAGAAGATCGCGAAAAAGCTTTTTCAGCGATTGATAATATTCCCTCTTTGCAAAAGAAAGCGCAGTTTTGTTTTAAGTGGATGAACTCCATCAATGAACTGGACGAACTTCACACGGTGGAAGATCGCCGAAAATTTATTATGAATATGATTTGCTTTGCGACTTGCATCGAGGGGCTTTTCTTCTTTGCGGCCTTTGCCTACGTTTATTTTTTGCGAAGCAAGGGTTTGTTAGCAGGACTTGCCACAGGTACCAACTGGGTCTTTCGAGACGAAAGCATGCACATTGCCTTTGCTTTGGAAGTGATTAAAAAAGCCCGGGTCGAAGAGCCCGAACTTTTTAATGAGCAGCTGAATGAAATGATCATTCAAATGATTGATCAGGCGATTGATTGTGAAATGGCTTTTGCAAAAGATATTTTGGATTCAGGGATCGCGGGACTTTCATTGCAGGATATGAAAAAGTATTTGCAATACGTTGCCGATCAAAGGCTAGAGTCTTTGCATATTCCTCCCCAGTATCACACGAAGAATCCTTTTGATTTTATGCAACTTCAGGACATGCAGGAACTGGCGAACTTTTTTGAACGTCGGGTTTCAGCGTACCAGATGGGTGTGTCTGGAAACGTTTCTTTTGATGAAAGTTTTTAGTCGGCTACTAACACTTTTGATCTGTTTTGTGATGGGGGTTCTGATTGTCAAGAGCCCCATTTTTTATTCTTTTGTAGCCCCTTCAGAACGCCAAATTCATATTTATACTTTTAATCAAGAGCTGTTGACAGAAAAAACACTTGAAGTGCTTCGATCTAAAAACTTTGGCGCGCAAATTTTTTGGCATGTCTTAAAGGATTCGCACAATGGCACATTAAAACAACCTGGATTTTTGATCTCGTCGGATCGCGAGGCCGCAGAGGTATTCGAGATCAAAGAGAATCCAGACCTTGCAAAAAAGCTAGCCATGAAAATCCATCCTGATTTTTTAACCAAAGGTACTCTTAAGACCAAGGTCATCCCTTTATTCTGGAAAATCGATAAGGATCGCCGCTTGAATTTTTTGCAAGTGATTCCGGTCGGCGATTTAAGCGTTTCCGAAATGAATTTAGGAATAGAAATTCTTTTGCAGGCCCGATTTCAAAAAATATTCCTAGATCATTTAGATTTAAAAACAACGCTGCTTGAATTTGAGAATTTACCGATCAATCCCAATCAAAAGGCTTCAGCCCTTCGCTTCGTTAGTTTTAAAAAATAAAACATAAGTGCTGACCATCACCATGGAAAAAGTCCACATCCCCATAAAAAGGGCGATTCCAATATGCATCAGAAAGCCCCAGATTAAGAAAGGTTTTCGCAAAGAATGATTCCACACCAAGGTGGGAAAGAAAAGCTCGAACAACAAAGTCAGATAAGTTGAAAGCGCCAAAATAAAAGAGAAATTTCTTAAAAATCCAAAATCAAAGGTCGCAATTTGTGGGCTAGACAGAATAGCCCACAAGGCCGTGCCATCCCACCATTCAACGCCTTTTAATTTTTCGGCTCCTGAATAAAAATAAATCACGCACAACTGAACCTGAATCATTCGGCAACCCACTGACGTTCCCAACCGATTTAAAAATCCGGTTTTATTTTTACTAAGTATCGGCGTCAGCACCGTGTAGAGAAGAAAAAGCGCACCAATAAAATCGGCGCCAAAAACAATCGGCGGATTTCTTTGAATAAATCCGTAAGAAACCACCCACAATAGGAGCCCCAAGAGTCGCCCACCCCGACCACAAATAAAAACCACTAGGCCTGTCAAAAGTAATAAATAAATCGCCAAATTCCACGAGTCCGGCCAGAAGCTCCAGAAAAAAGCGGGGCGATAAAATCCTGGCGAAAGAGCAATGGCTTGATCGAGATTACAAAATCTTTGCGACCCAAAATACTGATCAAACCTTAAAAACCTTTCCAGATAGGACAATAAAAGAGTCCCGCCAAAGACAATTCGAAAAGTCTTTAAATTTTCGCCGGGATCAAATTCAAACCAGAATCGCTGAAAAGCTAAACCCAAATTTTTCATAGCGTTGACACCTCAGCAGAGTCTGCGCAGGAAAATCTTTGGGCTTCCGTTTTATGCTTTTGATAGAGTTCGGAAAGGGGGGATTCGGAATTGAGTTGAGCCGTCTCGATGGTCAGCAGATCGACGGTCTCGGTAGAAACATAGACGTGGCTTGCCCCCGAATGATTTTTGCACACCCATGGAATAAAGAGTTCTCGCAAAGCATCCCGTTGCAGATTAAAAAATCTTTGCGCGGTGGAAAATCTTCTTTTGCCGTTATCAAAAGAGCTTATTTTGGATTCGTCGGGAAAGACAAAACTTTCCATGGGTTTAAGCTCGTCGCCAGATTCGGTTTCATAGGCCACGTCATAACGAAAGTACAATGCGGATGGTGGGCTAGGAGAAAAAAAACTCCAGTTATAGTTAATCCCCACTAAATTGATATATCCTGAATAATACTTTGAAAAGCGTCTCGAAAAATATCCGCTGGAATTAGGACTTAGACCAATCACAACTAAATGAAAACAAATCCAGATTGATGCGGCCACCTTAATGAAGTTTCTAGTTTTTTCAGAGACCAATATCTTCGGGCGCCTTTTTCGATTCTGGGTCCGATTTTGGGCCGGCCATTAAACTTTCGTCGTGCTTGATTAGCCAGTTGCGATCTCGATCAGAAACTTCTTCTCCTAGCATTAAAGCCTCGCGAATATCCTTTGCGCGGTCTTCAATCTTTTTCAGACGCATATTTTCTTTTTCTTTTTCAAAAAATTCGCTTGAAGTGTTTATCACTTGAAGTTGGTCAGAAATTTCAGAAAGTTCTTCTTCTCCAATCGAGTAACTGCTGATCTGGGCATCATTGGACTTTTGATTGGCCATTTGTTCGGACACTTGACTTAACGTCGTCTTTTCACTTTCCTCGGGCGTTAGGCCCTCGGGTATTAGTTCTTCGATCTGCGCCAACGTCGGAAGCTCTTTAAGATTTCTAAGGCTGAAGACCTCTAGAAATTTTTTTGTCGTGGAATAGAGCATTGGCTTTCCCGGAAGATCGGACTTGCCTTCGAAAGTGACTAAATTTTTTTCCATCAATGCTCGCAGCAGATGGCCTGATTCTACACCGCGAATTTGATCAATTTCTGATTTAATTACGGGCTGCTTGTAGGCCACCACGGCCAAAACTTCCATCGCAGGACCTGAAAGTTTAAAAGGTCTGACTTTCAAGGAACGTGCGATAAATTTTAAACTTTCAGGCTTGGTTCTCAGCTGGTATCCGCCCACGGTTTCTTCTAATTGAATCCCGCGCGAAGAACTTTGTAAGTTTTCTTTTAGGCGATCCAGGCCCGCTTTGATTTCTTCGGTCTTGATATTGGTCCCTTTGAACAGGACACGCAAAGCACCCATCCCCAAAGATCTATCGGTAGCGAAAAAAATGCTTTCTAATATGGCGTCCAAACGCTCGGGCAAAATTTCTTCGAACTCTTCGATTGAGGCCGCATCAAAGCCGCCAAGCTCTGTGCCGTCGAGATCGGGCTGCAGTTCCAGACCGTCTGCAGAAATATCCTCGACGTCGAATTCATCAAGTTCGTCTGCACCGGAAGAACTTGTTTCTATGTCTTCATCTAAATCAATTCTTGAATCCTTCTTTATATCATCAACCATGATTTATTCCTTTTTCACTTTCCGACCGATCCTCAAGCGCCATTTCGGCTTCGGCCTGCAAGATTTCCTCATCGGTAGCTAGATCGTCCGAACTAATTACGTTTAAGCTTTCACTATTTTCGTTTTCGACAAAACTAGCCAAAGGCCTTTGAAAATCAGGCAAGACCTCACCGAGGTCACCAAGATCCTCGAAATCCCCAAGATCCTCGAAATCCATAGACACTTTCTGATCAGCGATTGGACTATCGGCCAACACTGGGGCCGGCGCCATTTGCAAGGATTCGTATTCCTCGACCCGAGATAAAACATCAAATCCCACATCTTTGGTGACGTCGACGTGAATATCATGATCTGGGGTGGTCTGAAAAAGTTTAACAAACCCCAGTTTGCCAAGTTCAAGCAAAGACAGAAATGTCATCAAAATCTGTCTTCGTTTTTCCTCGGGCTGGTCCGACGTGACAGAAATTAGCTGGCGCAAAGTTAGCTTTGCGCCAGCAACAAATTGATTTTTAAGTTCCAAAATTCGATGCGAAATGGACTGAACCTTGGCCGCCACTTGATGGACTTTTTTAGACATCGTACTGATGATTTTTTTATACGAAGAGATTAAAACGAATAAGGCGTTTTCTTCGACCTGGATTTCTTCTGCGGGCGTTTCTAGTTTTTCTCGCAAACCCCGCACCCAGAAATCTCGACCCTTCAGTGGACGATCTAAAAGTTTTCTCGAGGCCTCTTGAATGCGTTCATACTCCAAAAGTTTTTGCACCAATTCTCGTCGAGGGTCTTCGGTCTCGACGATTTCCCCTTCTTCGTTGTAGGTCGGAAGCAGCATTCGCGATTTAATATGCAAAAGTGTGGACGCCATCGACACGAAGTCGCCAGCGCGCTCAAGATCAAGCTCCTTCATAATTTTTAAATACTCTAAAAACTGTTCGGTAATTTGGTGAATTTCGATATCAAAAATATCCATCTCTTCTTTACGGATAAGATAGAGAAGCAGATGCAAGGGCCCTTCGAATTTGGGCAATTGAATACTGAGATTGACGGCTAGGTTAACGGCCATTTCATTTGTTTTTTGATTTCACTCAAGTTCCGAGACGCACGCTCGCGAGCTTTCCTGCAACCTTCCTTCACTATTGAATCAAGCCGAGTAGGATTGTTCAAGAATTCTTTTTTCTTTTCTCTTAGAGGTAAAATCACTTTTTCAATATTTTCTATCAATCGACCTTTACAATCTCCGCAGCCAATACCTGCAGTTCTGCAGCCGGATTCAACCCAAGATAGATCTTCTGCTGATGAAAACAGCTGATGATAAGAATAAACCGTGCACTTAGAGGGCTCGCCAGGATCTTCACGCTTGATCCGCGCTGGATCGGTGGGCATCCCGCGAATTTTTTTCTGCAAATCTTTTGATTCTTCAAAAAGCAAAATAGAATTTCCATACGTTTTGGACATCTTTCGACCGTCCAATCCAGGCACCACTTGCGGCCGCATCAGTAAAGGTTTGGGCTCGGGCCAGTGGCCTTTGAAAAGATGATTCCAACGACGAACAATTTCACGAGAAAGTTCAAGATGCGATACTTGATCCGGACCCACGGGAACTCGGGTCCCGGCGTAAACCGAAATGTCCGCAGCCTGAAGCACGGGATAAGAAAATCGACCCAAATTATGAGTGTCAGAAACGCGCATTTCCTCTTCGGCATCTTTCCACGTTGGTACTCGTTCAAGCCAACCCATAGGAGTGAGCGTTGAAAAAATAAAGTAAAGTTCTAAATGTTCGGGCACCTGCGACTGAATAAATAAAACACATTTATCAGGGTCGACTCCGGCCGCAATATATTCGGCCATCATTACGCGATTTGATTGAGCGATTCCTTCGGGGTTTTTAAAATGGGTGGTTAAAGCATGCCAATCCATCACGCCAAAAAAACACTCGTGCTGATCTTGCAATTGAATCCAGTTCTTAAGCGCGCCAAAATAATGCCCAATATGCAAAGCTCCGGTGGCCCGCATTCCACTCATCACAATTTCACGCGTCGCTTTTTCGCTCACGGCAACAGCCTCAAAAATAAATTAATCGAAGATTCGGTATAAAGATAAACGGGATAAGAAAAAATATTTAAAATCCCCGTAAAAATCAGCGCCATTAAAACCATGCTGGTCATCATCTGGTTGTCTTCCAGTTTCTGGTTTATACTGTCAGGCAGAAACCGGGCCAAAACTTTGCCCCCGTCTAACGGATGCAAAGGAATTAAATTAAACACGCACAAGAACATATTCATCGGAATAAAAAAGCTCATAAAAAATTCTTGGATGCCCTTCATCGGCAGTGTCGCAGTGAAATACCGGTAGGCGACTGCGAAAATAAAAGCGCCCATCGTTGCCAAAAGTAAATTTGACAAAGGCCCGGCCAGCGCCACCCAAAACATATCTTTTCGCGGAGATTTCATCCGGTTGGGATTGACGGGCACCGGCTTGGCCCAGCCAAACAAAATCGGGCTGGCAAATAAAAACGAAACGATCGGCAGTGCAAAAGTACCTATCCAGTCAGCGTGAGCCATTGGATCTAGGGTCAAGCGACCCATTTGTTCGGCGGTGCGATCGCCTTTTCTTTTAGCCATCCATCCGTGCGCGTACTCGTGAAAACACAATGAAAGCAAAAAGGTCACAAAAAAAAGTGGCAATCGTACCAGACGTTCTTCGAAATTCATTCTCTCAAGGTAGAGGATCCTTGGATTGAAGTCTATGAATGCATTCTGTCATAGGCGATCACAAAAAACTTTGTTGATTGCAAAAAAAAGCGTTTCCCCGCAAATTTTGATTTCATTCTATCCAAAGGAGCACACCCAGAAATGATATCAACAAAGAGACCCGCCCTGACCACACTTGGAGAAGAAGAAGCCGCTTTTAAACAAGCCGTTCGAGAGTTTGCAGAAAAAGATATTAAACCCCACGTCCATGCGATGGATAAAAATGCCCAGATCGACAAAGACATTTTAAAAAAACTGTTCGAAATGGGTTTGATGGGAATTGAAACGCCTGAAAAGTGGGGCGGCGCCGGAAGCTCGTTCACCATGGCTTGCTTAGCCGTTGAAGAGCTGGGTCGAATTGACGGGTCGATCAGCGTCTTGGTTGATGTGCAAAATACTTTGGTGACCAACGCCCTCCTGAAGTGGGCCACGGAGGATCAGAAATCGAATTACTTGCCAAAGCTTGCTAGCAGCTGGGTGGGGGCCTATGCGCTGTCAGAAAGCAGCAGTGGATCGGATGCGTTTGCTTTGAAATTATTGGCTCAGCCCAAGGGGAACTCTTACATTTTGCAAGGCCATAAGCTATGGATTACCAATGGCGGCGAGGCCAATTTATTTATTGTTTTCGCCAATGTTGATCCGGCCAAAGGTTACAAAGGCATCACTGCGTTTTTAGTGGAACGAGACACTCCCGGATTTAAAATTGGCAAAAAAGAAGACAAACTTGGAATTCGGGCAAGCTCCACTTGCGAATTGGTTTTTGAAGGTTGCGAGATTCCCAAAGAAAATATTTTAGGCGAGGTCGGCAAAGGCTATAAAATCGCCATCGAAACTTTGAACGAAGGCCGCATCGGAATTGGCGCGCAAATGGTGGGCATAGGTCAAGGGGCCTATGAAGCGGCGTTAAAATATGTCAAAACCCGAGATCAATTTGGTAAATCCATTTCGCAGTTTCAGGGTGTGCAGTTTCAACTGGCTGAAATGCGGACTCAACTGGAGGCTTCGCGATTATTGGTTTACAATGCGGCCAGGTTGAAGGACGAAGGATCTGATTTTATTGAAGCGGCGGCAATTGCAAAGTTGTTCTCGTCAAAAGCTGCAGAAAAAATAACTTCGATGGCGATTGATCTTTATGGTGGCAATGGATTTACCAAAGAATATCCGGTTGAAAAATTCTGGCGAGATGCCAAGATCGGGCAAATTTACGAAGGCACCAGCAATATGCAATTGCAGACCATCGCTAAAATGGAGCTGGAACTTTAGTCGAAAATATTTGGCTTCTCTTTTGAACAAACTCATCATTTGTTTCAAATTTTTTAGAATTCTTTTGTTACTTGTGACGTGGAGTCTTTACGCTCTAGCTGAGGATTCCGTTGGAAGTACCGGAAGTACCCTTGGAAGCCCAGCAGGCAAAGGGGACCGTTCAGGCTCTCCTGCCACGGGAAACTCTAGCCCAAAATCTCCATTTCGACTGGGGCTTTATTTCGACCCAACAACACTTTCGCCGATTCTGCAAAAATCAACGGGCGGAATTTACTTGCAGCACCAACTATCGGCGCCTTTCTTAAAGTTTCGCGACGGCCAGTTCAAGCCCTACAAGGCCAAATGTTCGTGGATTAAAAATAGTTTGAAAATTCAATGCCAACTTTTGCCCGGCCAATTTTGGAGCGATGGTAGTGCCCTAACGATGACGGACTACCTTAGAACCGTTCTGCGTTTTTTGGATCCCAAGGCGCAATCTCCGAAAGCAGATTTATTTTTTCCGATCAAGAACGCCCTAATGATTTATCAAAAATCAATTTCAGTCGAGCAGCTGGGGATCAAGATTGAAAAGGACAAAATGTTAATCACCCTAGAGACTCCCCAAGCCGACTTTATGCACACGCTGACCTTGTCTCAGTGGACTCCTACCCATCCCAAGGATGTTGGTTACGAATACAACCAAAATTGGGCTGGCGATTTCGAGGTCAAATATTGGAATCACGGAAAAAGTATTATGTTAAAGAGACAAAGATTTGCGCCGACCAAAGACAATTTAGAAATCGAATTTAAAATTATTAACGATGATTCTTTAGCGATTCAAATGTACCAGATCGGGGATTTGGATTTCGTCCGACGAGTTCCCACCCCATTTATTCCAAAACTTGAAGGGCGATCAGATTTCTACAAATTCGATCAAATCAAATTTGATTTTTTAGCATTCTCGCCACAGATCACTGATATCGTAGTGAAAAAAATAATCGCACAGAATTTGAAATTTTCGGAACTACAAAAAATCTATTCTGCCAAAAGTCCTCCGGGATGTTCGGGATTGCCAACATCGTGGTCGGGCCAGACCCCTTGTATCCAGACCATTTCAGACACTCTTGAACAACAAGAAAAGAAAAACCCCGAAGCTTTCAGAAAGCTTCGGTCGCAAAAATGGTCTTATTCTTTTTCTCTTTTGGGGGGACTTGACCACCAAGTTTCAGCGGAATGGTTCCAATTGCAGGGGAAAAAAAATCTTAGATTAGAATTTGAAATCCATCCCATGGAGGACAGAATTTTTATTCAAAAAATTAAAACTCAAACTGCTTTGGTTTTTCGCCGGGGCTTTTCGCCCGACCTACCCAGCTGTTACCAAGTATTAAAAGAATTTTTACCCGACGGTCGCGAATCTTATTTAAAAGTTCCGGCGGTGTCTTTAAATAAGTGGGTTCGAAGTTTGAAGGCAAGTGCGGATCCCCAAGCCTGCTTTTTGGGTCAAAACTACTTGATGAACCAAATGGGCTTTATCCCTACTGGGGCGATTTACTTTTCTATATTGGCATCAAAGTCCTGGAAAGGTTGGTTTTTAAGCCCTTCAAATGAATTGGACCTTTCAGGCCTTCAAAAAATAAACTAGAAAAATTCCCTTATCTGATACGAGCTAATTTGGCGCCGTCTTGCCTGAAGCTATTTAGTCGTCCCGGGTGCCCTTGCTCTGGGTCGCACACCGCGAACGTATGAATTAAAAATACTGTCCTTGACCTGATCGAAGCTAATATCCGCAGGTGTCTTGGACGAGCAATTGTTCTGCGCCTGACAAAAAAGATTTTTGTCATTCAGAAGTTGCGCAAATCTTTCTGCCATGTACGATCCCATCGCTGATTTATCGTAGACTTTTGCGATGTGCTCTAGAACTTCATTAGAATCATTATATATTTCCAAATATTTAGAAAGATCTGTCTGCACACCTTTAGTCTGAATAAACACGTCTAGTGCTTTCAGCGCATTGTCTTTTTCTTTCAACAAAGACGTTTGTGCGCTGGAGAGTGATGCAACTAATTTTTCTGTTCCGACCAAATTGTTTTGCTGCTGGCGCACTTTTTCTTTGGCCAGCGCTAAATCGGCCTTTGCTTTCTCTAGCCGGGCTAAAGATTCTTTATTAACTACAACGAGAGACCCTACGCTTGTCTCTGCATCTGAAAACAACGGGGTTTTGCGAAAATCCTGCTGCGCGACATCCATACTTTGTTTGGCCTCAAAAAGTTGACCCGAATTCAGTTTCCCTTCAGCGTCGTAGCTAGCAATTTGCTCTTTATCCTTGTTGGCCTTGGCAAGTTCCTCTTTAATTTTTAAAAATCTAGTATCAAAATCTAGTTGGTTTTGGACCGGCGCTGGCGCAAAACTAATTTTTTTAAACAACTCGGCAACTCCGGGAAGCTTTACTTGTTTGCGAGCACTTGCACCTCTGACCAGAGCATCTCCGCCTCGATCATCTCCTTGGGCAATAACCGTGGTTGCAGAAACGCAAATGAACAAAAGCCCGCAGAACAGAATATTTAAAATCAAACGCATCTAGTTTCTCCTTCGGCGCATTGACCACTGTATTTAGAATAACGATGGACAAGGTACCTTTAAAGGCTAGAAGTATTGGTTCTGGACGTTTGTGCACGCTTTGGGGTGACAAAGAGTTCACTTTTGAAAAGCCAAGCCAAACACTCAGTTTTTCTAGAAGGAACTGGTCTTCTGCTAGGGTCTGGATTTCTTCCAAACGTCGTCGATCTAAATTTAATTTTTTTGACCAGTATTTAGACACCGTTGAAAATTCGACGACCTTAGGGTGGTCTTTTGCAAAAAAAGTCTTTAACTCGACCAAGATCCTGCCGATGAGACGTAGGTCAGGACTTTAGTCGATCTAAAAAACAAAAAGGAGATCTTTCAGATGGCAGACAAAAAAGGGACTCTCAAAGCCCAACTCAGCGTTGTTCCACCTCAATACGAAAAACAAGGCGGCGGGCAAGCTCCCGAGGCTAAGAAATTTACGCCTCCCACCCCCAGCAATATGATCCAATTGTCGGCCCATAAATGCGCCGCCGAAGACTGCAAGCAAAAACCCGCGCGCGCCGGATTCTGCGATGAACACTACAACTGGTTTAAAGAAGGTTTGCTGACTTTGGAGGGCTACAAGGCCAAAGACTTCGATAAAAAATATCATTCAATGATGAGAAGAAAACAACAAGCCGCTTAATCCAAAAGAAAAATCTCAAAAAAAAACCTGAAACTTTTTTGGTTTCAGGTTTTTTATTTTCAAGATTTCAATTGAAGAACGGATTTTTTTTTAATCTGACGGAAACTATACAACCAACTCAGCATTCGACGGATCAGTATTGTAAAGTTTCCTACCTATGCACATGACGCCAGCAAATTCGCCTTGTCGAATATTGTCGACTTGAATGCGCTCCAGTCGAACAAGACAGGTAGGTGGCGTCATGTGCATACGTAAGTAAAGTTTAGTCCCCTCGTCAGCGTACAAAGACATCACTTCACAAGACTGGGGGCCACTGGAAGGATCTGTATTATAAAGTGCACGGCCGTCTTCAACAGCATACAAAGAGGCCACTTCAGACTGGGGGCCTTCGCAAGCATCCATATCTTCAGGACCCAAGTTTTCGCCTTTGAAAACACCAGGCGCACCAGCCAGAGTCAACGAAGCATAACTTCCGCCCTGGCGACCAGGGTCCGCAACTACCAAGCTCACATAGTCGCCGCCTTCGCCACGTCGGCCGGAATCCGCAACCAAACTGGCCAAATCTCCCCCCTGTTTATTTGAGTCTCCTAAATAGGTGCCGCCTTCTCGGGGTGAATTTTGAACGGGTTTTGATCCAAGCGTTGCTGCGATCAACAATACGAACATTAATGATTTTAGCATCTATAACCTCCAAAGTTTGCACGGTTGAATTTTGATCTGCCAAAAACGTCAAGCAGATTAAAAACAAAACTGCGAGCTTAAAAAAAATTACTTGGAACTGTCGGAATTTTGGATGCTGACTTTTTATGGAGCGCGATCGGAGTACACGGCCAGGGCATCTAAGTCTTTCCATCGGCTTCCGGATTTGATTTTTGGGGTCACCCTTCCCAAACTTTGCAAAAGCTTTCGTCCGTCTTCAGAAAAAGTTAACTTCAACGGATCGACTAGCATCCGGATGACGGCGTAAGTGGGTTTCATTAGCAAGACGACTGTTTTTAAGCCCTTTTCATCGACTTTTTTATCCAGCTTAACTTTAAATCCGATGGACTCCATTCTCTCCCAAGAAACAAACCTAAACGAGATTTCCTTCCCATTTTGAATTTGCGGCCAATGGGCACCGACATATTTTACAAAATTGGATTGGATGACAATGTCTTCTTTGGTTTTCTCGGAAGCGATTTCTTCTTTCCCAGAAACCAAATCTTTTTTCCAAAAGCTGATTTCGCGCACCTGGGGTGTTGATGTTTTCTTAACCTCAACACGGGCTTTAACCCCTAATTGTTGAGATTGAATTTCAGATTTTAAAAGTTCAAGCCCCTGCAGAACGGTCTGATCAGTGAAAACAAGTTGGCCCTCGGGGTCTTTAATCTCCAGATGAGATACGATTTCACCACCGGTATCTGCCGGCAAATTCGGCTTTAGGCTATGTTCCATCGTAAACAAAACTGCTTTTGTTTTTGGATCTAGAATTTTGGCGGTGTACTGAGCTTGGACAAGGTTCGAAAAAAACACAAAACCTAAAACCAAAAAATATTTCATTTGGAACTCCTGAAAGCATGAACTAATGAACACTTTAATTATGATTAAAAATGAAAATCCAGACAATCAAAATGCGCTGATTCGGCCAGCAAAGCTTCTTTCAGAAAAAGGGATATGCTCTCGCCGCGAGGCCGAAGCTTGGATCGAGAAGCGATGGGTGTTTTTTGACGACCAGGTTTGCGAGCATCCGGGCGCCCGAGTTTCTCCGAACTCCAAGATCACGCTTGCACCGCCCGCACGTAAAATTCAAAGTGATTCAGTCACGATACTTTTGCACAAACCGATTGGCTTTGTGTCCTCGCAGCCAGAAGATGGCTACGAACCAGCCATTCGCTTGCTGAAGCCAGAAAATTTTGACGGTGAAAAGCTTCCACCATGGGATGCATTGCGCTTGGAACATCTGCGGGTTTGCGGTCGGTTGGACATCGATTCTCAGGGGCTTTTAATCTTTACCCAAGACGGTCGGGTCGCAAAAACTTTGATTGGACCTGAATCGCAGGTTGAAAAAGAATATTTGGTCCGGCTAGAACGTGAAATCACCGAAACTCAAATTCGGCAGCTGCGCGACACCCGAGAACTGGACGGCGAAGTCTTAAAGCCCATGGATATCCAGCGGCTAACTCCTGTTTCAATAAAAATGATTCTTCGCGAAGGCAAAAAGCGCCAAATTCGACGAGTCTGCGAACAAGTAGGTTTACGCGTCACCGGTCTTAAACGAGTGCGTGTCGGTCGGATCATGCTGGGACATTTGCCCGAGGGCCACTGGCGCATCGTGGGTGAATCCGAAAGTTTTGTTTAAGTTTTTACCTTGTCTCCGACTTTTGCGATCAGAAGCGATTGTTGTATCAATTGAAGCCTCTTCCTGCGGCACCAGGCGGCTACCCAAATAATTTTTTTTTAATTAAACTTTGAAAGTTATTTCGTCACACCACACGGGGATTTTATGGGAAGAGGCTGGATCAACACATCTAAAACCGCCAACGCGCAGAAAAAAGGCGCGATATTCACTAAGCTGGCCCGCGAAATTCAAGTCGCCGCGCGAATGGGTGGGCCCGATCCGCAAATGAATTCTCGCTTGCGCTTAGCCATCGAAGCCGCCCGCAAGCAATCCTGCCCCAACGACACCATTGATCGCGCGATCAAAAAAGGCTCGGGCCAGCTTGACGGTCAACAAATCGAAGAAATCACCTTCGAGGGTTACGGCCCCCACGGCGTCGGAGTTTTAGTCGAGGTTCTGACCGATAATCGCAACCGCACGGTGCCCGAAATCCGGCTTTTGTTTAAAAGTCACGACGGCAATATGGGAGAATCCGGCAGCGTTCAGTGGATGTTCGAACGGGTCTCGATGGTCGAAGGCACCAAATCCGGAACTTTTGACCCCGAAGAAGAAGCCATTATGGCGAATGCCAACGAAGTTTACCCGACAGAAGAAGGCTTTGTCTTTTACGGCCCCAGTGAAAATTTAGAGACCCTGAAAACGGATTTGCAAAAACAAGGCTGGAAAATTCAAAAAGCAGAACTCGGCTATATGCCTAAAAACCCCACCGAAATCACCGACGCGCAAAAAAAAGACGTGGTGGAATTTTTGGCCGAAATGGATGACCACGACGACGTCCAAAAAGTCTTCGCGAGCTTGTATTAAAAGTGGATTAAAAAGCCGTCAAGAAATTTGCACATCTTGATGACACATTTATCTCTTTTTCACTGGTAGTGAATTTGGATTTCTATTTTAACCACTCGCTGGTAAACCTCTGCACCTAACGAATTACTTTTTCTAAAAAAAAGAGGAGAAAGCCATGTTCATTCGCCGTTTTATTTTAAGCCAAGCTTCGTTCGCCTTATTTGCTTTTTATGTTTGCGCCCAGGAGGCGTATGACCTTGAAAAAAGTGGTGATCAAGTTTGCAAAGTGGGCGCGCAAATCAAAGTGAAAACTTGTTATCAGAGCCTTGAATCAGCTAACGCCTTAGGTTTTATCGCTCCTAGCAATATTGACTTGGTCAAAAGAGTTCAAGTCTTCCAAACCATTCAGCCAATAGTAAATTCGGTCCCACAAGATGCAGTCTATGATTTACTGGTGACTTCGGGTGGAGCTCTTTTTCTGACCCCCGCAGCTCAAGAAATTATTTTTAAAAACTTTAAAGTACTGGAAGTAAGAAATTTGGCTATTGGGTCGATGGTGACGGGAAACGATCTAGTTGGTCCGGAAATTCCTGTAGTAGGAACTATCCGATGGGTCGGGTTCTATCCATTGCTTAACGGAAGCATTCATTTTGAAGGGGTTTTCAAACCTTCACAAAGTGTTTTTAAAATGGATTCCGAAATCCAAACACCAGCAGAAATATTTGCAAACTTGGCAAGAAATCTCTTACGTATGCACATGACGCCACCTACCTGTCGTGTTCGACTGGAGCGCATTCAAGTCGACAATATTCGACAAGGCGAATTTGCTGGCGTCATGTGCATAGGTAGGAGAAATCTGACCTCATTTTTCACCACAAATAATTTTTCCGACAGCTCAACCCAAGCAAAGAGCGAGGACCTGCGTTTCCTAGAAACTACAGTACGTACTCTACAAATTCAAAAGATCTATAGCACCGCCAACGCATCCGAAGATGTCGACGCGAAAACAAAAGAGTTTATCAGTCGGGTGATTGCTCCAGCGATTGAAGGCGAAGTCGTGATCATTCCAGCCTTAAATAGATTACGAGCCGCTATCAAGGATTTTGTTGAAAATTTCGGAAGGCGATTTGCCGAAGGCATGGGGAAAGCAATTGGCGAACACGCTTCTAAGAACCCGCCGCAGCCACCGGAATCTCAACCGGTCCCCTAATTGCAGTGCGTGTGTTTTAACGGAGCCCAACCAAACCAAGCATTGGTATCGCTCATTTAGGCCCCGAGAACCAAAAAACCTTTTCGGATTCAATTCGCTGGATGAAATCCTTTAGTGCCGTCCGCTCTGTCAGGATCTCAATCTGGATGGCCAGATCGCTTTCAGAAAACCTTTCGATGAGTTCAGCAAGCTCAGTTTCCGAAAGTTCAGGATCGGCCTGGATCATTAAATCAAGATCTGAATACTTTCGTTGGCGGCCCAAGGCTCTGGAGCCAAATACAAAAACTGAAAATTTTAACTTTTTGGCAAGGGCATTATTTATGATTTCTTGAATTAGGGAAACGGCCTTTGATTGCAGGCCAAACTTATTCACGGACGGATTTCTCTAGAAGTATTTTTAGTAGTTGCTTCGCCAATGGGTAAAATCTTCGAGCTAGTTTGAGTGATTTCTTAGCCAAAGCGGCACCATATTCATGATTAGTTTCATTGCGTGATCTTTGGAACTCGATCCAGTCTTCTACATTTTCAATCCACCCTAAACGGCCGAGTTCTTTAAAGACGGTCTTAGGGGATTCTGCAAAAACTTCGTTGTCTTTAAGAACGCGTTGGCCCAGTTTCCATATCATTTCATATGAGTATTCAAATCTTTGAACGGTACCGTCTTTTTCTAGGGCCGATGCCTTTTTCAAGTCTAGGGCATCCTTTAAGTTTTTAAGGGCGTCGCTGGCTGGTGATGTCGAAGCTGGGGATTTGATTTTTTTTTCAAGGGCACCTTTCCTTTTCAAAATATCTTGTTGGGACATCGCAGGTCAGCCCGACAAATATTGATTCAGCTTCAGAATTTCGTCCTCCCAAAAGTCGTGGCTTTCGTAGTGCTGAAAGAGTTTATTCTGGATTTAACCTCAGGAACTCCAAACTGACCTAAAGTCCTCGCTGAATCATTGAAAAAGCTAAAGCAAAATTTTTCATTTGCTTGACCATTGAAAATAATCCGTTGGATCGGCTGGGACTTAAGTTTTGCGAAAGGCCTATTTTTTCAATCAATGAAAATGGGGACTGCAAAATCACTTCTGGTCTTTCGTTCGAAAAAACTTGCACCAAGAGTGAAACTAAACCCTTAACAATTAGGGCATCACTGTCCGCAGAAAAAATAACTTGGCCGTGTTCATTCAGCTTAGCGTGAAGCCAAACTTGAGACTGACATCCTTTCACCAAAGCCTCTGATGTTTTCTGAGATTCTTCTAGTCCCGCGGCTTGCTGACCCATCCGAATCAGTCGTTCGTATTTTTCTTTCCAGCTTGGGAAAGTTTGAAATTCATCAATGAATTTCTTTTCTTTTTCATCCAGCGACATCATCTTCGAATATGTAGGCAATTCCCATGTGTAAAGCAATCCCCTACGGTGTCGAGCGTTTTTTGGCACTTCAATCATCTTAGAGTTTTCCCAAAACGAGACATCCCAAACCCACGATAAAAGCTAGAAAAACCAAGTCCCATTTTAAGGCGATTTGTGAAGCCCGGTCGTCGGCTTGCACTTTGATATAAGCAAGCAATAAAAGGGGAATTTTATGACAAAAACCTTCGGACTGAAATTATTTCTAATTGGCTTAGTCAGCTTGAACGCATTTTCAAACGTGTTCGCGGCAGTTTCGGATCAAGAGCGATCTAGCCCAAAATATAGCTATACTTATCAGGGCGAAAATTTCGTCTACCCGGGAACATCTCGAACTTCAGCTAGCGAAAATGACATCTTCGAAAAAGCCGCTTTTGCCTGCTACAATCACTTTAACAAATCAAACAACTACTCTGAAGACGACAAATTAGAAATCATCGACGTTTGCGCGAATCCTAAAAAAATCTAAGTTTGCGAGAAATAAACCTCAACAAACTTCAACAAGCTTAGACAAATCGCCCAGGGAAAACAAGATAGGCCGCCAATGAACTATTCTTCCCAATTCTTTTTTAGAATTGCTTTTTAGAATTCTCTTAATCCTTTGTTTTTAGTCTGGAGTCGTTGTCAGTAATAAATTGCTTAATTTCTTCGGCTATGGACATCAGTTTAAGCCATTGTTCTTTATAAAGCGTCACTGGGAAGCGACCCATTCCGTAAACTGAAAGGGCTCCTTTTTCGCTGACTTTCATTGATAAAGTTCCACGCGATGGCTTTGCACTTTTAAGATCTGCGTTCTCGGCTTTTAATCTTTCAATTTCTGCTTTCAAATCTTCTGACATTTAAATCTCCTTGATTTTCTGATTGCTCAGCCAAATCCAAACACAGGTTCACAGGTTGTGCAAGATTTCCAGTAATAGGCTTTGCTGTCTTTAAAGATTCCGGTGGTCAATTTCGGTCCGAAGATTTCCCCGGAGCGCCGGCCCTGGTGCCGGTGTGGTTTCGCCAATTCATTGAAGGATCGGTTTTCATTCTATGAATCCAAAGATCCCATTTTTTCTTAGGATGGCGATGCAAAACGTTTCCCTTTTCATCGAAAATATCTGGATCTTTTCCAAATAAAAAATCTAAAACCATTTTCCCGATTCCGGATTTGCGATTACCTTGATTCTTGGACAATTTTCACCAACCTTTCTTCTTCACACCAGCTTAGCATTCAGATTTTTTTTTGTTGAAGCTTCTTTTTTAGATTGAACTTTCAGTTGGAACGGCGCGAGGCATTTTCTCCTAGTGTGTTGTTGGTCTTCCGTCAAAGATGATAAATCTGAAAGAATGAACTCTAGTCCACATATTACAATTATCGGAACGGGCCCAGCGGGGCTTGGCGCAGCCGACAAATGTTTAGAACTTCAATTGCAGTACTCGATCCTAGAAAGCAAAACTCAAGCCTTTGGTCACTGCAAGAGCTTCGCGCTAAAATCACTTCCGGAAGTTTATTTTGACGAAGGCCCGCACATCAGTTTTACCAAAAAGGAATTGGTGCAGGAAGTTTTTAAAAAAAGCGCAGGCGAACCCCATCTGCTTCAGCCAAAAATGATGAATTTCTGGAAAGGTTTAAAAATTTCTCACCCGCCGCAGTCGCACTTGTACCAGGTTCCGCAGATACACCATGCCTCCTTACAAAAAGACATTTGTGATCGCCCGCCCCTTTCGACTGTCAACTATTACGACTGGTTGGTTTCTCAGTTTGGACAGACTTTCACGGATTTGTTTCCCGAAGTTTACACCAAAAAATACTGGACCGTTTCGGCAACACAGATGACCACCGATTGGATCGGCGAACGCATTCATCGGCCAACCGAGAAAGACATGCTTTCCACTCTCGCTGGACCTCAAGATGCTGCCCAAGGACATTACTTTACCCACTTTCGCTACCCTAAAGCCGGGGGTTTTGAATCTTTTTTAAAAAAAAGTCTTCAAAAAAGCCAAGAAAGTCTAAAGCTCAAGTGCGAAGTTCGGGCCATTCACACTAGGCAAAAGCAAATCCAGCTTTCTGACAGCACGACTAACAACTTTGAATTTATAGTAAGCTCCATGCCTCTGAACCGGATTTCTAGGGTTTTGGATGAAGTTCCCCAAGAAATTGCTCTGGCTTCGCAAAAATTATGTGTCACTAGCGTGACCCTTTACTCCTTTGTTTTTCGTTCGGACCAATCCAATGAGACGCATTGGATGTATGTTTACGATCCCGAAATTCCTTTTGCGCGCCTGTATTTTCCGAAAGCTTTGGTACAAGATCATCAGGCCCGATTGCAGGCGGTTCAGGTGGAAGTTTATTCATCCCCTTACCGTTCGCGAGAAAAATCCCATGACGACTACGCTTCTGTGGTGCGTGGCCTTGAAAAAATGCAGCTTTTGCGAGAGAAAGATATTGTCGATAGCGATACCCGACAGATTTCCCACGCCAACGTGCTTTTTGATCATCATCGAGAGCCCGCACGTTCAGAGGTCTTAAAATATTTAGAATCTAAAAATATTTTTTCGGTGGGGCGTTTCGGAGATTGGGCCTACTTGTGGTCGGATGAAAGTTATCTGCAGGGCCAACAAGCGGTAGAAAAAATAGTGCAGAAGTTTAAAATGACAAAAAAGTAGATTTGAAACTAAACATTTGAAAAAATAAAACTTTAAAAATTGGAAAAGTTTCAGCGAATTGGAAGACTGAATCAGAGACTGAATCAAAGACAACATGAAAATCAAATTAGAGTAAACAACGAACAAGATCGAATTTAGACTTGAAACAGAAGGTGAAAATGAAAGCAGTTATTTTAGCCGGTGGATTGGGCACTCGAATTAGCGAGGAAACTTCATTAAAACCGAAACCGATGGTTGAAATTGGTGGAAAGCCGATTCTTTGGCACGTGATGAAAATCTATTCCGCGCAGGGGATTAACGATTTTGTTATTTGCCTAGGCTACAAAGGTTATTTGATCAAAGAATTTTTCGCTAACTATTTTCTGCACACTTCGGATATAACTTTTGATATGCACGAAAACTCGATGAAGGTGCACCACAAAACTGCCGAGCCCTGGAAGGTGACCCTAGTTGATACTGGCGAAGAGACTCTGACAGGCGGCCGGATTAAGCGCGTGGCCGATCACTTGGACGACAACCAGGATTTTTGTATGACTTACGGAGACGGCGTTTGTAATGTCGACATCAACGAACTGATTGCTTTTCATCAAAAACAAAATTGCTTGGCTACTTTGACCGCAGTGCAACCTCCGGGTCGTTTTGGATCTTTGGCTTGGGGCGAAGCCGCAGCGACTGAAAATAAGATCGTGAGTTTTCGTGAAAAACCGGCGGGCGATGGGGCGTGGATTAACGGCGGGTTTTTTGTTCTTTCGAAAAAAGTTTTGCAAACCATCGAAGGAGATCACACCACATGGGAACGTGAACCCATGGAAACCTTAGCTAAAACCCAACAGCTTTCTGCTTTTAAGCACTTGGGATTTTGGCACCCCATGGACACGCTGAGAGACAAAAACCATTTGGAAGATCTGTGGAAGTCCGGAGAAGCTCCGTGGAAAATTTGGAAATGATCCAGGCTCTAGAATTTTGGAAAAATAAAAAGGTTTTTATCACTGGCCATACAGGATTTAAAGGCTCGTGGTTAGCGCTATGGCTTGAATCTTTGGGGGCGCAAGTGACGGGATACGCATTGCCCCCGGCTACAAACCCCTCTTTGTTTGAAATAGCTGAGGTTGCAAAAAATATTCACTCTGTTGAAGGCGACATCCGCGATCTAAAATCCTTGCTGCAAGCTTTAGAAAAATCTGAAAGTGAAATTGTTTTGCATTTAGCGGCTCAGGCATTAGTTTTGCCCTCGTACGAAAATCCACTCGACACGCACACCACAAATATTATTGGAACCGCAAATGTTTTAGAGGCTTTAAGAAAGTGTGATTTTGTAAAATCCGCTGTGATTGTTACAACAGACAAGTGTTACGAAAACCGCGAATGGATTTGGCCTTACCGAGAAGGCGAAGCCCTGGGCGGAAGCGATCCCTACAGTGCCAGCAAAGCTTGTGCTGAAATCATTACGGCGTCTTACCGTCATTCCTTTTTCACAAAGCAGGGTGCCAGCATTGCAAGTGCCCGAGCCGGCAATGTGGTCGGCGGCGGCGACTGGTCTGGTTACCGTCTGGTTCCAGATATTTTAAATTCGCTTTTATCTGATCAACCGATAAAACTTCGCAATCCAATGGCGGTGCGACCATGGCAACATGTGCTTGAGCCTTTGCACGGATATTTAATGTTAGCGCAAGCCCTGTATCATCAAACTGATCATCATCAGAATCACCTTACTTTTTCTGAAGCTTGGAATTTCGGACCCGAAGCTCATGATAGCCATCGGTCGGTCCAGTGGGTCACAGAACGTTTGGCTCAGCACTGGGGAAACATCACCGGACAAAACAAAGAACTTCTTATCCAGAAAATAACGGCCCCGGTTTTTGAAAGCAGCCTTTTACATTTGGACTCAAGCAAAGCGCATATGAAATTAGGTTGGATTCCGCGATGGGGCTTAGACACGACACTAGAAAAGATAGTGGAATGGCATCTAGCTTTTAAAGCACAACAAGATATGCGCGCATTTTCATTGGGGCAAATCGCTAGTTTTTCTAAAGATCCTGACGAGAATCGATCGTGAATATTCTAGTCACCGGCGGAACAGGATTTATCGGAAAAAGATTGGTCAAATCTTTGGCGGACAAAGCCTATCAAGTTTACGCCTTGATTCGTACTCCCCATGACAATTCACCGATTGGGATCCCTTCTGATTGGCCAAGCACCGTCCGCCCCATTGGATATGATGGCACCTATCGCTCGATAGAACACGGTTTAACGGGATTAAAGGTCGATCAGGTCGTACATCTGGCCACTTGTTTTAAGTCTCAACACAGATCCGAAGATATTATTAACCTGATGGCAGCCAACGTCACCCTGGGAACTCAGGTTTTAGAATGGATGAGCCTTCATCAATGTCTTGAGTTTTTGAACGTGGGAACTTACGCACAAAAGATGGATGGTCGGTCCGAAATGCCACAGAATTTGTATGCTTCGACCAAGACCGCATTTGAAAGTATTCTTGAATTCTATCGCCAGGCTTTTTCTATTAAGGTTTTAAATCTTTATTTTTATGATTCCTATGGGCCCAAGGATCCTAGACCAAAACTTTTAAATCTGATCTTAAAGGCGATTCAAAAATCAGAAACCCTAAAGATGTCTCCGGGTCAGCAGCAGATTTGTTACGTGCACGTTAATGACGTCGTCGAAGCTTTACAAAAGGGATCGCAAAGGCTTCCCCTTCTGCAACCGGGGCAAAAGCAGAATTTCACCATTGCCTCGGACAGCGTGGTGACTGTCCGAGAGCTTGCTGCTTTAGTTGAGGTTTTGGTGCAGAAAAAATTGGATGATCAGTTTGGGGGTTACCCCTATCGAGCACGCGAAATAATGTATTTTTCGCCGCCATTTCCACGGTTGCCAGACTGGCAACCCAGGGTCACATTGGAACAAGGAATTTTAGAAATGTGGAATGAACTTTTAGCTGAAAAAAACTATAAATGAAAATCACTAAAACTTTTATCGATGGCCTTTTCCAAGTAGATTTAAAAAACTTCGAAGACCTTCGCGGTCAACTTTTAAAACCCTTTTCACAAGGTCTTTATCAAAAAGAAATTTCTTTAAATTTAGATTTTAAAGAAACTTGGTTTACGCGATCAAATTTAAATGTAATCCGCGCGATGCATTTGCAGGTGGCGCCTCGTGCTTGTGAAAAACTGGTGGCGATTATTCAGGGCAGTGTTTTGGATGTGATTTTGGATTTGCGTCCTGAATCTGAAACCTTTGGAAAGACTTTTTCGATTGTACTTTCCGCTGATGACCCCAAAGCCTTGTATATCCCCCAAGGCTGCGCGCACGGATACAAAGTCCTAAAAGATCAATCTATCGTCATGTATATGGCAACGGATTTATATGCGGCGGATTTAGATGTCGGTATCAAGTGGGACAGCTTTGGTTTTAATTGGGACATTAAAAACCCTATTCTATCTGTGAAAGATCAAACACTTCCCAGCTTTCAGGAATTTAAAAACAGTTATCGCAGTGAATCAAAGGAGCTTTTATGAAAGTGATCGTTTCACTTTTGTCCTACAACGAGGCCGAAAGTATTGGCCAAACCGTAAGCGAAGGATATCAGATTCTAGAAAAAACGGGTTTGGATTTTGAGCTTTGGGTTTTTGATAACCACTCCTCGGACAGCACACCGCAAATTATGTCCGAGCTGCAAAAGACTTTGCCCCGCTTGCGAAGCTACCGACAATCTCAAAATGTGGGTTACGCAGGATCAACCTTGTCTTCGATGAAGGTTCCGGTTGGGGATATTTACGTGACTTTGGATGGCGACGGTCAATTTTCATTGGCAGATGTTCCAAAAATGATTGTGCCATTATCCCACGGTTTTGATATAGTGGTTGGATGGCGAGTTCAGCGCAACGATCCCTGGGATCGGTTGATTATGAACTGGGGTTTTAATTTTGTTTCTAAATTGATTTTAAATTGCAAAATTCATGATCTGAATTGCGGGTATCGTGCGATTAATAAAAAGGCTGCGAATTTAATAACTGTTGCTTACAAAGAAAAATTTGTTGGCCCGGAAATCTTTGCTCGTGCCATTCAAAATGGCCTGCGGGTGACCCAAACTCCGGTAGCCCACTTTGAACGGCGCGCAGGGGTCAGCGTTTATTCCGGTGATAAGTTGGCCTCGGTGCTGCGGATGTTGGGGTATCTATTTAAATTGCGCAAGGTAACCCACCAAAAATCAGAAGCCGTTTTGGTGGGTTCAGTTTAACTAGAAACTCATTTGCCGCCGATTTCGGCGGCCCACAAATTTAAGCAAATTCACTGACCGAATATGTTTTGTAAGCGAACCAACAGGTGCAAGCCAACCAACAGATGCAACTCAATCAATTACGACAGAAGATCTTCTACTTTGGTTTTTAATTTTGAATATCGTTCTAAACCTTCAAGGTTTTCGCTTTTTAAGGCTTGAATTTGTTTTTTCAGACTTTTGATTTCGGTATCCGTGGAATCACTTTCTTTAAATTGGAAAAGCGGCAGTTGAAACTGGGTGGGCTTTTCAAAACCTTTCAAAATCTGTTCTGCCCTTGTAGTGATCTCGAAGGGCAATTTTGCCAATCGCGCCACATGGATTCCGTAGGATTTTCCAGCGGGACCTCTTTTTAGGGTGTGTTTAAATTCGATCATTCCATGTTGATCGTCGACACTCATATGAAAATTTTTAAACTTGGGTTCGCTGTTTTCAAGCTCGGTCAGTTCGTGATAGTGCGTTGAAAATAAAGTATAAGCTTTCACGTTTTTGACCAAATATTCCAAAAGACTTTGTGCCAAACTCATTCCGTCGTAAGTGGATGTGCCACGTCCAAGCTCGTCTAACAAAATTAGACTTCGGCTGCTCGCTTGCTGAAGAATCTCGGCGGTCTCGGACATTTCCACCATAAAGGTTGATTTTCCCTGCGACAGCAGATCGTGAGACCCAATTCTGGTTAAAATAGCATCAACAATCGGAAGTTGGGCACTGGATGCGGGAACGAACGAACCTATCTGGGCCATAATTTGAATCAAAGCCATTTGCCGCATCAAAGTGCTTTTTCCGGCCATATTCGGCCCGGTGATTAAAAAAATTTCTTCAGGGCAAAGCTTTAAAGAGTTGGGAACAAAGTTCTTTACCTTTGTTTCGACGACCGGGTGCCTAGCTTGATCGACGTCGATTTCAGTTTTATTTTCATTCAAACTTGGACGACAGTAATTTCTTTCTAAAGATAAAAAAGCCAGCGCCATAATAAAATCCAGATCATTGATCTGCGTCGCCAAATCTAAGATTTCAGTGCCCAGGGATAAAAGAAAATTCTTTTTCTCTTCAAACAAACTGAATTCTAATTCCTGGCGTTTGGTTTGTGCGGACAGCACTTTCTCCTCGATTTGCAAAAGTTCTGGGGTATAGAATCTTTCGGCTTGGGCCAGTGTTTGTTTTCGCCGATAGTGGCTTGGAACTTTTTCGGCATTCGTTTTGGTGATTTCAATATAATAACCAAATACGCCATTGTAGCGAATTTTCAAACTGGAAATTCCGGTCAAATCCCTTTCGCGCTTTTCCATACTGGCCAAAAGACTATTCACATCCGTTGTTAGCAAAATCAATTCATCCAGCTGGGGATGAACACCTGATCTAAAAATATGTCCTTGTTTGGGACTGATGGGCAGTTCTTCGGGATGAAGCGAATCAAGAATTGAGTGCACTGAATTCAACCAAGATTCCCCCATGGCTTCCAAAGGAACTTGCATTTTTTGACTGCGGAAAAGATCAACCTCTTTTTTTAAATCAAAGGCGGTCAATAGATTTAAAGCCAAAGCCTGAAAATCCCTGGGACCCGCTTGAGGCTGAGATAGTTTTGCGAATTTTCGTTCAAGATCTCCAAGGCCCGACATACGCTCACGGAAATTCTTTAACTCAGAAAAATGCGCGCGCCAAAATTCGATTTCTTGAAAACGCAATTCGATCAGGGATAAATCCGTCGAAGGAAACTGTAAGGCATATCTGAGGCGCCGACTTCCCCCTGCGGTTTTGGTTTTATTCATCGAAAAAAATAAAGTGTCCGAGATTTGCATTTTGTCGCCGGTTAAAGGTTCAAAAATCTCTAGTTGCCGAAAAGTTTGTGGTGACAGTTTTAAACTTGTTTTTATCTTTCGAAATGTAAAAGGCCTAAGCGTCTGCTTGATTTCATTGAAAGTTAAACTTTGAATGTAGGCTAAAAGTTTGGCGCAGGCGGGTATCGCATGGTTATCAGCAGCCCGTTTTAAACTGCCCAAAAGGGGATGATCATCAGGCGCATAATCGGCAAACCAAGTTTCAGTGCCTTGAAATATCCCTTTAAATCCAGCCGGTTGATCAAAGATCAGCTCTTTAACATTTAAAACTTCCAGCCAATCGCGAATTTCTTCGTTGGTCGAGGACTGCAAGCAAAAAGCTTCGCCCGTAGTTAAATCAGCAAAGGCCAAAATATTATTTTCAAAACACGCCAAATAGTTGGGCTTTGAGGCATCGACATTTTCGGGATCATAAACCATTCCAGGAGTCAAAATTCGGGTCACCGCCCGTTTGACGAGCCCTTTGGCAAGCCTTGGGTCTTCGATCTGATCACAAATAGCAATCTTAAAACCCTTTTCTAAAAGTTTATTCACCGCCGAGGCGATTGAAAAATGGGGCATGCCACACATCGGAGTGTCCGACTGATTTTTTTTATTCCGACTGGTCAATGTGATCCCCAACAAAGGGGCTACCAAAACAGCGTCGTCATAAAAAAGTTCAAAAAAATCGCCCATTCGAAAAAATAAAATTTTATCGGAGTGAAGATTTTTAACTTCCCAGTATTGCTTCATCAATGGGGTCAACTCGCTGGACTTATCTAAGACTTTGTAAGAGCTTTTGGTAAATTCCATCAAAGCCTCCATTGGACATAATCAAGATCAGATCATTCCGGCGCGCATTTTTTTTTAAGTATTCAACCATCATGTCTGTCGCAAGACTTTGCGCTTCTTTATTATCATGACGAAGATCCTGAATTAGCTGGTCGACAGAAAACCGATCGGTGTCTGCAATCGATTTTTGGTCAAAAGCAGGCGCGATTAAAATATCGGAAGCCGCCTGAAAAGCCCGCACGTATTCTTTTTGAAAGATTTTTCGCCTTGAAGTGGCGCTGCGAGGTTCAAACACCGCAAATATTTTTCTCTGTGGATATTTTTTCTTGATCCCCATTAAAGTCTGGGCGACTGCGGTGGGATGATGAGCAAAATCTTCGATCACTAAAATACCGGATGGTTCTCCTAAAATTTCTTGGCGGCGTTTCACCCCAGAAAAAGATTCAATAGCAGCGGCCACTTTCTTAAGATCCCATTTTTGCAAATGGCATTGGGCCACTACGGCTGTCAAATTCATCAGATTGTAATCGCCAGATAAGGCGGTCCAGGCTTGCAGGATTTCTTGGCCGCGGAAAAAAACTCTGAATTGTCTTTGTTCAGAGTCCTCAGAAATAAGTTCACCGCTATAGTCGCCAGGATTTTTATCATTCATCCCATAGGAGAATATATTCTTGGCGCCACACAGGCCCAAGATCTTTTCGATATTGGAATCCCCTTTGGCATAAACCAAAGATCCATCCTTTGGAATTAACTGCATCAGCTTTGCAAAAGCATCGATCACCGCTTGAAGATTGGGATAAATATCCGCGTGATCAAATTCGATGGAAGTTAAAATAACTTCTTTGGGTTTGTAGTGAATAAACTTGGGAACTTTATCAAAAAAAGCGGTGTCGTATTCGTCACCCTCGATGATAAAGAGATCTTTTTTGGGGTTTTGAAAAGACTTTCCAAAATTTTTCGGAATGCCGCCAATTAAAAATCCTGGTTGTAAACCCAAACATTCAGCCACCCAAGAAAGAATCGACGTCGTTGTTGTTTTTCCGTGGGTGCCAGCGACCACAAAACTTTGGTGATCGGCGATGATCAGCTCGCCCAAAGCTTGCGGCAAGCTGGCGTAAGGCAAATTCAAGCGAAAAAGTTCTTCGGCCTCTTCATTTTTTCTAGAAATAACGTTTCCGACAATCACAAAATCGGGTGAAGGTTTAAGATTTTTGACGGAATAAGGAATTTGGATCTCAATGCCTAAATTCTGAAGTTGAGTTGACATTGGCGGATAGCTTTGTGAATCGCTTCCAGTAATTCGAAAGCCGCGATGTTTTAAAAGCCCCGCCAATGAAGCCATCGCCGTTCCACATATTCCCAACAGATGAATATGAGCTCCCGCTTTTAAATCTTGAAGCCGAATCATGAACTTCCCCTTCGCAAGCCCTCGACAATCCAGTTGTGAATTTGCGGGCGCAGCTTTCGAAAATCTTGAACCTCGCGACCAAAGGCAACGCGGTTACTTAAAACTGTCACCAACAGATCTTGAAGCGGATCAAACCAAAGTGAAGTCCCGGTAAACCCGGTATGTCCAATCGAAAAAGGCGAAAAATAGTCTCCAGCGCTGGAGGCGCCTTCCGTTGGCATCATATAGCCAAGGGCCCAGTCGCCGCCACCCGGAGGCCTAGATCTTGTCGCAAAAAGTTTTGCCGTTTTTTGTTTAATCGCGGTTTTTGAAACGCCCAGAAGTTGGCCGCGCAAGAATAAACCAAACCAGCCCACATCATCGATGCTTCCAAACAACCCAGAGTGGGTTGAAATGCCCCCTAAGGCCCAAGTGTTTTCGTCATGGACTTCGCCTTGCAAAACTCGACCTCGCCACGGGCATTTTTCTGTTGGCGCATAATGTTTGGGATCGGATTTGGGATGATTATCCAAACTAAATTCTAAAGACAGTCTTGGAAAAAACAGCGATTTGATTTCTTCCCATATTTCTTCCAAAGGCTTGTCGAAAATTTTTTCTAAAACGGGAATCAGCACTAAAAAAGACAAATTCGAATAATTGCTTTTATTTTCAGGATCCTCTACCAAAGGAACATGATCCAACAACTGGCGAAGAACTTTTCTTTTTTCAGGGCGAGAGGGATATTTAATCAGTTCTTGAAAAAACGGTTGGTGTGTTGGAAATAAAGCCGAATGATTCAAGCAATGCGCAATTTTTAAATCTTTGTGTGGAAAATCGGGAACAAAATCCGCGACCTTGGAATTCAAATTCCAAACTTCGTTTTGGAATGCCAAAATCAGGGCTTGCACTGGAAAAATAATTTTAGTCAGACTAGCTAAATCATAATACGCAAAAGTTGAACCCGCCTGAATGTCACAAATTTTTCGACCCTGATGATAAACCTGGACCATCACTCCGGGAGCTGCCCCTGGAAGCCGGGATTCGATTTTTTTTAAAAGGTTTGATTCAAAAACAGTGTGATTCATAAAGACAACAACACCTTTGGGTTTTTGCCAGGGTTGTTCTTTAAAATTATCGTCGCTTTTTTCTCGAAGGGCACGATATCAAAGTGAGACCCGTGGCCGCTGCTGATCCCACCCCAAACTGGGATATTTAGAATGCGTAAAGTCTCGGCCCACCTGCGAACCGCGTACTGCGTGTGATCTTGACCGCTGGGATCGGCTCCGCCAATAAATGGACCTAAAATAACTCCACGACAGCCCTTCATACTGCCCGACGCTTGCAACTGAAATAACATGCGGTCCAGTTTGTAGCCACGCTCACCGGTGTCCTCGAGAAATAGAAATCGATCCTTTAAAATAACCTGCAAAGGTGTTCCTGCCCACGAAGTTAAGGTCGCTAGATTGCCGCCTCGCAAGGGATAAACTAATTTCTTTGGTTTCTCCGCAAGGCTATTAAAAGGCGCCAGTTCGTAATGGAATTCCAACTGACTGCCATTCAAAAGAGTTTGAATTCGCTGCAATTTTTTCATCGGAAATGCTGGGTCTACAACCCGGTCTAAATGGGGGCCGTGATAAGTGGTCCATCCCCATTTTTGATTTAAAAACAAATGCAGACTGGAGTTATCACTAAATCCCAAAAATATTTTTTCGTGTTTTGGCTTTTTAATTTTATGTAAACCCGCGATCAGACGATTGGCGCCGTACCCGCCTCGGGCACACCAAATCATTCGCGAAGGCGAACCAACTAGTGCCGTTTTTAAAAGTTGAAATCGATCTGCGTCCGACCACGCATGATAAGGTTCTTTGTTGTCATCTATTGGACGGTGTTCAAAAGGATATCGAAGCTCGTACCCCCACGATCGAACCAACTCTTTCATCGCGGGCAATCGACTTCGATCGAAAGAAAAACCAGGATCGATTAAATCTATCAAATCTCCAGAACGTAAAAAAAGGGGCTTTTCCTTTTTCGGTTTCACGCTACCCCGTCAGCGATTTCGGTTGGATATTTTCCATCAAAACAGGCCGCGCAAAAATTGGTCTGCGGAAGCTCACCAAAAGCATGAAACAATCCTTCGATCGAAAGATATCGAAGACTATCGGCTTCGATAAATTTCTCGATTTCCAAAATTGTGGATTGGGCAGCAATCAGCTGCGATTTTTGAGGAGTATCGACGCCATAATAACAAGGAGAAATCGTCGGAGGACTTGCGATCCGCATATGAACTTCTTTAGCACCGGCTTGGCGAATCAGTCGCACAATTTTTTGGCTGGTCGTGCCTCGAACCAAGGAATCATCGACTACGACCACTCGTTTTCCGCTCAAAACTGCGGATTGCGGGTTGAGTTTAATTTTTACCCCAAAATTTCGAATCGACTGTTGCGGCTGGATAAAAGTTCTACCGATATAGTGGTTTCGAATAATTCCAAACTCAAAGGGCACGCCACTTTCTTTGGCGTAGCCGATCGCCGCGGGGACACCGCTATCGGGAACCGGGATCACCACGTCAGCATCCAATGGATTTTCTTTCGCTAACCACGCTCCGAACTTTTTTCTGGATTCATAAACGCTATGGCCAAACACAATAGAATCAGGCCGTGAGAAATAAACGTGTTCGAAAATACATTGGGCTTTTGCGCGATCCACAGGCGATGGAATTGATGAAAGCATGTAGGATTTTTCACCCTGATCATCAATCACCAAGATTTCTCCGGGCAAAATTTCGCGGCTAAACTGAGCGCCGATCAAATCAAAAGCACAGGTTTCACTGGCTAGCACTGGTGATTTTTGACCTTTGTGATTGGTCTTGTATCCTAACACCAAAGGCCGAAAACCCAGGGGATCACGAGCCGCGATTAATTTATCTCGAGTCAGAAGGACAATGCTGTATGCACCGACAATTTTTTCTAAAGATTGCATCAGCGCTGGCACAATCTGATTTGTTTTCGTTCGCGAAATTAAATGCAGCAGAGTTTCTGTATCGTTGGTCCCTTGAAAGATCGATCCGGACTCTTGAAGCTCGTGGCGCAGTTTTGCGTTGTTGACGATATTTCCATTGTGCGCGATCGCGACCGGTCCATTTAAAAGATTGGCCATCAAGGGTTGTGCGTTCAAAATCAGATTGTCCCCGGTGGTCGAATAGCGAACGTGGCCAATACTAGTATCACCCTTCAACTGTTCCAAAGTTTCTTCGCGGAAAACATCTCCAACCAGGCCTAACCCCCGGTGCGATAAATGCGCTTTATTTTGTAGACAAACGATTCCAGCGGACTCTTGCCCCCGGTGTTGCATGGCGTACAGACCCAAGTAGGCCAGTCGAGAGGCCTCTTCATGATTCCAGACTCCGAAAACGCCGCACTCTTCACGCCAAGATTTCAAAATCCCTCCTTAAGCCCCTTGCGCGATCCGTATCGAAAGCCTCGCGAGTGATAAAAAAATCTAGAATGCTAATATCCGAATCGTTTGTTTTCCCAAGCTTTGAAAAAGACATTTTATGCTGCGATAAATAATTTTCAAACATGTCCTGATCCTTAGGTTCAAAAATGGCAGCGTACAAGATTTCCGAAGTGATGGTTCTTTTATTGGTTAAGCTTTCCGATTTTTCATTCACTTCAAATCCGATCTGGCCCTGACACATTTTCAAAAGTGAAAAAAACAAGCCCCCTTGCGAAACCATCTGACTGCTAGCGCTTAGTTTTGAAAGCTGGATAAAATGTGCCAGATCGACCTTCAAACTGCCCTGAACTTCCCGGCCATCAACCAGGAAAACCGTGCGGCCGCTTTTTTGAAAAACATCAGCTGGAACATCCGAAACGTTTTCTCGCAATCCAATCAGGCCCGTCGCTGGTGTGGGAATAATATTTTCTCGAACCAATTCCCCGCGCGCGTTTTGACTCTGAGTTTCGTTGTAGAACGAAACATTGCCGCTAACAATTGGCAAATCCAAATCCAGGCAAGCTCGTCGCAGAGCTTCGCAACTGGCCACAAACTGAGTCATCACTTCCGGATTTTCGGGGTTTCCAAAATTAAGACAATCCGTCAAAGCAATGGGTTGGCAACCCTTGATAGCCATCTGCAAAGCGGGATAATAGACGGCGTCTTTCGCACCTATTTGCACATCTTGTTTCATCAGAAAAGATCGACAGCCCACATTGATCGATAGACCCCTTCCCGACGCTGGCAAACGAAGCAAAGCTACATCCACCGAGGCATCCTGCACAGTCAATGCGCCAACTCGCTGATCATACTGTCGGTAAATTGATTCTCTAGAGGAATGATCGACTCCTAAAAATTTTTGTTGATAAAGATCTTTTAAATTTCCTGAGATTCTTTTTATCTCTTTAGCGGCAGAAGAAATTTGCCCTGCATGATAAGGCCGATCGTAGACCGGCGCATTTTCTACCAGTACGTCAGGATCAATTTCGCACAAAATTTCTTTTTCCCAAAACAGACGAACCTTTCTGCCCGCGGTTAGCTCTCCGATTTTGGCGACAACAAGACCCCAATTTAAAAAATGCTTTTCTAGCTGTTCCCATTGCGACGGCTTGCAAATTAAAAGCATGCGTTCTTGAGATTCAGACAGCAAAAGTTCTTCGGGTGAAAGATTCTCGCGAACGGGAACTAAATCCAAGCGCAGATCCATTCCGATTTGACCCTTCGAGGCCATTTCAAAACTTGAACTGGTCAGACCTGCGGCACCCATATCCTGAATGGCCACCACTAATTTTTTTTGGATCACTTCCAGACAAGATTCGATCAAAAGTTTTTCAAAGTAAGGATCGCCGATTTGGACATTTGGTTTTAGGTCATCTTGACCCTCTTCAAAAGATTGGCTGGCCATGGAAGCGCCATGAACGCCGTCTTTACCCGTTTGTGCGCCCACCACCACGACCCAATGACCAACGCCTTCTGCTTTTGATAATGCGATGGGGTCGCCCGGGGCCAAATATCCCACGGCCATGGCATTCACTAAAATATTTTGGTTAAAGGAATCATCAAACTGAGTTTGTCCAGTGACCGTGGGGACGCCCACGCTGTTTCCATAACCAGCAATTCCACGAACAACACCGTCGACCAAAGCTTGCATCCGGGGGGCGGTTGGCGAACCAAAACAAAGGTAATCAGCCAATGCAATAGGACGCGCCCCCATCGTAAAAATATCCCGCAAAATTCCACCCACGCCGGTGGCAGCACCTTGGTAGGGTTCGATAAAACTGGGATGATTGTGACTTTCCATTTTAAAGGCAATACGTTCGCCCTGACCCAGATCAACCACGCCTGCGTTTTCGCCTTGCGAGTTGACGACTCGATCGTTAAGAGTCTCGCTGAATTTCTTTAAATGAATTTTTGAGCTCTTGTACGAACAATGCTCGCTCCACAATGCTGAAAACAAAGCCCATTCAATATTCGACGGTTCCTTTCCTAAAAGCTTGCGCATTTTTTCATATTCTACCGGCTTCATTCGGTAGCGTGATAATTTATTTTGCAAGTCGTTCATAAAAAATCCCACCCGTCTTTTGATCCCATCCAGTCTTCGATCGCACGCTCGGGGTGAGGCATTAACGCGGCCACATTTTTTTCGCGATTTAAAACGCCTGCAATATTGGCCATGGACCCATTTGGATTATCCAAATAGGTCAGCCATATTTGATCATTGTCTTGCAAAAGTTTAAGATCGAATTCAGGAAGATAAAATCGGCCCTGCCCATGTGCGATCGGCAAGCGAATTGTTTTTTTTAATTTTTTTCCAAAATAAGTTCCCGAAGATGAGACTTCTAAATCCACCCACTGGTCTTGAAATCGCAAAGATTGATTTTTAATTAAAGCTCCTGGCAAAAGTCCGGCTTCGGTCAGAATCTGAAAGCCATTGCAAATCCCCAAGACAGGACCGCCTTTTTTGGCAAAACTTTTCACCGAGGTCATCACCGGGCTTAAGGCCGCCAGGGCCCCAGCTCGCAAATAATCTCCGTAACTAAATCCCCCCGGAAGAAGCAAAGCCTCAAAATCAGATTCATTGAATGAGTTTTTGTGCCACAAAAATTCCGCAAAATATCCCTTTTTGGTGACAAACGAGAACAAATCGCGATCGCAATTGCTTCCCGGAAACTGTACAATTCCCATTTTTTTCTTCATCATTTATTCCATTTCAACAATCTCGAAAGTCTCGATCAAAGGATTCGACAAAACTTTTTCTGCAATACGACGGGCCTCGATCAGCGCGTCGTTTTTGTTTTGCTGAAATTCAAGTTCGATAAATTTCCCAACCCGTACATGCTGCACGTTCATTTGGTTTAGTTTTAACGTTTGCTCGACCGCCCGCCCTTGAGAATCTAAGATCACTTTTCTGGGCATGATTTTTACGCCTAATTTAGTCACGACTGATTCTCCCTAACGCTTTTTAGTCTGCGATAGACTTCTGCATACGCTTCTTCAACGCCACCTAGATCTCGACGAAAACGATCTTTATCAAATTTTTCATGCGTTTTCTGATCCCAAATTCGACAACTGTCCGGACTGATTTCGTCGCCCAAGATCAGCTCGGCCTTGGCATTACGGCCCCATTCAATCTTGAAATCAATCAGATCAAATCCGGCTTGAGAAAATAAATCCCTCAATAGCGAATTGATCTGTAAAGTTTTAACTTTGATTTGCTCAACAACAGCCGCCTTCTCAATGCCTAACACCAAAATTTGTTCGTCGGAAAGAAAGGGGTCATTTAAAGCATCATCTTTAAAATAAAATTCAACAATCGGAAATGCCAGCTTTTCCCCTTCGTCTCGGCCCATTTTTTTTGCGAACGATCCCGCCATAAAATTTCTAACGACGGCCTCAAGCGGGATCATCTGCAACTTTTGAACAATCATTTCAGTCAAGCCCATATCGCTGACGTGATGGGATTTAACTTTGTTGGCGGCTAAGAAACTAAAGAACAAGGAAGCTAAATCCCGATTCAAAGCTCCTTTGCCTTGAAACGATCCTTTTTTTTGAGCATTGAAAGCCGTTAGATCATCCTTAAAAAAAAGTCTTAACTGATCTGCTTTTTTTGTCGCAAAAACTTTTTTCGCTTTTCCCTCATAAAGTAAATCCTGATTTTGATCGTAGTTCATCGAAGGGTCCTTTTGATAGTTTCAGGAATAAATTTCTGATTTCTTTGGCCTGCAAAAATATCTTGCAGGTCTTGGGGTTTGAAATATTTTTTAACTTCCGAATCCTGCTGAATTTTCTTCTTGAGATGATCCCCAAACCCCATCGAATGGCAAAGCCTTTGAACATGTAAGTAAGCTTCTTCGCGAGATAAACCTTTGGCCACCAAATGATTGAGAACTTGCGAACTGAAAATCTGGCCTTGGGAGAGCTCTATATTTTGCTTCATTTTTTTAGAGTGCACTTGCAGTCCCGAGATCAACACGCTGGCCCTGTGGGTCATATAGTCAGTCAAAATAAATGCATCCGGAAAAATCACCCGCTCGACGGATGAATGCGAGATATCGCGTTCATGCCACAAGGGAACATTTTCTAACGCCGCCCAGGCATAGCCGCGAAGCAGTCTTGAAAGCCCCGTCAAATTTTCGCTACTGATCGGATTTTTTTTATGCGGCATCGCCGACGAACCCTTTTGCCCGCGCGAAAAACCTTCGGTGACTTCGGCGACTTCACTTCTTTGCAAATGGCGAAGCTCGATAGAAAGTCTTTCTAGCCCCGATCCATAAAGCGCAAGGCTGTAAAAAAGTTCCGCGTGACGATCTCGGGGAATGACCTGGGTGGCCACAGTTTCAGGAATCAGATTTAATTTTTCTGAGACTTTTTCTTCAACTTTTGGTGACTGCCCAGAGTAAGTTCCAACAGCACCGCTAAGTTTACAAATGCGATTGTTTTCCAAAGCCATCTGAATTCGGATTTTATTTCTTTGAATCTCGGCGTAAAAACCTGACAGCTTAAGCCCAAAAGTGGTGGGCTCGGCAAACATCCCGTGGGTTCGCCCCGGACAAATAAATTTTTGCGTTTTTAGAATCAATGCCTTCAAGACCTTTAGTAAAAAATCAATTCCTTGTAAAATTTCGGCACCGGCCTCTTGAATTTGCAAACTTAAAGCGGTGTCTAACACATCTGAACTGGTCATGCCATAGTGCAAATATTTGCCGGACTCGCCGACTTCTTCTGCGACCTGGGTCACAAACGCAATCACATCGTGCTTTGTCTGAGCCTCGATTTCTAAAATTCTTTTGACTGAAAACTTGGATTTCTTAGTGATGGCTCGCGCGGCCGCGATGGGGATAATTCCCATTTGCGCTTGAACCTGCGCCACCGTGACTTCCACCTGAAGCATTTTTGCGAACCGGCTGTCCAAGGACCAGATCCCTGCCATTTTTTCTCGAGAGTAGCGATCGATCATCACGGGCCCTTTTCTAGATTTAATTTTTGATTTTGCTTCTTCGCCATATTTTTTTGGAACAAAACTTTGACCTTATCAAAAATATCGTTGTGACGCCGAAAAAGTCCAGCCCAACCCAATGTAGGACAAAATTCCTGTCCTAAAAAATCAGTGTTTTTCCAAGGGGTCACTTTGAGTTTCCTTAAACTATCTTTTGAAAAAATGGGATGCTTAGGGCCACCAATAACTTGAAAAGGCGATTCAAAACTTGCGGGATACGTGTTGATCTGCGATTTGGATCCTGGAAGCCTTTTGGCAAGAACCTTTTTAATCTGTTCAGACAGATCAAGCAAATAATCCTTTGAATATTTTTGCTCGAACGATCCGCGCGCCCATACATCGAAAAGATCCGGCAATGGGGTTCTACGCACGATCAGGAAATTTTCGTGGGTCAAAGGAAAATCCATGTGACCGATCACCGCCATATATTCTGGCAGCGAATCACGCTCTAGACTTTCTGAAATCTGAAATTGATATCGTTCCCAAGACCAAAGGGGATCTAAGCCGCCTTTGGGAAAAAGTTTTTTTGAACCCAAGGGGCAGGCTTTGGTGGATTCCAAAGATGATAAACACCAAATCAAATGATCAAAATTAAAGTTTTCGCTGGTCGTGCGGCCTTTTATTTTAAATTCCAGCGAGCTAGCAAAGCTAGTCCTCAGCGATGACAAGGGGGACGATACCGGGCCGGATACATCCACGATCTCGGACTGCAAAAGTGTCGAGACCCCACTTTTTTCACACCATTCGATATTTTGTAAAAAACTTTTTCGGGTTGGCGTTCGAATTCCAAAAGAAGCTTGAAGATCTATTTCAGGACCCAACGCCGCTAAACTCTCAGCACGGTTGCTCATCAAGGAAGCCGCTATTTTATCAATGCATTTTTTCTCGGGCCCCAAAGAATATTGAACTTGGCGATAAGATCCCAAAGCATGGCGCATTTCCACTGGACCTGAAGGAAACCAAATCACAAATCCATTTTCTTGAGCCCGCAAAGGTTCATCGTGATCTAAAAATTCCTTTTGTTCAGAGCGAAGAGATTCGGATTGAAAAATTCCAAAAGGGCCTTCGCTTTCTTCATAAATCCAAGGGCCCAAAGAATCGCTGACCTCGAATAAAGTCACCTCGGCCCCAAGCCTTGCCAATTGCACCGCCAATGAATGCCCCCGACCATAGGCTGACACCACGGCCACCCGAAAGCTCATAAAGGGCCCGCTACTATGGCTAGGTTTTGCACAAGCCGCTGTTCGATCAAAGAATTCCTCATTTGAGCATGTTCTAGAGTCGATTTCTGAGAATGCTTTACAGATATTTTTTGTTTCACAATGGGTCCAGCATCCAATCGCGCGGTGACTTGATGGACCGTCGCACCCACATCACTTTCAGCTTCAAAACTTTTTTCAAAACCCTTAAGCCCCGGAAACTTCGGCAGAAGACTGGGGTGTAAATTCCAGATTTTTCTTGACGGCCTTTCCGACCACTTGTCGATAAACGCGGCCGGCACTACTTTCATAAAACCAAGTAAAAAAATTCTTGAAATTTTTCTTGTGTTCAATTCACGATAAACTAAATCCCAGTCGATGGATTTTTCTAAGACTAGTGTAGGGATTCCGGCTCGGCGCGATCTGGCCAAGCCCAATGCCGATCGCTTTGAGCTAACCACCAAGGCCACCGGAAATAAAAAAGAAACATCTAAAAAACTTTGAAGCGTACTGCCGCGACCAGAGATAAAGATCGCCCAGCGTGGTGGTGCGATCACAAGGGCTCTGATTTAGGTTTGGGCGATAAACTACCCAGCTGGAATGTTTCAAAGCCAAATTCCGATAAAATGATTTGGGCGGCAGAGAGTTCCGCTTGCGGAAGTACAATCACAAATCCCACCCCGCAGTTGACACTTTTTTTAAGCTCGTCATCTGAAAGACCAGTGCGTCTTTGCAATTCTTGAAACAAAGGCGGAAGCAGGTAAGGCCGATAAACCGGTTGCAATGACGACGGCAAAACCCTGGGAATATTACTAAAACCGCCGCCCGTCACATGAGCCGCAGCATGCACTTCGCAATTTTTTAAAATTTTTAAAAAAGCCTGAACATAAATCGACGTGGGCTGAATGATCTTCTCGATCCACTGATCCATGTCATCAGCAAAAGCCCTGCGCACCAAGCTATAACCGTTGGAATGAAAGCCCGAACTTTTGATCGCCAGTAAAACATCCGAAGGTTTTACTTTGTCTGGACCTAACTTTTGATCTCGATCCACAATTCCGACCGCAAACCCAGCACAATCAAAATCCGATCCCTGGTAAACTCCGGGCATTTCGGCGGTTTCACCACCGACAAGAGCGCAGTCTCCTAACACGCAAGCCTTTCTTAAGCCCGCGACAAATTTTTTGGCCTTTTGCAGGTCTAGTTTTCCAGTGGCGTAGTAGTCTAAAAATAAAAGCGGTCGCCCGCCCGTGCAGATCAAATCATTCACACACATGGCCACGCAGTCTTGCGCCACTTCATCATAGCGATCGTATTGAACAGCCAACTTTACTTTTGTGCCAACGCCATCGGTGCAGGTCACCAACAAAGGGTTTTTAATTTCAGGAAACTGAATATCAAAAAGCGAGGCAAATCCGCCGATGCCCTCGACCACTCGGGACTTCCAGGGCGAACCCTGATTTGCCGATTGGTTCTGTGAATCCACTAGCCAATCGACCAAAGCATCGCCTTGATCGACATCGACACCTGATTTTTTATAATCTAATTTTTCTTTCCTCGGGATGTCCGGAAAGGTCTTCTTGGCCATTTAAAAGACTATTTCTTTTTTTGATTTTTTTGTCACACCATAGCTTCGCGTCAATTGCCAGAGGACGTGCCTGAGGATGTGCTTAAGGATGAAGCCTGCCCTTTTACTTTTTGACGGAGTCCTTTCGAAGATGTCAGAATTTTTTTATATGAGAATTTTCCATAGGCTTTCCAAAAATTTTTTAAGATCCAGAGCGATTCAGCTTTTGACCTTTGCGGTCCTGTTTTTTCAAAGCTCAGGCCCTGCGTTCGCAGCCAAGGAATACCATCTTTTGGCGCAGGTAGATTCTTCAGATGAAACCTATGACCCTTTTGCAGACTACTCCGAGTACGATCAGTCGGAAGAAGAGGAAGCCGACGTCAATTTCTTTCGCAATGGGCGATTTTTAGTCCTGGGATTTGCCCTTGGGCAACGATCATTCACGCAAAATCTCAGCTCACTGTACAGTCCAGGTCCAACGTTTGGGATTTTTTTAAGTTTTTTCTTCGACCTTAGGATGGCACTTCAAATTGGCGTTCAACTGAGCGATCACGGCTTTGAATTCAGCGCGCCCACCAGCCGCGTAAATGGTAACGTGGCGCTGACTTTTATCCCCATCAACTTAAAGTATTACTTCAACACTAAAAACGTGACCAAGGGACTTGCGGATTTAAATCCCTACATGATCGGCGGCTTTTCGCAAGTCTATCGAACCTACACCGTTCCCGCTTCCGACGGTTTGGGCCGGGATTCAGCCTTGTCATTGGATCTGGGCGCAGGGCTTGAAATTCCGCTGATGAAACGACGTGCGTTTTTTGGCGTCCAAGGAACTTATCACTATCTTAGCTTCAAAGACCGAAACACTCTGATTGTTTTGCCTGACGGAACGCCAACCCAAGCCAGACCCAACGGCGATACTTGGGATCTACTGGGGATCTTGGGACTTAATTTTTAGCAGTAAGTGTTCACGTTTTAAGTCTCAAACCAATTGAGCCTTTCAAAGAAATTGCCCGGCTAATTCCAAAAGCCAAAGCCCTAAAATAAATCAAAAGCCTGCAGCGAGAGCGCCAGTAAAATAACCGCTGGAACGATCAGCCTGACCAGGTAGATCCAGTGTGAGAAAAGCACTTCGCTTTCTATATTTCTGGCATCCACAAATATTTTTTTAAGTTCGTTTTTGGGGATCAGCCAGCCGACCGCACCGCAAATTCCCAGGGCTACTAATGGCAGTAGCCAGTTGATGAAAATGGAATCCAAAGTGTGGATCAAGGGCTTCTCAGAGGATCGCCCCAAAAAAATAATCAGCGCATTGATCGCCAAACCGACCGCACCCAAAGACCAGCTGGTGATCGTTCGCGAAGATTCAAGTTTCGAACTGGTGTTGGTGACCAATGTCTCGAACAGCCCCAGACTTGCTCCTAAGGCCGAGAGATAAAGAAATAAGAAAAATAAAAAGCCAAAAAAAGTCCCCAAAGATCCCCAGACCCCATTTTGAAAAAACGGTGGCAAAGATTCAAACAACAAGGCTGGATCATTCAGCGGCACCGCCGATAGACTTAATGCGATGGGAAAAATTAATAAAGTCGCAAAAAGCGATAAAGTCGTATCAATAAAAGTCACCCAAACTCCGGCGGTGGGCAGGTGGTCTTTATCCTTGAGATAACTTCCAAAGGTCACTAACATCCCAAAGCCAATGCTCAATGTGAAAAGAACGTGTCCTAAAGCTTGGCCCAGGCTGGAGAAAGTCAGCTTTGAAAAATCCGGGTAGAAAATATATCGCAAGGCCGCGACACCCGTTGGAAGCGCCAAAGACTGAATGACCAACACCACCAAAAGGATCGAAAAAAAAGGCATCAAAAGACCGACCCATTTTTCAAGACCATCCTGAAATCCTTTCGAGGTGATCACCACCAAAAACAAAAGGTGCACGCTGGCCAAAAGAAGTTGCAACCATGGCGAGGTCATCAGATGTGCCATCGACGGCGAGACTCCAGTAGCCCAACCGCCCAAAAAAGCGGCCAACTGGCTGATATTTTCTAAAAAAAATGAAAACACAAAGTGCAGTGTCCAGCCGCTGATCACGGCAAAATAGCAAAGCACCAAAAAAGTTAATACCAAGGGCAGATACGGAAAAAATCGGATCAGGGATTTTTTATGCGGAGCTAGCCTTTCAAACGACAGTAAAATTCCAGAATGGGTCACTTTACCAAGCATTAGTTCGGCGATTAAAACTGAAAGCCCAAGAGTAAGCGCTAGAAAAAGATAAATTAAAACAAAGGCGCCGCCACCATTTTGCGCCACGATATAGGGAAATCTCCAGATATTTCCCAGCCCGCACGCCGTGCCCAGGGTCGCCAGGTAGAACGAATATCGGGAAGTCCATGAACTTCTCATCAACCGCGGCTTTTCATTACGAACAATCGCAGTGGAATTCCTTCCAAATGAAAGTGTTCTTTTAGATTGTTAATTAAGAACCGGCGATACGCGGGGTCGACGCCCTCGGGGTGATTGGCAAACGCGATAAATGCCGGCGGCACTTGCTTGGTTTGAGTTAAATAATAAAATTTTACGTTCTTTGTGGCGTAAACGGGCGATGGAGCTTTGCGGATCACAGAATAAAAAAATTCATTCAATTCGGATGTAGAAATGTGCCGATGAATTTTCTCATCTATTTTTTGGACCTCTCGTAAAAAAGCTTCCATTCCAAAACCTTTTTTCGCCGAGACATAACAAAACGGGATATCTCGGAAAAAATGAAATGTGTCGCCTAATTTTTCTTCAAAATCCTTCTTGCGATCGTTTTTTTCATTGGAAATCAAATCCACTTTGTTCACGACGACCAAAACCGATTTGTGCGCATCCAAGACAGCGCTCAGAATTTTTGCATCCTGTTCCGAAGGACCGTCTTCGATATCGATCACCAAACAAACTAGATCTGATTTTCGAATGGCCTCCTGGGATTTAAACGCCGAGATAATTTCAACATCTTCCTCACGTCGCGAGGATCGGCGCAAACCCGCGGTATCTACCAACACGAACTTTTTGTCCTCGAAATAAAATGGCACTTCGATAGCATCGACAGTAGTCCCGGGGATTTCTGAAACTAAAACGCGCTTTTCGCCCAGCAACCGATTCACTAAAGAGCTTTTGCCCACATTGGGTTTGCCCACAAAAGTTAAATGCAAGCCCTCGCGGGGAAGGCTTGCTGTTTGCTGGATATTTTTATCCAGCCACTCTAGGATTTGCGAAATATTTTTCCGCTGCTCGACGCTGACGCCGGCGACCTCTTGCCCAAATTCGTAAAATTCGGCTTTAAAAGATTCCATATCTTGTTCTTGATCGATTTTATTGACGACAACCAAAAAAGGCTTTCCTGTCTGCCTAGCAATTTTAAATAAATCTCGGTCTTCTGGCACCAAACCCACGCGACCATCAACCATCACGATTAAAAAATCTACGGTTGTCAGAAACTCGACCACGTGTTCTCGGACCATTTGATAAAAACCCTCTTGGCTTTCGGTCAAACCACCGGTGTCGATCAGGTCAAATTTTTTACCCCAGACATCGCAGGTTTCAATCACCAAGTCACGAGTCACACCCGGCTGATTCTTAACGACTGACTTTCGGGATTCAGTCAGTAAATTAAACAGCGATGACTTGCCCACGTTGGGACGACCAATCAGCGCCACTTTTTTCAAATCGTATTTACTTGCGATGCCCGTTTCTTCGGAACTATTTCTTTGTGCTGACATATCCCATCTCTTTCATAAATGTTTTATCCAGATGCCATTGCGGTTTGCATTTGACCTGCAGATCTAATCGCACCGGGTGTTTTAAAAAAGCGATGATCGCTTTGCGCGAACTTTGGCTTAGTTTTTTTATCATTTGCCCTTTGACGCCAATGGCCATTTTTTTATGACTTTCTTTATTGACGACCAAGTCGGCGTAAATCTGCCATTGCGAGCTTTTCGACTCGTCAAATTTTCTAATCTGAACTGCCGATTGGTAGGGAATTTCTTGTTCGAAAAGAAGAAACACTTTCTCGCGAATCAGCTCTTCACAAATTTCTTTCAGCGAAAGATCCGTCAAATCGTCAGCATCAAAGATCGGACCTTTAGCTTTGGGCATGCTGTGACTGGCCCAGACCAAAAGATCGTCTTGAATTTTTTTGGATTCCTTGCCCCATTCGGTGGAGTACTCAAAAAGCATTCCAGCGTGTTGCTTTTTTTCACGCGTCGCGATTTCATTCAAGCGGTTGAGTTCTTCTTTAAGGATTTGGCGGCGAGGTTGAAATTCCACCAAGTCGCCTTTGGTGATCACCAGCGCCCAGGGTGTTTCATATTTTTGAACTCGTTCCATTAACTCGACAGCTCGGCGGCGTGATGTCGTATCCAGAGCTATGACCAACAAGATGACATGAGTTTCTGCAAGGGAACTTAGGCTTTCCTCTTTTAAAAAAGGGTTAATCCCCGAGGTGGATTCAACAATTCCGGGTGAATCACTAATAATCATTTGGTGTTTTTCTTGGAATTCAAGAAAGCCCCGAATTCTTTTTCGAGTGGTTTGAGGCTTTGCTGAAACGATCGAAAGTTTTTGATCCAGCAATCTGTTGAACAATGTGCTTTTTCCCGAGTTTGGAAAACCCACCAAAGTTAAGTGGCCGGCTGTTTCGATTTTTTTCTGGGATTCGTTTTTCATATTCTTAATCTCTTCGAGGTTTCAATTTTTTTTACTCGACCGTTTATCATAAGGTGTCGCCTTCTTCCTGAGGTTCAGCGCGATTGATTTTCAAAGCCTCAAGTGCGGCTTCTTGTTCTGCGCGTTTTTTTGAGGATCCTTGGCCGCGACCTAAAACTTGTTCGTCCAATCGAACTTCCACTTTAAACAAGGGGTTGTGCGAAGGACCTAAGGCTTCGGTCAACTGATACGTAGGCGTTTTTTTTAATTTCTTTTGAAAATATTCTTGAAGCTCGCTTTTGTAATCCAATGCCACGTTTTCAGTGTCGCTTAATTCTTGAGAAATCCATCCCCCTAAGATTTTCGATGCCACCGCAAAGCCACCATCTAAAAAAAGAGCGCCTATTAAAGCTTCAAAAGCACTAGCCAAAACGCGCTCGCGAAAAGACACCACAGCAAATGATTCATTTTTTCCGATACGAAGAAAGTTCTGCAGCTGAATTTTTTCGGCCACTTCAAATAATTTTTGGCGACTGACTAACCAAGCTTTTTTCTGAGTCAGCTCGCCTTCGTCTTTGGCCGGGTTATTACGATAAAGAGACTCTGTTACGATCAATCCGATGACGGAATCTCCTAAAAATTCCAGCCGTTCGTTATCGCGATCCTCGCATGTACTTTTGTGAGTCATCGCTTCCAATAATAAGGACTGATTTTGAAAAGAATAATCCATGGTGGTCTCTAAATCTTTAAGCAATCAAAACTCCACCTCTAGGGCCATCTGCAGGTTCAAATGCCACAATTGGAAGCTCGACTTCTTCTCCGGCGAAAAACTGTGTTTGATTGAGTGTGCTTTCCTGAAAATGAACGGACCAATAATCACGACTTAAACCAACTAAACTTTCTTTATTTTTTAAAATTAGAATTTTTTTCGTCTGATGCACCTGGTTTTCAAACTTTCCCAAAAGACGGCTTGCGCTGAGATTTCTTAAAAAAAGACTTCGCTGCCGCTTCTGGACTTCCGAAACTACGCATTTAATTTTAGTGGCCAAGGTCCCAGGGCGAAGACTGTACGGAAAAACATGAAGTCTAGTCCAAGACGTTTTTTGCAAGGATTCATACGTTTCTTGAAACTGCTCTTCGGTTTCGCTGGGAAAGCCGGCGATCACATCCATCCCTACAAAGGCTTTAGGGATTTTTGTTTCAAGGTTTTCCAAGCAAGTTTCAACATCTTCTCGAGAATATTTGCGCTTCATGTTTTTTAAAACTTCCGTCGAAGCACTTTGTATTGAAAGATGAATGTGAGGACACATGCGCTCGTCTTTAAAAAACTCTAGCAAGCGATCTGAAATTTCTAAGGGCTCTAAGGATGTCAGTCGGACTCTTGAAATTTTAGTATTTAAAAGAACGGCTTCGACTAAATCATCTAGGTTTTTTTTCACTGATGGATTTGATACATCTTCGTAGTCACCAATGTGAATTCCGGTCAACACCACTTCCTTAATTTGCTGAGATTCAAATTGCCGGATTTTTTCCACTAAATAATCAATCGGAAGACTGCGCGAAAGGCCACGAGCGTAGGGAATAATACAAAAGCTACAAAAACTATTGCACCCGTCTTGAATCTTTAGGAATGCGCGTGTGTGATGTGATTCAATTCCTCCGCCAGCCTCTAGATCATCTTTTTTAAAAATATTACTTTTAAAAACTTTTTGTTCCAAAACTCCGGCGTAATATTTTTTAATAATTTCAGGAATCAGTGCTTTTTCTGAGTTGGCAACCACAAGATCTACGGCACTGGATTTTTCAAAAAATTGGGTATCAACCTGAGCCCCGCATCCGGTAACTAGAACCAAACTGAAAGGATCTTTCGCTTTTATCTGACGCGACAATTTCAGCGCTTGTTTAGTGGCCTCGTGAGTGACCGCACAGGTATTTAAAATATGAACCCGCGATGTCAAAGATGACGACATGCCGTTTCCGTCTAGTTTTTTCTCCAGCAATCCTGAATCATAGGTATTCACTTTGCAGCCAAAGGTATGGATTTGGTAATCGTTTACACGATCCATCCGCCTCCCATAAGCACTTCGTCTTGATAAAAAACGCAAGCCTGTCCCGGAGTAATGGCGCGCTGAGGTTCTTTAAACTGAACCTTCCAAGTTTCGCCCATTTGTTCGATCCGAGCTTCTGCACCCACATGCGCGTAACGAATTTTAACATTTAAGGTATCACCGGATTTCATTGGTAAAAGTTGTTTAAAGTTTTTGACCATTAAAGAGTCTCGGTACAGATATTTTTCTTCGCCTACCCAAACCACATTTTTTTCGCCATCTATTTTTATCACAAATAATTTTTCGTGATGGTCTAAACCAAGGCCACGGCTTTGACCATAGGTGAAGCGATGGATCCCTTCGTGGGTGCCCAGCTTTGATCCCGTTGGAAATAATTTTATATCGCCGCGCTTTTGATTTAAAATATTTGTAGGCACTTCTGCTTCTACAAATTTTTGATAGCCCTGTTGGCCTACAAAGCAAATTCCAGTGGAATCTTTTTTGCTAGCCACCGATAACCCAAATTGGCGCGCTAAGTTTCTGACTTCATCTTTTTGCAAATGACCGATGGGAAAAATTAAGCGCGGTAGGATTGCCGGATCAATTGTGAATAAAAAATAAGTTTGATCTTTCCACCGATCCGAACTGGTTTGAATACCCAGCGCGCCCGATGGCGTTGGCACCACTTGCGCATAATGACCGGTGGCCAAGAACTGACAATCAAGCTCTGCCATTTTGCGAATCAAGTGATCGAATTTCAGATAGGTATTGCAGTCAACACAAGGAAGTGGCGTATGCCCCTGTAGATAGGATTGCACAAAAGGGTCGATCACTTTTTCGCGAAACTGAGATTCACAATTCAAAACATAAAAAGGAATATCAATCAGATCCGCAACTGCCCGAGCATCTTCAACATCGATACTCGAGCAACAAGTCCCTTCGCCCTCGACGATTTCACACTGAGAATAATCCCACACTTGCATCGTCGCACCAATCACATCATAGCCCTGAGATTTTAGAAGCGCTGCTGCGGTCGAGCTATCCACACCGCCCGACATGGCCATTAATACGCGGCCCTTAGATGGCATTGACTTCCCTTTCAATGGTGTTCAATTGATATTTTCGCAAGCGTTCCACAATTTTTTCCAAGGAATCAACAAAGGAATAAATATCACTTTTTGTGGTCGGATACCCTAAAGAAACACGCAAGCTTTGCTGCGCCTGTTGTTTGGAAAATCCCATATTAATTAAGACCGGACTGGGTTCTGGATTTCCGCTGGAACATGCAGCCCCAGTGCTGACAGCAAAGCCCTCCAAATCCAAAGACATCAAAAGGGATTCTCCATCGATGCCCGAGATCATCATGTGACTGGTGTTGGGAAGCCTTGGCATTGCAGTTCCAGTCCAGCGAACTCCTGAAATTCTTTTTTCAATCTGCTGTTCCAAAAGATCGCGAAGGTTTTTCAGGTGCTCGAACGGGGGTCGGGGGGAGTTTGAGTTCTGCTGATCGTCTAAAAGTTTTTTGAGCATCAGCGAAAATGACCAAACTGCGAAAGTGTTTTCAGTGCCGCCTCGACGTTTGCGTTCTTGCGATCCGCCCAACATAAGCGGTTCAAAGGGAGTTTGCTTTTTCACGTACAAAACTCCTAACCCTTTCAGTGAATAAAATTTGTGCGCTGAAAATGTGGCTAGGTCCACCCCCCACGTAGGTAAATGAATATCCATTTTGCCTAAGGCTTGAACTGCGTCCGTGTGAAAAAGCGCACCGACGCCTTTAACCATTTTTGAAAGCTCTGCGATGGGGTAAACGACTCCGGTTTCGTTGTTAGCGATATGCAGGCTGACCAATGCCGTTTGTTCTGACAGTTGTTCCTGCACTTCAGCCAAATCTATAGATCCGTCTTGATTGATTTTGATCCAATCCACTTTCCATCCCATGGCCTGTAGGTGTGAGGCCGATTGGATAACCGATGGGTGCTCGGTGTTGGATACTAAAATCTGATTTCGATTCTTAAAATACGGATGATTTTTCCTTTTCAATTCATTCAAAGAATTAAAGACCGTGTTGTTAGCTTCAGTAGCTCCGCCCGTAAAAATAAATTCCGTCGAAGACGCGCCAAAAAGATCGGCCAGATCTTGCCTGGTTTGGCGCAGTAAAGTTCTGACCGGACGAGACGCCCAATGGATACTGGATGGATTACCCCAAAAGTTTAAGCCGTCAGCCCAGGCCTGGACGATCGACTGGCCCAGCGGTGTGGTGGCATTGTAGTCTAAGTAAACTTTTTTAATCATTTCAGACCTTTGAGGGGTTTTATTTATATGGCTCATAGCATAATCAAGAAACCCTAACAAGGTAAACTAAGGCAAAGCCTGCCCTCTTAGGATTTCTTTGCATTTTTCCGATACAAGAGACTGTGGAATATCCCATTTTGAAAGCACAATTTTTTAAAGACCACGGCCTTCAGCCCGAGCTGATCAAGAAGTGGAAAACTCTTTGGGCATGGACCGAAGCTTGCTTTCCTGTTTACGAGTGGGATGGAGCTCTATTTGTGGTGTTTTCGGGCGAGGCCCCACCCCGAATCCGCAAGAAATTCCCCTGTGTTTTTGTGTCGGCGAAAGTGGAATTGACCCAGGCCGTCTGGAATCAGCTGAATGACCCCTCGGGCCCGCTGGAATTTGGCAGTGAACCCAAGCCGCCCATAGTTTTTAACGAAGATTTTGCGTCGCCCGAAGGCATCGCACCGTCGCAAATTCGCGAGGACTCTGCGTTCTCTGAAGCGCCGACCGGCTTGATCCCGTACGATAAGATCCATGAATCTAAAGCGGGTGAAGCGGGCACTTCGTCTGACAACTGGATTAAAAAAGTCTTTGAGGAAATGGAAGCTCACTTTTCGGAATCCATGATTCTACTTAAGAAAGAAAATGCTTTTTATGTTTGGAAAAGATCAAAAATCCCTGACTGGCCGGGGTCTTCAAAGGATGTGGCGCTTGAATCCTTTTCGTTAGATTCACCTAGCCCTTTCCGCGTGGTTGCCAAAACCCAAAAACCTTTTCACGGCGCCGTTTCCACCAACGAGATTACCGATAGTTTTTTTTCAAGCGTCAACGGCGGCATGCAACCAGATCACTTGACAATTTCACCGCTGATTCAGGATGAAGAATTGAAAGGTTTCCTTTTAGGAATCGGAGATCACAGCACAAACAACAAGAGAAGTTTGTCTTTGGCCGACAAAATGGCCCAAGAAATTTCAGTGTCGTTAAGCCTTAATCCCGAAATTTTCAAAGATGCATCTTGAATTCGAAGTTTCCACGGTCGAAGACTTAGCAAAAGAATTATTGCCTTTTGAAAAGCTGGTCGTGCCAAAAAGTATTTTTCTGCTCAACGGTGAAATGGCCGCGGGAAAAACTGAATTCGTCCGAACCCTACTACAGGTTTGTTTTGGAATTAAAGACCAGGTGGTGTCGCCCACTTTTTCTTTGTTGCAAACTTACCAAATTCCAAAGCTTAAAACATCGGCCGAATCTAGAAACCAGAAACAGGGCGTCTTGAAAGTAGAGCAAATTCATCATCTAGATTTTTTTCGCTTAGAAAACCAAAGTGATCTAGAGGATATCGGATTTTGGGATTTATTTCTAGATTCCAAAAGTTCAATTTTTGTTGAATGGCCCCACAACCTTGAAAATCGAATTCCCAAAACCTGGACCGTATATCAAATTCAAATTCAAAAAACAAAAGCCGATAAGCGAGTCGTCAGCCTGATTTCAAGATCGCAATCCGAGACATATTAGGTCGTTAGCGGGTCAATTTCGACGAGAATTGGGGTAAATAAACATTTCGCGCCTCCCTTCTACCGAAGTATTTCGGTGAATTTTTTGATGGTGTTTTCTACTCCCCAATCTAAGGAGTAGCAGATAATCGAATGGCCGATGTTCACTTCTTCTAAAAAGGGCAAAGACATCAGTTGGCGGCACGAGATTAAATCTAGTCCGTGACCAGCGTGCACTCGCATTCCTAAATGGTGAGCAAGCTTTGCTGCTCGCTGCAGTTTTTTCCATTCTTTTGATCGCTGCGAACCCTTCAGCAAAACCCAGCTCCCGGTGTGAAATTCAACGGCCGAAGCACCTAACTGAGCTGACGCTAAAACTTGAATTTCTAAAGGTTCGATAAACATCGAGACTTGAATTCCACGTGCAAAAAGTCGATCTAAATTTTTCTGGAAGAATTTCTTTTTGCGAACAACATCTAGCCCGCCTTCTGTAGTTAATTCTTTTCTCTTTTCAGGAACAAAACAAACCCAAGCGGGGCGATTTTTCAAAGCTATGGAAACCATTTCTTCTGTCGCTGCCATTTCTAAATTGATCGGCAAAATTTTTCGTGCGCACAAAACTTTGACATCTTGATCTTGAATGTGGCGGCGATCTTCACGCAAATGAATCGTGATTTGATCGCCGCCAGATTTTTTTATTTTTTTAACCAGTTCCACCAAATTAGGGTAACTAGTCGTGCCTTGGCGAAGCTGCCGTAAGGTCGCAGCATGATCAATATTCACCCCTAGTTTCACAGATTCTCCGTCAGAAATTCGGCCATCTCTTGGGCCATCGAAGCTATCCGCCTTGAATCAGGCCCTTCGACCAAAATTCGAAGAACTGGTTCGGTGCCGGAAAATCGCACGAACACCCGGCCCTCGCCTTTCAATTCTTCGTTCATTTTTTCTAGGCGCTGGGAATATCCAGGTATTAGATCTAAATCTTGTTTCTTTTTCACGCGACAATTGATCAGCACCTGGGGAACGTCGTCAATAATTCGATTCAACTCACTCATCTTTACACCAGTTTGCTTCATCACCGCCAAAACACTTAAGGAAGCAATCAACCCGTCGCCAGTCGTGGAGTGATCTCTGAAAATAATATGTCCCGACTGCTCACCACCTAAATTGTACCCGTGCTTTCGCATTTCTTCGACGACCTGTTTGTCGCCCACACCTGTGCGAATGACTCGTATGCCAGCCTGAAGCATTCGTTTATCCAAGCCAAAGTTACTCATTTGCGTAGCCACTAGAGTATTTTGTTTAAGCGTTCCATTTTTTTTCATATGAAGCGCGCAAATTCCTAAAATATGATCACCATTGATCAACACACCTTTTTCATCGACCATCACCACGCGATCAGCATCGCCGTCTAAACTGATGCCCACATCAGCACGAAACTCTAAAACAGCTTCTGAAACTTTTGCAGGATACAAAGCACCAGCCTTGTCGTTGATATTTGTTCCGTTAGGCTGATTTCCCAAATGCACAACTTCAGCCCCTAATTCTTCAAACACAGCGGGTGCCACTTTGTACGAAGCCCCATGCGCGGTATCTAAAACAATCCTTAATCCATCCAATGTGTATTCCAGCGGAAAAGAATTTTTAACGTAAACAATATATCGCCCTTGAGCATCTTCGATTCTTTTTGTGCGTCCCATTTGCGCTGATGGCGGAAGCAACTGTTCCAAATTCTCGGTTAAAACTAGTCGTTCAATTTCGCGTTCTTCTTCATCTGTAATTTTGTATCCATCAGCACCAAAAATTTTAATTCCATTGTCTTGGTAGGCGTTGTGCGAGGCCGAGATCACGATCCCCGCTTGCGCCCTCATATTTCTAGTTAAAAAACCAATGCCCGGAGTCGGAAGTGGCCCCACCAACTGCACTTGAACTCCCATACTATTTAGGCCCGACGACAAAGCTTGCTCGACCATATACCCAGATAGCCTAGTGTCTTTTCCGATCACAACTTTACGAACAGTTTGACCCGCCGCCATTTCTTTTTGCTGTAATAGATATCCAATCGATTGCCCGATGCGTACCACCATCTCCGGTGTCATAGGGTAAAGATTGGCGGTGCCACGAATCCCATCGGTGCCAAACAATTTAGTATTTTTTGGAAGACTGGTCATCGCCGAACCAACTTGACATGAATTTGATTCGGACGCACTTGAAGAACTTTTACTCCAAAAGGCAAATCAAATTTTTGAATCGGAATTTCAATATCATAATTGCCATCTTCTTTTGATGACAAATCCACGACCACCACCGTCGAAGCTCCTCGATCAACAAACTGACGAAGTGAGTTTTTCGAGCCCGTCACTTTCACGTTTACTTTATTTGCTGACAAAGCCTGCACCTGAATGTGCGGCGCCGAAACAATTTCTAGTTCAAATTCCTTATTCACAATAAAATCTCGACGACCCAAAATCGTCATCCATAAAACCATGGCAATAAATAGTGACACTAGTTTGTAACTCAAATTCTGAGTTAAAAAATCTTTCGCTAATCGCGGAAATGTTTTCGACATAATAAAAAAATCCCAAAACTTTCTTTTAGTCCCCTGATTAAACTTCTGGGGTCTTGTACTTCAAACCATAAATTTCATAAAGCATTTTTCTTAAAGCGCTCATCTCGTGCGATGGCGCCAAGTGCCCCCCTTGAACCACTCCAACAGTTTTATTTTCTTCGCTGACGATGATCACAAAAGAATCGGTCTCTTCTGTCAGACCGATGGCGGCTCGGTGCCTGGTCCCTAAATTTTTATCCAAGGCGGGATTTTTACTTAACGGCAGAAAATTTCCTGCCGAATGAATTCGACCTCCTCTGATCAGCACGGCTCCGTCATGGATTGGACTTCCTGGAAGAAAAATAGAACTCAAGACCTCGGCAGAAACTTTTGATTCCATCTCGGTGCCGAACTCAATGTGATAATCCACCATAATCTCGCGCTCGATCACCACCAGCGCGCCGTAACCCCTTTGAGCCAATCCATAAATCGCTTTTAAAATCTCTTCGATCACGTGCGTTTCTTGAACAGCAGAAATATCCGAGAAAAACGGATTTGATCCAATCTGCGCTAGCGCCCTGCGGATCTCACCCTGGAACAGCACCACCACAATCACAAACAAATTGGTGAAAAACTTTTCTAAAATCCAATTGAAAGTAAAAAACTCAAACCAAATACTAAAAATATAGGCGATCGCTAAAACACCCAATCCTGAAAGCATTTGAATCGTTCCGGTTTTTCTAATTAAAACCAGCACGCGAAAAACTACAGCCCATACCAAAAGCAAATCCAGAACGTCCTGGAAACGCAGATGCTTTACTATAAATAAAAAGTTCTCGGTGATCGTTTGAAACATGGTTAAGCGCGTATTAAGAAGTCGCGGGTTTGGGGTCAATCACCACACCCGGCACTGCCGTGGTCGCAGCAACTGGTGAAAGGATTCCGCCATTTCCCGGAGGTTTGTTATTCACCCTCACTTTTCGAAGCTCTGAAATTTCGGCGCCATTGACAAGCATTTCCACCTCGTTGGCATCGATGGTTTCAAACTCTAGCAAGGCTTGCGCCAAACGCTCTAAAGCCGGTCGATGATCCACTAAAATTTTGGCCGCAATCTTGTACCCCTCGTCGATTAAAAGATAAACTTCTTGATCAATTTCCTGCGCCTTTGAGTCTGAATATTCGCGCGTTTTATTTCCATACTGCATGCCTAAGAAAACTGGGCCTTCGGATTTTTCGTACGACAAAGGTCCAAGTTTTTCGCTCATTCCCCATTCGCAGACCATTCGTCGGGCGATCTCAGTGGCGCGCTCGATATCGTTTCCGGCACCGGTAGTGATATCGCCAAAAATCAAAGCTTCAGCCGCACGACCGCCGAATAAAAACGAAATCATATTTTTTGCTTTGCTCTTGGTCAGATTTAAATTGTCTTTTTCGGGCAAAGTCTGCGTCAGGCCCAGCGCCATTCCCCGCGGAATGATCGTCACTTTATGGATGGGATCAATTCCGGCCAGTTTTTTTCCAACCAATGTATGTCCGGCCTCGTGATAGGCTGTGATCTTGCGATCTTCTTCATCGATCACCATCGATTTTCTTTCCGAACCCATCAGCACTTTATCTTTGGCCTTTTCAAAATCTTCCATCTCTAAATATTTTTTATCAGCACGAGCTGCAACAAGAGCAGCTTCGTTGACCAAATTTTCCAAGTCGGCACCAGAAAATCCTGGTGTTCCCCGGGCGATTCTTTCTAGGTCTACGTTTGGACCCAACGGTGTTTTTCGCACGTGAACTTCTAAAATCTGATGACGACCCTTTAAATCCGGCTTGTGCACCACAACTCGGCGATCGAATCGACCAGGTCGAAGTAAAGCTGGATCCAAAACATCGGGACGATTTGTAGCCGCGATTAAAATAACACCGTCATTGCTTTCAAAGCCATCCATCTCGACGAGTAACTGATTTAAAGTTTGTTCACGCTCGTCATGACCACCGCCCATGCCGGCACCACGATGTCTTCCGACCGCATCGATTTCATCAATAAAAATTAAACACGGGGCACTTTTTTTACCTTGTTCGAACAGATCTCGGACCCGGCTGGCACCAACGCCGACAAACATCTCGACAAAGTCTGAACCAGAAATTGTAAAGAACGGAACACCGGCCTCGCCAGCAACGGCCCTGGCCAACAAAGTTTTCCCTGTACCCGGAGGCCCCAACAACAAAACACCTTTAGGAATTCGACCGCCCAATTTTGTAAACTTCTTGGGGTCCTTTAAAAAATAAACGATCTCTTGCAACTCGTCTTTGGCCTCTTCGACTCCAGCAACTTCTTTGAACGTGATTCTATTTTTAGATTCAGTCAGAAGCTTGGCGCGGCTCTTCCCGAACGACATGGCCTTGCCCCCACCCACTTGAATTTGTCTCATGATAAAAACAAACATTCCCAAAATTAAAAGGACCGGAAGCCAATTGACTAAAAAAGATTGAATCGATGAATTGCTATCACTTCGCACGTAATTTGGCGTCATCCCGTGGCTGGTGACCAGTTTGTAACCCTCGTCACCAGTATTTCCAACGATCGAAAAAGATTTACCCTCGAATTTTTTTTCAAACTCGGGCTTGATCACTCCTTCGATCTCAGACGTGTCGATTTTAAAAGTGACTGATTGAATTTCACCAGCTTTTAAACTTTCGGCGAACTTTGAATAATTAAAATTCAAAATTGTTTTTTCTTGTTTGGCGTAATACGCCTGAATCAAAAAAATTCCCAAGACCAAAATAAAAAACATTAATGCTAAAGATTTTTGCGCCGATTTCATGAGAGCACACTCCTTGGAAGCAACTTCCGTCTAATTCTGACACTAACACTCTTGGGTGACAGACACAAACGTCGATGGAATCTACAGAGGCTTTTTACAGACCAACAACTGCTTTGCGTTAAGCTGCCAATGAAGACCGACTAGACTAAAGCGTTGTTTTTTTCGCGCGGAACTCAATCGCTTAAGAACTTCCAAAACATGCGAACCGTTAACCTGATTGATCTGAGCCCCAATTGGCCCTTGCAAACTGTTGGCGACCACTTGCAACTTTAGAAATTCATGAATTATTTTTTTCTGTCTACCAACATCCAAATTTTGAAGATCTTTTAACTGCAAGATCTGCTTCGGCTGATTTTCTGGCGGGGACGAAAGAAAATCTTTCGACAGTTCAACAACCTTTTCAAAAAATGAATTCAGATTTTTTTGACTTCCGGGATTTCGTTTTTCCAGCGCGGGCAGAAATTGATGTCGAATCCAATTTCTAAAATATTTCTGATTTTTATTGGTCGGATCCGAAACAAAACGCACACGATTTTTAGTAGCAAAATTTAAAATATCCGCATGGTTTTCGTATAAAAGAGGTCGAAAATAAGGAGACTGATCGATAGTCATCGATTGTAAACCGGCGGGACTAGTTCCCCGAAACACGCGATGAAGTCGTGTTTCGAGTAAATCCTGCTCGTGGTGGCCGGACACAAAAAGCGCTTCAGATTCTTGAATGCTTATTTGCTGCAATCGGCTTAAGCGGAACTGACGAAAGTCACCTTCGGATTTTAAATTTTTCTTTGCCGTAAAGACCTTAACTTTATTTTTTTTTTCTTTCCCTAAAACCTGCACTAACTTTTGAGCTCGATCGCGAAACTTTTTGTTCGAAAACGGACCATGGTGAAAATGAATTACTCTAAAATCAAATTTTAAAATCGGTGCAAAAGTTTCGAATAGTCTCCACAGAACCATTGAATCCAGACCACCTGAAACCAGCAGGTAAACAGATCCATTGTGGAGATTTTTAAAAGATTTTAAATTTTTATAAAAGCGGTGCTCAAGGGCGCACCAAGTGTGTTTCATAAATTAATCTCAAAGCCCTACTTTTTTCTGGGGGTCAAGGACAGCTTTAAAATGAGTAAATTCAAACAAACCTTGCGGACCTAACTCGCGCCCAAATCCCGAGTGAAACGACCCGCCAAAGGGATGATGCGGGTCCGACTGAACCAAATCGTTGATGGCCACAAGACCGCTGACAGTGGCAGAAACAAATTGCTGGACCCTGTTTTCGTCTTTGGAAAAAATCGCCGAACCCAAACCAAATTCCGAGTTCTGGCAAATCTGCAAGCCCTCCTCAAAATTTTTAACTTTCCAAAGACACGCGACAGGACCAAAAATTTCTTCTTTCCATATAAACCCAGGGGACCACGACGAGGATGCTTCTAAAACACAAATCGGGAAAAAAGCGGCAGTGGAATTCTGAATTTCGCTTTCAGAGCCCATCGCCCACGTAAACCCTAAATTTTCTTGCAATGATTTAATTTGCTGAGACATCGGTACTTTAAATCGATCACTGGCCAGGGGACCCCGCTTGGTTTCGCGCAAAAGAGGATCACCACTTTTAAATGACTGAAGTTCTTTCAAAAATAATTCTTTGAATTGGTCATAAATTTTTTCGTGGATAATAAATCGTTTGGCGGCCCCACACGACTGACCGTTATTCTGCAGACGCGAGGCCGCACACCGGGCTGCAGCCCACTTGACCTCGGCGTCTTCGAGTACCAAATAGGGGTCGCTTCCGCCTAATTCTAAAACGACTTTTTTAATATTTTGCCCGGCGATCTGGGCAATTCTAGAACCCGCACGAACACTTCCGGTCAAGCTGACCCCGCGAACCCAACGTTCAGCCATCAGCTTTTCAGCTTGAGCATGCGAACAGCGAATATTCGCATACGGGAATTCTGGAACCGTCGAGACAATAATTTTTTCTAATTTTTCGCTGGTTTCGGAAACAATATCCGATGGCTTTATCAATACCCCATTGCCAACAATAAACTGCGGGATCATAAAACGAAGAATCTGCCACAAAGGAAAATTCCATGGCATAATTCCCAAAAGCAAACCCAGGGGTTGCTTCAGCACCCTAGATCCAGCAGATTTTTCGCTAAAATTTTGTTCTAACCAGGTGGGGCCCAAATCAGCATAGACTTCGCAGGTCTTGGCACATTTTTCGATTTCTAATAACCCTTGAGAAATAGGCTTTCCCATTTCATTGGCCATCGATCGTGCCAGATCATCCCGCGAATCTCGTAAAGCCTGCGCTAGCACCATTAAAATTTGACTGCGTTCAGTCATCGTGACCGATTTAAATCCTTCGAACTGTTGTCGGACCAAAAGCGTTTTTTTTAAAATTTCCACATCAGAAAAATATTCCCACGATTTTAGGATTTGGCCAGTGGCTGGATTTTTGGTCGTAAAACTCATGATCAAAAACTACTTTCCGTAAAGTTCTTTCACCCTTTTATGGTAGGCCGAAATCATACTAGGCAAATTCACGCTGACCAAGGCTTTTGCCAAGGGACCGGGAACAAACATATTAAAAGTCGCTTCGACGGAATAGGTCGCGCGACATTTTCCACCGGGCTCGTCCTGCAGTTTCCACGATCCGAGGCTGGTCTTAAATAAATCGCCAGATGCAAACTCCCAATTGACCCCCGAAGGTTCGACTTCGGTCATCCACAAATTATATTTGAAATTCTTCATTACCGAAACTTGGTATTCGACTAACTTTCTTGAACCTTCGGTTCTTAGAACCTCGCAAGATTTTACTTCCTGTAAAAATTCGGGATACTTTGAATAGTCGGTCACAATTTTAAAAAGTTCTAAGGGTGAGCACGAGAAGACTTCGGTGATTTGAGCTTGGGCCATATTTTAAAAATTCCTTTTATTTTTTCCGAAACAGCGCTTCGGCAGCAGCCAATAGATCCTGCTTTTGATTCTGCTGATTTTTTGCGCCAATGTGAACCTGAAAATAATCACAAAAATTGGCGCGATCCTTTTCTTTAACCCATTCGGCCTGGGGCTCGGCACAATCAAAGTGACTTTGCTGCGAGTAAAACTGACAGTTCTTGCAAACTCTTAAATCCGAATGGCATTGGGGACATTCATCTTTTCGTCCGATTTCGTGCGATGACTGAAATTCCTTTTGGCACTGAAAACAAATTCCGTTTACAGCCATGCGCCCATCGTAGGTTTAGAATTCAGATCGTGCTGAGCTTCAATGGTTCTGATGGTTTTTGTTTTTGAACGCATCACCACTGAATGAGTTGAAGCCCTTCGCCCAGGATAAACTTTGACGCCTTTTAAAAAAGGCCCATCCGTCACGCCAGTAGCACAAAACATGACAGATCCATTGGCTAAATCTTGCAAGTTTCGTTTGCGATCCAAATCTTTTAGGCCCATTTTTTCTGCGCGACCGCGTTCGTTTTGGTTTCGAAACATCAGACGCCCTTGAAAATCTCCGCCCAAACATTGCATGGCCGCTGCGGAAATAACGCCTTCGGGGGCGCCACCTGTCCCCAGCAAAAGATCAATTCCAGAATCGGGCCAGCTTGCGGCCACCGCCGCAGACACATCGCCATCCCCGATCAACTGGATTCGAGCTCCGGTTTTTCGAACCGCTGCGATCAAATCCGCGTGACGCTCGCGATCCAAAATCACAACAACCATATCTTCAACGGGTTTGCGCAAAGCCTCGGCGACCCGAAAAATATTTTCTTTGGGTGAAAGATCCAAATCGATTACCCCTTTTGCGCCGGGACCACATGCGATTTTGTCCATGTAAGTATCGGGCGCGTGCAAGAACCCGCCTTGTTCGGCTACGGCAATCACAGAGATAGCGCCCACCCCGCCCTTGGCGCAAATCGTGGTGCCCTCTAAGGGATCTAATGCAATATCCACAAATGGCGAGTCTTCGGTTTTCATCCCGACCTTTTCCCCAATAAAGAGCATCGGCGCTTCGTCGCGTTCGCCCTCGCCGATCACCACAGTGCCGTTAATTCGGACGGAATCAAAAGCCTTTCTCATGGCGTCGACGGCGGCTTGATCTGCGGCTTTTTCATCGCCTCGGCCCATTAATTTTGCTGAAGCTAAGGCCGCGGCCTCGGTGATTCGAACAAATTCTAAAGCCAGATTTCTGTCCATAATTCTTTCTCCATTATATTTTTCATACTTTGAGTGGGTCGAACTAATTTTAAGTCCTCATTTAAGGGCACGTGAACCGTCTTGCCAACAGAAATAATTTCGTTTTTTCGGGCGGGGCAGGTCAAGCGGTACTGAAAGATCAATCGAACCCCTTCGATTTTAGATTGCACTTCGCAAACCAACAAATCCCCAAAGTAGCTGGGCTTCACGTGCCGAACAAAAGTTTCTAGTACGGCAAAATGAAACGCCGAAGCCTTGCGATCAAAAACAATCAAGCCCTTTTCGTTCGCCCATTGGACCCGGGCTTCCTCGTAAAAACGAAGGTAATTTGAATGGTGAACAATCCCCATCAAATCAGTTTCATAAAACTGCACTCGGTGTTGGGTTGAAAACACTTTCACAGCTGCCCCACTTTGATTTTAAGATCGTCTTTTCGTGTGGATTCAATGGGAAGCTTTTCGACCAGCTTTAAAACCCTCTCGCGCCAGCTTTGGCCCAGCGAAATCGGATGACTTTTTTTGTGCGGTAACCAGGCGTCTTCGTAGAATTCATTCGAGTTTAAATAAAATACCGACGGAAAAATATGCACACCATCAGGGCCGCCCCTAAAAATAATGCCATCATAAGCGATAATAAACCGATTATTTTTAAGAATTACAAAATCCGTCTCGAAGGGCCCGTGGAAGTGGTGAAGAGTTTCCGGATTTACGCTAAATGGGGAAACGTCGGCTAAATTAAATTGAATCAGATAATCTTTGACGACTTGGTTTAAAAAAATTCTTTTTTCTTTTTCCAAGGGATCAATGAAAAAGAAAACTTGCCCGTCTTTTTCGCCAAAAAAAACGGCTTTAAATTGGGTCTTTTCTTCGACAATCTCCATTTTTAAATTAAATGTTTTAGCCACACCCTTTTTCATTTTGTGAAATTGAGGGTGCGACGGCCCCACAAATCCCGCAAACGAAAGGTCATACAGAGGAAGAAACTGCAAGCCGTCGAGTTGAAGTTGCACATGCTTTAAAGGCTGTTTCAGATACGAGCGGAAAATGCGCGGTGTTTTCTTCAATTCAAACGTTTGATACTGAAACATAATCAGGGCTCCTAAGAATCGAACATCCACTTTGGGACTTTAACTAAACTATCACTAAACCTTGCCACGTCTGACTTTCCACTGTGATAATACTTTATGGTCACTTTTATAGTCATTGCGCAAAGGCTTGCGCGCCGATGAGAACCATTCCCTCCGCTTACAAAAAAGCGATCCCATTAATTTTAACCATGGCACGGATGGCAGTTGTTCCATTTCTTCTTATCCTGCTCTGGCAGGAAACGACACAAAAAAGATATCTAGCGGCTTTCCTTTTTGTGTTGGCTTCGTTAACCGACTACTGGGACGGAGCTTTGGCCAGAAAATGGCAAGTGACCAGTGATATGGGAAAACTTTTTGATCCCGTCGCGGACAAAGTTTTAGTGACCAGTTTGCTAGTTTTTTTTCTGTCGTTTCAAAAAATTGATCCGGTTTTAGTCATCGTTATTCTTTCTCGTGACCATATTATTGGTGGAGTTCGAGCCTTTGCGGCCAGTCAAAATTTTATTATTGACGCCAAAGCGACGGGCAAATGGAAAACCGCGTTTCAGATGATTGGGATTCCGACGATGATGGCGGTTACCCGCGAGAACTTCACGTGGCCGATGATTTTTGATCAAATTTCTTTTGCCAATAGAACGGTAACGTTAAACCTATCGCCCTATTTTTTGATGGCCGAGGTCGGATATTTTTTACTGTGGATAAGTGCTAGTCTAAGCCTAATTTCAGGTTGGGAGTATTTCAGTCTGTTTCTAAAATCAAAAAAAAGTGATCTTGCGAAAATTTCTTGAAAGGCGAAGACTCGGTCGGTTTTAAATTTTGCATCCCGACCCACATTCCAAAAACCAGAAAACTACAACCTAAGAAAATAAACAAAAATATTCGCGAAGCCTTCTTCAAGATCTGCGCAGCCCATTTTTTAAGCGAGATATTTTCCAAGTTCATCATCTGTTGACTTCAGCACTTAAAATTAGTTAAGTCATGAATAATTCAGTCACATTCAACAGCGCGGGAGTAGCTCAGTTGATAGAGCGCTGCCTTGCCAAGGAGACGGTCTATCACTTTTTGATTGGTAGACTAAGGGAGAGTTTGGTTAGAGATTTTATGAGTTTAGAGAATAGTCACTTTGAGAAAATCGGCATCTCAAAAAGCCAAAACTGGCTAAGTGGCAAAAGCTGCGCTTTCAAGCGCGGGAGTAGCTCAGTTGATAGAGCGCTGCCTTGCCAAGGCAGAGGTCGCGGGTTTGAGTCCCGTCTCCCGCTCCAATTTTCTTTTTTTAAATTAGAAAATTTGAGTTCTGAATCGACGATCGCATGAATAGCGATCCTAAAGTTGTTCCCTTCTTCAAAGGGAAAGTAAATCCCAAATACGCAAATGTTTCTGATTCCCTGAAGTGGGCTATCCCTATGATGGAAGCTCAAGACAGCCCTGAAGTTCAAGCCGGTCATAAAGCTTCGGAAGAGCGAGCCCGCGCTATGCGAGCCGAAAAAGAGCGGGCAAAACTCAAAGCCTCATTCAAAGTTATTTCTTAGCAAAAGCCTTCAAAAACTGATTCGAGACTTGATTGATGTACTTTTCGGTCGTCCTGAATGAACTGTGCAAACAGCACTTCTGCAGGAGATATGGATTCCCCAAATACCAATCATGCAGATGGAGCGCACCGATGGTCGCATAGCTATGCTTCCATGCAAGCGGGTGCAGAAACTTGAAATCGCAATCTTTAGCAATCTGTCGCCACCACTTCATAACGGTGTCAGGATGGCAATCAAGCAACCGATCTTTCGGGGCAATGTTTTTTTTGAGGAAACGAGCGACATCCACCAATATCTTGGGTGACGGCTGAACCATTGGTAACTGGATTCGTTCGCCTGAAGTTGTCTTAGTTGCGTCCTCAAAAACGAGAGCACCTTTTTCCCCACGGCTCCAGCCAGAAACGATATTGTCCTTGCAAATCAAAGTTCGGCACGTCGTCGTCGGGGTGCAAACATTCCGCATTCAAGCCCAGTAAGTTCCCACGACGGAGGCCCGTGCATACTCCGAAGAAAATCGCATAGGCTTTCTTTTTCATCTCCAGATTATCTTTGTAAGTCTTGTCGATAGCATCCTTGATGTCATTCAACTCGTCCTCAGTGTAGGTCTCTTTCGTGCGGACACCCGTCACATCCTCACCGCGGCGACGGGCTTGTTTCTTCTGTTCAAGGGTCATTTTGATATCGAGAGTATAAAAGTCGTCTTGACCAATGTAGCCCGAATCCAAAAGGAACCGCATATATTCATTAAACGGTGTCGTGATTGAGCTATACGTGTTGTGCGAATATTTCTTTCCGCTCAGGGTCTTGGCCATCATCACATAAGTGCGGGCTTTCGCTTTGAAGTTTTTGATATCCTTAGGATGGTTGCATCCATGACCAAGAAAAAACGGCATCCAGAATCGCCGCATCCAGCCTTTGTAGGCAAACGGAATACTGTGGGTACTTTTGACGGCAACGAACTCATCCAGGTTGTCCTCAAAGTTAAACTCTTTGCTCTTGAGATCGAGCTTCTCTTGAATCTTGTATTTCGGCAGAGCGTATTAATCTTTCAGCTCTTCATACAAACGGTGCTTCTACGCTTGAAAATGATTATCCTGATTCGCTGCGGCCTTTTTCAATTTGTGAGCACGAAGATACTCATTGATCTGTTTTAAGGTGGGTTGAACTTTGGAGCTAATTTGCACTTGCGCACCATTCGGAGGACGAACGGCGACCCGCAAGGAATCAAACTTCTTCCCAGCTCGCCACATTGGATAAATGCCCTGAATGGTACTTCTGCCTTTTGCCATAAACTCCTTGGATAGCTCTTGTGCCGCGTTCCTCTCAAAAGATCAACGCTTATACGCACTTGGCTTATCGGGAGTTTGCAGAAAAACTTGAGTAGTAACGGTCTATCCAGTTTATTCTGTCTTAATAAGCCCCATTCCTTTAAGGTGGTCCGTATAAAAGTTGACTATTTTTTAAAAAAATGTCAGCATTTATACCATAATGACAAAGCTACCAAAAGCCCTTCAGAAAGGGCCATTTACCTATAAACAAGCCTTGGCCTCTGGACTCAATTTGCGAGCAGTCAGACAACTTGTCGCCGACGAACAATGTTACACAGTCGCTAAGGGCGTCTATATGCCTACGAGCGTTGAATATAATGAAGTAAATCAATTCAAAGCGGCAACTCTTGTTGTGGGTCAGCCTTCGGCAATTTGTTTGGTCTCCGCACTATCGGTGTATGGACTTACTGATGTCATTCCACGTAAAACGTGGATCACAGTGCCTGCAACAAAACGAACTCAAATTTCAAGTCTAAACGTTTTGCGCCAAAGCGATCCCCAATGGAACATCGGGATTGAAAAAAAAGACGGATACACCATCACGTCCATTGAACGCACTCTCGTTGAATCTTTCCGCTATAAAAATATGATCGGCAGCACCGTCCCTATTGAAGCGCTGCGAGAAGCCGTTAGAAAAAAATTAACGACGTCTTCTAAAGTGCTCGATATGGCAAAAAAAATGAAAGTCGTTCACCGCATACTCCCGTACTTAGAGGCGATGGCGTGAGCAAGATGATTTCCCCAGATAAGATTCAACTGGAACTGAACAAACTTGCCAAAGCTTCGAAAACTCTTTCGGTGAATGACCTTCGCATGATTTTGGCCTTGGAGCGTGTGATCGCCCGCGTAGAGATTCACAAAAAACTATCAAAGCATTTTGTTTTCAAGGGCGGTTTTGTTTTGCTTAAAACTGTCAATTCAGATCGCTTCACTCGTGATGTGGACGCTCTTGCTATCAGCCTTTCGCGTAAACAAGTCCCTGACCTTGTGGAAGAAGCTTTGTCTCAAAATCTGGGGGATGGGCTTTGGTTCGGCGACGTCAAGACCAGCGATCTCGTAAATCAAGGGCCGTATGGTGGCTACACTTTCAACGCAGCTTTCACTATCGGAAAAACTCCATCGGCCAAAGATCCCAAAATTAAAAAGTTCTCCCGAATTCGCATTGATGTGGGATTTGGCGACGCTCTGGATTCGGTGCCAGAAAAACAATCCATGCCCTCCATTCTTGCGAGCGAAGCGCCTGTCACTTGGTCGATCTATCCGTTTGAGTTTATCTTTGCCGAAAAAATGGAAGCCTTGTTTTCTCGTGGCAGCAATAACTCCCGATCAAAAGACATCTACGATATGCAGCTCATCTTTGGAAAAATCAGAGACAAGAAATTGCTTCGCAAGGCCATTCAAAAAACTTTTGAAAACCGCAAGACTCCAATCCCTGAATCGTTCTTGGCAACCGCTCAAGAGTTTGAATTAGCCGTTTTAAAAAAGGCATGGGGTTCGGTTGAGCTAACAACTGGCGAAGAACCGTTCGATGACGTTTGGAAAAAGTTTTTGACAGTCTTGCGTTCTTTGGAGTCCTAAAAAGATTCCGGTATTAGTGCCAGTTTTTTAATTCGCAGTAACGCCGGTGCGAAACGCGAGAAGTGGTTTTTAATAGATCTCTTTCACAATTGAGCTTTAAAACCAGTTTAAGCAGTTGAATTTAATGATTTTTTAGCGATTTCAATTTTTTCTTTAGATAATTGGATCGATAATTTTATCTACAATTTTTTTGAATTTCTTGTATTCCAAA
>JANYDD010000088.1 GCA_025359945.1 Bdellovibrio sp. | reverse complement strand
CAAGGACCGTCGGGCAAAATCCGATAGATCCCCATCCGGAGAACCACTTTTGGATTGGAACTTCGGCAAAATATCTTCAAGCAGCCGAAAAGTTTCGTACCACTCCACTACATGACTAGGCAGGCTTACTGGACGTAAGGTCCGAGGTAAACCTAACAGCGCCGCAGTATATTTATCTACTTCTTTAGTGAGATTGTCGTAATTTAAGCGGCTGACTGGTGATTTTAAATCCTGTCCTTCCATCAACGCATTTAAATAGTGACCCATTGGGGCCATCAGTCCAACTATGGGGTTTACAGGACTGGTATCAAAACTGTGGCGACCCGCAAACCATGTGTCCGTTGTGTTAAAGAAATTATAGAAAAATCTGACCAAGTATTCTGAATTTGGATTGTGGATGAAACTCAAAGCGGCCTCGGCACCTTTGGCGCCGCGAACTTCGGTCACCGGCTGGGCCGACACTTTTAAGCTCACCAGAAGTAGTGAGCCAACCACTAAACCTGCCAGTGACCTTAGTTTTTTAAAAAAATTTTTCATAGGTTCTCCTTCGAAGTCTGAAGCTCTACCATTTTTGCAGAAAAAAAACAGTGTCAGAAGCCTATACAGCGGTTTTTTTCACAAAACCTCACACAAGATTGGCGCGCAAGATCGGCGCACAAGGAAATTAAATAAATTTGATTGAGATCGTAACCATCGGGTGGGGACAAAACCCCGGGTTCACCCCTCATTCATCAGCATCCTAAGACCAGATTATACCAATTCCATTAAATAATTCCCTGAATGTTGTCTTGAGTCCAAGTGGACAGATCTGGGAATTATTTAATGGAAAATTGGTATTACTATTCGCTTTCATTTAGCGTTCATTGACGATCACTTGCAAATTTCACCCCTTGTGTGGGTTTTTTCTGTGGTAGCATTCGTTTGATTTTTAATGGAGTTAAACGATGCTGGTTTCCCGTTTCACTTATGTTCTTCTGGTTTTAAGTTTTGGATTTTGCGCAAGCGCTCAGATGGCGGCCAATGTGGTCAGGCCGTTGTCTTTTGAGCGGATTAATTTTTCAATCCCTTTAGTTCGAAATGTTCCGACCGGAAATCGGTTGAAGTTCACCTTGTTGGCCATTGATCACGATGAAATGATTCAACAGTTCGAATTGGCGGTTTCACGTATCGCGAAAATTGAAAATAAATTGGAAATTTTAAATCGCCGTAGACAGCATCTGCTAGATTGTTTCAGGACTTTGGGTGCAAATCCACCAACGAAAGATAATACGGCCTTTGCCGATCATTTTGAAATCAATCCGCCGGCCCTACCGGGGCTTTCAATCTTTGCGGCAATCCGATCTCAAACATTATCGTCGCTGAATGAAATTTGGATCTGGGATCAGAAGTTGAAGGCAGATTTAGAAAAAATAAATGCCCTTTTGAAGAATGATCGCCAACTGATCGTGTTCAGGATTGCAGAAATCCGAAAAGAAATTAACGATTTGCAAATTTCCCCAGAACTTGTTCTGGCTACTCCAGTAGAATAAACTTTGCCTGCGCCTGGCCTTCGACCAATTGTAGAGCTTTGGGTTGGGTGTACCAACTGCCTAGATTAATGGATTCGATTTTCTTACCGGCCTCGCTAAATTCAAAGCGATCGTCGACATGCATGTGCCCCGTAATGATCAAATCAAAAGGCTTTTCGGAATATTTTTTCTGCGCGTATTCGTGAATCATCTTGCGGAACTGGTCTTCTTTGCTGGCCCTTTTTACCGAACTTTTTTGGCGGCTCCACCGGCTGGCGACCTGTCCAATATCAAAAAGCATTTTGCCCGGCAAAAGATAAGCTAGCTTTTCCATTTTTGGAGTGCGAATAAAATCTCGATACTTTCTGTACGTCACATCCAATGGATTGATTTCGTCCCCATGCTCTAGACGAAGAACGCGACCCCCAATTTCAAAATACTGAGCATCGACAAAGCAGGGAATATTTAAGTCTTTCTCCCAAAATCTTTTGACGTGTACGTCGTGGTTGCCCTCGAAATAAATCACTTGAACGCCCGCATTTTTAATTTTCGCGATCAGCTCAATTAAGGGTCCATAAAGTTTTTTATAAAAAGCGGCATCACCCACCCAAAAGTCAAAAATATCACCCAGCAAAAAAAGATGACTTACCTGTGAGCTTTCTTCCAATACGCCATTTAAAAATCGATAAAAGACATTGGCATTGCGCTCGTTCAAACTGTTTAAGTGAATATCCGAAACAAAATAGCTTTTCATCCCACCAAGCTACCGTCGTAAACCTTCCAGGGTCAAAAAATTTTATTCTGACGAACGTCGGATAAAATCCTGCAAAAAGATTCTGCTTATTGGCCGCGCTCTTGCTGCTGACGGCGTCGAATAAAGGCGGGAACCTCAAAATTCTGAGCCGTAAACGGAGAACTTAAAACCTCGCGAGCCATGCGACGAGCCTCTTCCAAAGATTGCTGCTCGTTAGTTTCAACGTTCATAGTTAGCTGCTCGGGCTGCTGATGTCTTTGTTTGATATCCGCGGACTCTTTAAAAGCCTTCGCCTTTGCAATTAACAAGTCCCGAGAAGACAACATGCTCTCGGTTTGATCGTATGGGGTCGGCGCTGAAGAATCGATGGCAGCTTCATGCACCTGCGAAGCCGGAACAGAAGGAATCACGGGCGCAGCCGGAGCATGAACCTCAACATGGGAATTGATATTCGCATCAAAATTTGAAGTCGAAGGGGTACCAAAATCAATCATTCCGCCCCTAGCAGAGGATCCGCCAAAAGAAGAAGTCAAAAAGTCCTCGACCCGGTGAGAAGTATCGATCGACTGAATTTTTTTATCCGGATCAGAAAATCCTGTAGCAATGACCGTGACGCGAACTTCTTCCAACATATTCTCATCAATCACCGCACCAAAAATAATCTCTGCATCTTCATGAGCGGCTTCGGTGATCAGACTTGAAGCTTCGTTCACTTCGAACAAACTCATGTCCGGTCCGCCAGTGACATTGATAATAATTCCAGTAGCGCCATCGATTTTGATATTTTCCAATAGCGGAGACGAAATCGCCATCGTCGCTGCAACCACCGCACGATTTTCACCTTTGGCAAATCCAGTTCCCATCAGTGCCATACCCTTAGCCTGCATCACTGTGCGGATGTCGGCAAAATCCAAATTGATCAGGCCGCGAATATTAATCAGATCAGAAATTCCTTTGACCGCTTGCAAAAGAACTTCATCTGCTTTTTTAAAAGTTTCAAGAAGTGGAGTCTTGTCTCCAGAAATCGCAAGTAGCTTTTGGTTTGGAATCACGATCAATGTGTCGACGTTTTCTTTAAGTTCTTGCAAACCTAGTTCAGCGTGTTTTTGTCGTTTCTTTCCTTCAAACACAAATGGTCTGGTGACCACGCCGATAGTTAAAGCACCCAATTCGCGGGCAATTTTTGCAACGATCGGAGCCCCACCAGTGCCCGTACCACCGCCCATCCCAGCGGTTACAAAAACCATGTCCGCGCCCTCTAAAGTCTCGACAATTTGATTGTAGGATTCGATCGCAGCCCGTCGGCCAACGTCAGGATTTGCACCGGCGCCCAAACCTTTAGTAAGATCTGCACCCAGCTGAATTTTTGCGGTGGATTTGTTGGCGTTCAAAGCTTGGATGTCGGTGTTAGCAACAATAAATTGCACACCAGTCATTGAAGATTCGATCATGGTTGAAACCGCGTTGCTACCGCCACCGCCGACGCCTACGACTTTGATACTGGCCCCAATGCTTGTGTTTTCGTCTAGCTCGAACATGGATAATCCCCCTTAGAAAAGATCTTCAAAAAAGTTTTTTATTTTATTGGTCCACAGATCAGTGGCACTAATTTCGGTTTGCGAATGCGCTCGGTTGAATTTCTTTTTTGATTTCGCGTAAAGCAAAAGTCCCACGGCCGTTGCAAAATTTCCAAACTTAACGGCTTCGGTCAGTCCACCTACAGCGATGGGATTTCCCTTTCGAACAGGAATATCAAAAACAAATTCTCCCATTTCGCTCATGCCATCAAGCTGGCTAGCCCCGCCGGTCAGAACAACGCCGCTACCCAAAAGAGGCATTAAGCCACTCATACGCAGATCGTTTTGAATCAGTTGTAAAAGTTCTTCGGCCCGAGGTTCGACGACTTCAGCTAAATCTCGGCGCCGAACGCTGCGGGGTTTTCGTCCACCCACGCCTTCGACTTCGATCATTTCATCTTCAGGAACAATGCTAGCCATGGCACTGCCGTATTGAATTTTCAAAAGTTCAGCGGCCACTTGCGGAGTTCTTAAACCAATGGCGATATCATGAGTAAAATGTTGGCCACCCACTGGAATAACCGAAGTGGATGCCACACTTCCATGAACAAAATAAATAACGTTCGAAGAACCTGCGCCAATATCAACTAAAGCAACACCCAAAGATTTTTCGTCTTCGCTTAACACTGCTGTTGCCGATGCCAAAGACTCTAAAACTAGATGGGAAACTCGTAAGCCGGCTTTTTCGATACATTTTAAATTATTTGAAATGGCGGTTTGGCTTCCGGTCACAATATGCACGCTAGCTTCCAATCGGATGCCCGACATTCCGACCGGATCTAATATTCCATCCTGACCATCGACTTTATATTCCCGTGGTAAAACGTGAAGTACTTGTCGGTCGGTGGGAACGGCGACCGCTTTTGCAGCTTCGATCACACGATCTACGTCGCTGGGTGTGACCTCTTTATTTTTGATGGCGACCATGCCTTTGGAATCAAAAGATTTAATGTGCGTACCCGAAACCCCGACAAAAACATCTTCGATGCGATACCCGGACATAAGTTCAGCTTCTTCGCGAGCTTTGCGGATGGATTCTGCGGTGGCCTCGATATTTACGACAACGCCCTGGCGGATTCCTTGGTTTGGGGCAGACCCAACACCAACGATTTCTAAAGTGTTTTCTGGAGTGACTACACCTATCACCAAGCAAACTTTGGATGAACCAATATCTAGTCCAGCGATGATCTGCTTTTGTCGTGACATGGTCATGGGTGCCCCCATGCCGGACAGGACTGATTTATGTTCTTCATTTGACTCATCCTTAAGTTGAAGAAATAAGAGGACTTTTGTCCTACTCTTTAAAGCTTAAGGATCCTTACGCAGCCTGACAAGAACTTTTTTCGTGAGATTTGTATCGATGACGCGAGCTTGAATCTGATGTCCGTCCAAATAATCTAAAACATTTTGAATGCGAGCGACCTTAGTTCGGAAGTGGTCTTGCCCCATTTTCACACGGGTTCCGCGACCCGAAAGAATAACCGTAAACCCCGTTGATTCTTTATATTGAATCTCTGAAATAATTTTCTGCGAAAGAATTTTTTGAGATCGCGCTAGCGCTTGCTGGGAATTTATTTTTTCTTCTGTTGGATTCGACTTTGGAATTTCTGCAAGCAATTGAATCGCTTTTTGTCGAACCTCTTTGTTTTTTAAAAAAATATCACCTGCGAAAAAAGGTTTCGAATCCAAATCGCCAAGCAGAAGCAAAGGCAAAATTTCGCCTTCCTCAGACACGGGCAAGTATCCATTTTTTTGAACCAAGTAGGCCAAGGTTTTTTTAAAATCAATGACGATACTAATTTCTGAAGGCCATTTTTTGATCACTTGAAAGTTTTTAATCTGTGGAAGGCTTGAGATTTTCTCGCTGATGACTTTCAAATCAAAATCAAAAAGTGATTTTCCTAAAAAAAGATTCATCTCGGTTTGCAGATTTAAAAATATTTGATCCTGATATTTTTCTTTGTCTTCGATCGAGGCCTGAAGCAGTGAAATTTTTTGAATCGTAAAAAACGATGTGTAGCGAACCACGTAAAAAGTTGCCGAACCCAGCATCGCTAAAAAAATCCCCACAGAAAAACTGACAGATAACTTTTTCAATTTAAAATTCACCCATCATTACCACTTCCGTTTGAAGTTGGATTTTAGTTTTTTCAAAAACTATTTTTTGTACATCTTCGATCACTTGTTTGATCTCGCTAGCTTTCGCCTGATTGAAATTCACAATAAAGTTGGCGTGCTTTTTGGAAACTTGCGCGCCCCCCAAAGTGTAACCTTTTAATCCGCACGAATCTATAAGGGCGGCCGCCTTTGGTCCGGGATTTACAAAGACCGATCCGCAACTTGGTAAATCTAAAGGTTGTTTTTGAAGTCGCATTTGATTGGCCGCCTTAACCTGGACCAAGATCGAGGGATTTTTCACCATGGGCCAACGAATTTCGACTTCAGAAATAATTCCCGGTTGCCATCCCGTCGAATGCCGATAGTCCCATTTAATTTCTTGGTGCTTATATTTTTGCAAAGACCCATCGGGCTTGATCACGTCTACCGAAAAAACAATCTGTCCAAATTCTTTGGGGTGATAACGTTCGCCGATACCCGCATTCATCACCACACCACCACCAACATCGCCCGGAATTCCAGCTAGGAATAAAGCCGGGTCCAGTTCATGTTTTAAAAAAATTTTTAGTAGTTCAAATTTGCTGACCCCCGCCTGAGCCTTCACTGAAAGTGTCTGCTGATGATCTTTGTTCTCAGCTGGCAAAGTTTCAAATTTTAATTGATTCATTTGTTTCAGACAGATAGTTAGCCCGGAAACTCCATGGTCTGAAATTAAAACATTACTGCCGCCTCCAAGAACATGGACTGGGATTTTTTTTTCTCGAGCCCAAGCCTGCGCCTGAACAACTTCATCCACAGAGTAAGGCAAACAAAAAAACTCCGCGGGGCCGCCAACCACCCAAGTATTATATTTTTGGAGCGAAATATTCTTCTGAATTTGGACCATATGGAACAAGAGTAAAATACATATGGTCAATTACATAGAATAATTTAAAAGGGCTTTAACTTTAGATTTTTTGTAAATTCAATAGAGGCCAGCAAAAAATTATCCAAATTTTTTGCTCCAAGCATTCCTTCGACAAAAAAACAAAATTAACCTGAGTCAAAAATTGGAGACAACGGAAAGCGGTAAAAATTTTAACCAAGATGGATGAGGTCGCCGCAGTTCACACTACGGCGCCTTGATGACAAAGAAATTGGCTATTTCAATTTAAAAAGGACAGTCAGACTTTTGGAGTAGGTGATCACACCAGGTTCAACTGAAGAACTGGCACCGCCGCCTGCCTCGGAACCCCCTGCCATTTGTTTAGAAGCAGAATAGGCGATCGGACCTCTACCTACAGAGCCGACCTCTGATATTCGTTTGATACCTCCAACTGAATAGAGTGTGCCTCTAACTGCTGATTTAGCTTTTACAATCGCATCTGCAACTGCACGCGAGTACGCTTCCAGTTCAAATTCAGCTGCTCGAGAATGACTATAAGAACTAATTTGAAGTCCTGAGACTGAGGTCACGGTGGAAAGAACATCCTGAACCCGACCCAAGAGAGAAATATCTTTAATACAAAGTCGAACTGATTTGGTCACAGCCCAACCTTTAAATACTCGCTTGTTGTCTTTATCGTATTCCCAAGCTTCGTTGTTGTTGATTGTAGTTGAAATGTCAGTCTCGGATTCAACAAGCTTTTCGTCCAAGATTATTTTTTTTGCAGCGACGTAGGCATCAGCGTTTTTTTGAGTTGCGGCCGAAAGATTAATTTGTTGGCTAGTTATTGCAAATGTCACGGAGGCTTGATCGGGCAGCTCTTGCACAATTCCAGTTCCGGTAATTTCGATGGTGTCAGGGTCTGAGTCTTTGTTTGTGGCACCGGCAAACGTAGCCGTGCCGGTTAACAACGCCGAGATTGCAATAAAACTGACGGCCAGTTTTGAAGCATGGAACATGGCCTCTGACCTTTTTATTGGGGCTAACTTTCTTAAAGACATACTAGATCTCTTTCACAATTGAGCTTTAAAACCAGTTTAAGCAGTTGAATTTAATGATTTTTTAGCGATTTCAATTTTTTCTTTAGATAATTGGATCGATAAATCGATAATTTTATCTACAATTTTTTTGAATTTCTTGT
>JANYDD010000087.1 GCA_025359945.1 Bdellovibrio sp. | reverse complement strand
TCGATAAAGCTGACTTCAAAAAACAAGTGACAAAGTCTATGAGGTCGCTTCAAAATAATAAAAAGAAAATACGATCATTTTATCAAAAGAAAATCCTTAAGTACGCTGCTTAATGTATACTATCTAACGCACTTATTAATACGACTTGAGGTCCTTGCGCAGTTTAAAATTTCGTACTTTAAATAGAAAATAACGTTTTGCAATCGTATGATCCTCAAACAAACGGGTTGTTTGTTTTTCGGTATTTTTGAGCTTAAACTTGATCTTTAGGTTTTTTCACTCTCGACTGGGGACCAGGATGATTTACCAAAAAAATGACGATCGCAAACCCAATTGAATTTCAGCGCCTTTAAAAGACGGTGATTCTAAATACGAAATTTGCGAGGTCATCGACCAATTCTGTGAAAATAATTTTGAAAGGGATTTGTGAAAGATCCAGCGCATCTGATGAAATTTTAGATCTGTTAGAATGAAGAATTCTAGCTTAGTCTCTCGCGAGAAACTGTGTCGGTAACTCAATCCTGAAAGTGTTCTAAAATAAAGTCCAACCTCCTCAAGGTTAGCTCGCCAGGGCATCGTTTGATAAACTACGGGAATTCCCAATGCGGTTTTAGGGCTTAAATGATTAAGCTGTAGAAACGTCAGCCGATGATCGTTGAGCTTCAAACTCTGGGTTGCTAAAAAACCTTCGGTGGATTTCCATTGTCCGTATTGGTAGTTGAACTCGCTCGACCATGTGCTGGCATGGGGACTATTTTTAAGGCGATAGTTTTGCAAGCCAAGACCCAATTGAGCCTCGGGTCCAAAAAGCTTAAACAGACTGTTCGAGGAATCTCGATAAAATGTATTCAGCCCTACCATCCCAAAATTAACAAAATAAGTTTTATCCATGACCGGTGGCTGAATCACATTCTGACGAATCTGCAAGCGAGAATCCGAGGCTTGGCCGCTGACCAAGAGGTCTGGCACAGAGACCCGATCGGGAAGGCTTTTTGCGCCAATGATCGCATTTTTTTTAGCGGCGACTCGCCAATAAAAAACAGAATCGGCGTCGACGGGCCAATTGATTTCGTTCGAAGGCACTTCCGTTATTTTTAGATTTATTTTGAATTCTTTGTCGTCGGCAATTTCCACCCAATAACTATCGGCCTTAGGTACTTTTTCCCACGAAAGTAAAATGCTTGATCTACTTGATTTCAAGTCTTGCGCCCAGGCTTTTGAAACCAAAAGTTGAAACCACGTACCGGGAGTTTTTCTTTGATTAATTTTTGGTTTTTTTAGAGTTGGGGCTTGCAGAAAATCATCTGATTGCTGAGCGGGAATTCGTTTTGGTTTTTTCTTCGGAATCGATTCAGGGATTTCCTGAGAAATAGACGAAGCACTTGAAGGCGATCGTTGTAAATGATTGGACGACAGCTCAAATTTTTCTCCTGGACCGAGAAGCCACTTTTGGTTTTTTTCACCGGGCCGGATTTCAGCCTGAACCTCAGCCTGAACCTTTCCTTGCAAAACTTCGATTTCCGCGACGTCGAGCTTGTCTTGCTGACCGGATTTGGCCTTTTTGTGGATAACAAGTTTTGAATTTGGACGGGGAGTAAGCCAAGTTTGCGAATCTCCAAGCCTTAGTTTTATTTGAGATGAATCTATAGAGCTTTCGTTAAATTCAAAAGTAATCAAATTGTTTTCTGAAATAAGAATCTCGATGCCACCCTGAATTTGTAGAAGAGCGGAAGAATTTTCCATGGTGAGCACCGAGTCCCTGACCTGGATCCCTTGTTGGGCATCGACCCTGCTCCAAACCGGTTCTGAATGCGCCCGTTTCTGAACGGTTTTTTGCACGCGAAGGATCTGGCCGATTTTTTTTCCGCTAGAAATTGAATCTGCTTTTGGCGATTTAAAAAGCGAAATTAACTTCAAATCTTGGGCCAACCATAGGCCCTCACCCAAAAATAAAAAAAATAAAATCGCTAGTATTTTTTTGTCCAAATCCATCCCTTATGTTTTCGGCAGAAGTTGATCAAAAGTTGATCAAAAATCAGAAAGCTTCAGAACCCTCGCTTGACTTTGATCTGGGTCTGATGAACCTTCGGAATCTATGAACCCCAGCGTGCTTCTTGATCCTCCTATTTTATTTTTCTGTCTTGGGCTTTTGGCCGTAGCTTTTAAATCTGATCTAGAAGTGCCGCCAAACACTTCCAAATTCTTGTCGCTTTATTTACTCATGGCTATCGGATTTAAGGGTGGAGTTTCGTTGTCGGATACGAATTTTTCATGGCAAATTTCTGGTTTGTTGCTGACGGCGGTTGGGGCATCGGCATTTATTTCTTTTTATTCTTTTTTTCTTTTAAAGAGATTTTTCGACGTCAAAAACGCAGCGGCCATTGCTGCCACTTATGGCTCGGTCAGTGCGGTCACTTTTATAACGGCCGTGTCGTGGCTTGAAAACAGAGGTTTCGCCGTCAGCGGGCATTTGGTGGCGACCCTAGCTTTGATGGAAAGCCCCGCGATTATTGTGGGTCTGATATTAGCTGGTTCCTATGATCAAAAACGATCTAAAAAATTAAATCTAAAAAAAATTCTGCACGAGTCTTTGACCAACTCTTCAGTTTTTATTTTATTAGGAAGTCTCTTTATCGGTATTCTGTGCGGCAAATCGGGCAGCAAAAGTTTGTACCCATTTGTTTACGATATGTTTAAGGGATTTTTATGTTTCTTTTTGTTAGATATGGGCGTTTCAGCCATGCGAAAAGTTCGTGAAATTAAGGGTCAGTTTGGGCATCTGGTTTTATTCGGATGGCTTTTTCCTGCGATCAATTCAATTTTGGGTATGGGGCTTGCTGTTTTATTGGGGCTTCATCAAGCGGATGCTTTTTTATTGATTGTTCTTTGTGCCAGTGGCTCATACATCGCGGTGCCCGCCGCATTTAAAATGAGTGTTCCCGATGCCAATCCCGGGATTTTTCTCAGTATGGCATTGGCCATCACTTTTCCAGCAAATCTTTTGATCGGCATGCCGATCTACTGGAAAATGGCACAATTTTTAGAATAGACCTACCTCGACCAATGTCGCTGGCTGGACCAACGATTTAATTGTGTTTTTTTGGGCTTAAGAATTTTTTTTGGCGTGCCGAAGTATGGGGTATGAAAACAATCAGCTTAAAAATAATTGTGATCCTTCTATCGGCAGCAACTGTTTGGTCGGCAGAGCTTGTCTACCACGAGTTCAAAAAAAACGAGACCGCTTGGTTTATGGCTCAGATTTATTTTGGCACTGGCAGCCGCTACACTGAAATCCTAGCGGCCAATGATCTTTCGTCGCCCAATCAATTAGTCGTTGGCAAAAAATATTTAATTAAAGATCCCAAGTTTTCGCCAGACTCTAGCGGTTTCCAGGAAAGATTTTCCAGAATTAATCATAACCGTGAATTAGCACTTGCCGCGAAAACTACAAATGGAGCTCAAGAGCAGGTCGCTGCAGCTGTTGCGCCGACGGCATCAGCGCCTTCAGTTTCGGCTAAAAAAGAAACCGCCAGTTTAAAATTAGATCCCGTCGACGGTTTGCTCAAAAGATTTAAAAAAAGTCCTTCGGCGCTGGCCGACGAAGAATTAAAAAATCAGCATTAATTTTTTGACACTCCCTAGGTTTTCCTTTTAAATCGTGACCACAGTTGAGAAGATAGTTGCAATGATAGTTGCAAAAATCAGGTTCACAAATCAGGTTCACAAATCAAAAGGAAATTTAAATGAATTTAGAGTCTTTTTTGTTAGCTCCGTGCTTGGCCGGTGGCATTGGCCTTTTGGTGGCTTTGTATTTTTATTTTAGAGTTCGCGCTGAGCCCGCAGGCAACGAAACCATGAACCGAATTTCCGGTTATATCCGCGAAGGTTCAATGGCGTTTTTAGCGCGCGAATATAAAGTGCTTGCGGTTTACTCATTGGTTGTTGCTGTCGCATTATTCTTTTCTTTGGGCGGGCTTTCATCGGCCTCGTTTTTACTAGGAGCTTTTTTAAGTTTGTTGGCCGGTTTTTTTGGAATGCAGTCAGCAACGATTGCAAACGTTCGAACCACTCAAGCCGCGTCTACCGGATCAAAATCAAAAGCGCTTTTGGTGGCTTTGGATGGCGGTGCAGTGATGGGATTTTCGGTGGCTGGTTTGGGTTTACTAGGCTTGGGATCTTTGTTCGTCATGTACCAACAAGATTTGCAAATCGGAACCGTCTTGCATTCCTTTGCCGTCGGCGCCAGTTCAATTGCTTTGTTTGCAAGGATTGGTGGAGGAATTTATACCAAAGCCGCCGACGTCGGTTCTGATATTGCCGGAAAAGTGGTCGAGGGCATTCCTGAAGATGACCCTAGAAATCCAGGAGTAATCGCAGACAATGTGGGTGACAACGTTGGTGATGTCGCCGGTATGGGTGCCGATATTTATGAATCTATGGTTGCAGCGATTGTGTCAGCGATGGCGATTGCGTTAACAATTCCCATCGGGTCGTTTTCAAACCTTGCCACTGGAATGAGCGAGGAGACTTTGCGCCAAGCGGGAATTGCACTTCCTTTATTTTTGTCCGCATTAGGTTTAATTATTTCAATCGTTGTGATTTTTACCGCGCGAATGTTTTCAAACGCTAGCCCTGCAGTTGTCTTGCGAACTAGTTTAATTATTCCCCCGGTGCTTTTAACTTTGGCCTCGTTAATTTTAATGCCGATATTTGGACTTTCACAAAGCGTGACCATCGCTTTGGCTGCCGGCGCATTCGGTGGCGCTTTGATTGGTTTAATCACAGAATATTACACCGCCGCTGAACCCATTCGCCGAGTGGCCCAAGCTAACCTAACGGGTGCAGCCACAGGTTTAATCCGGGGACTTGCTTTGGGAATGGAAAGCGTAGCTTTGCCTTTGTTTGTGGTGATCATCGCTGCCTACATAGCAGATCGATTTTTGGGTTTATACGGAATCGCATTATCAGCGGTTGGAATGTTAGCAGGTACGGCAGTGGTCATGACTGTCGATGCCTATGGGCCGATTGCAGACAACGCTGGCGGAATATCGGAGATGTCTGGGCTTGGTAGCGACGTTCGAAATATTACCGATGAACTTGATGCCGTTGGAAACACCACCGCCGCCATAGGAAAAGGTTTTGCCATTGGTTCGGCGGTTTTGACCGTGCTGGCTTTATTTTCGGCATTCAATATGGAAGTAAATCACGTTCGCCTTTTGCAAGGACTAGAGAAAATTTCTTTAGACTTAACTTCATCCGGAGTTTTGATCGGTCTTTTGATCGGCGCGATTTTACCTTTCTTGGTGGGATCAACCACAATGACGGCAGTAGGAAACGCGGCCGAAAAAATTGTTAAAGAAATTGCTCGCCAGTTTCGCGAGATTCCCGGACTTAAAGAAGGTAAAGCCGAACCTCAATCCGCAAAAATTGTGGATATTGCAACTCAGGCCGCGTTGTACGAAATGGTTATCCCTGGACTGATCGCAGTGGTGGCACCAGTAGTTGTCGGATTTGTTTTAGGTCCACAGTCATTAGCCGGAATGTTAGCTGGTAGTCTTGCGGTGGGAGCAACCATGGCGTTGTTCATGGCCAACGCTGGTGGCGCCTGGGATAACGCCAAAAAATTTATTGAAAAGGGCGGACTTCCCGGCCACAAAAAAGGCAGCGAAGCCCACAAGGCTGCCGTCATCGGCGACACCGTCGGCGATCCATTCAAAGACACTTCCGGACCCGGAGTTTCAATTCTGATCAAAGTAATGTCCGTTGTATCATTGCTGATCGCACAATTGATTGCTCTTCGCTAGGACAGCCATTCAAAGAAATGGGTCTGAAAACTTTTTGCTGATCAGCTTTCTTAAACTGTATATTAAGACTGTCTAAACTCTTGACCACTATAGGCCAATCTTCGGCCGTGATCCGCATGGCCTGAATTTTTAAAGCTTAGTGAAAATATGCTAAAAGCATTGAATTACAATGGCTTACATGGAGAATTTAATGCTGAAACTTGGCCGATAATCTAACCGTCGAAATTGCATTAACTCCAGTTAAGTTTAGTTGGCTTTAATAAAAACAGGAGAAAATATGACTACTCGACAAAAACTTAGCTTTATTTTCGGGGCACTGACCCTGACCGGCACATTGGCGATGGCGCAAAAATCGACGACGGCGGCCGAGCGCGTGTCTAAAAATTCAATCTCGACCAACGGATTTCGCGTAAGTTTTATTAAACCTGATCTTGAAGTGAACGTCACCACCGACACTCAAGGCCGCCAGGACAAATTCGATGACTCGATCGGCTTGGCTTTGGGTTATGCTCACTTACCTATTCGAGAATTAGGGTTCACTTCAAATTTAGCGATGTTTCAAATGAAAGAAAGAGCAACTAATTTCAATTTGGTTCGCCTGGATGGAAACTTAGGCACTGCCTTAAATAGAACCGTTAGCATCAAGGGCGGAATCAACGTCAGCAAATTTACCAATGGCGGATTCCAGGTTCAGCAATTAAATCCAGGATTAGGTTTGCAAGCTTCTTTGGGCCTGCAAGTGATTCCAAACTTTGGAGTTGATCTTGGCTATGTCGAGATGACTCAGCAAGGATCTCAAAAAATTGACAACGGCCTGGGCACTCAAATCAATCAGGACTTGCGCACGACTGGTCTAGAGATCGCCTTGCACGGAACCTTCTAATTTCGAATTATTTCACGCGGTCGCCCGGAAGGGCGCCTTCATCAGGCGAAAAAATAAATAAACTTGCGCCACCAGCACCTGCGGCCAAAATCATGCCCTCGCTTATTCCGAATTTCATTTTTCTGGGCTTCAAATTATTAACGATGATGGTTTTTCGCCCCTTTAATTTCACGGGGTCGTAGGCCAACTTGATCCCCGAAAAAATGGTTTTTTGCCCCAATGGCCCCAAATCCACTTTCAATTTTAAAAGTTTATCGGCAGTGGGAACTGATTCGGCTTCTAGGATCAAGGCCACACGTAAATCCACTCTATCAAAATCTTCCATTTCAATTGACCGAGGCAAGCCTGAGCTAGTGTTTAATGCATCACCCGATGTCGTCGCGGCTGCTCTATGGTCGGGGGGAAAGTTAGAATTTTTTTGTTGGTCGGGCAAAGGCTTGGTATCCGCACTCATTTTTGTTTCCTCGATTAAGGCTTTTACTTTTAATGGGTCTATTCTTTGAACCAAGTGCACATATGATTTGATCTGGTGACCGTCAGGGATCATCTGCGACAAATGGCTCCATTGCAGTTCTCCTAAATTCAAAAACACTTCGGCCTTTTTGGCGTACTCGGGGATAATTGGTTTGATTAAAATCAGTAGGTTTTTGAAAATATTTAAAGTGCTGGTTAAAACTTTTTGGCTTTCTACTTTTTCCATTTTCCAGGGGGATTTTTCGTCGAAATATTTATTCGCCTCTTCGGTCATATCGCGAATCAATGTCAAAACTTGGGAAAAATCCCGCGCGTGATAGTGATTTTCCAGTGTGCGAATTCGCTGAGGCTCAAAAATATTCTCAACGACCTTGAGGCCGTCGGCATCACAACTAGAAAGCTTTGAATCAAAGCTTTTATTGATAATTTGCGCGGACCTTGATGCCAAATTGGTGATCTTTCCGATCAGTTCGGCGTTTACTTTTTGAATAAAATCGGTTTCGGCCCAATCAAAATCATTCATCGACGAATTCATTTTGCTAGCAAAATAATATCTTAAAAAAGTGGGGTCCAAGTGCTTCAAGTAATTTCTGGCGGTGATACCGTTGCCTCGCGATTTACTCATTTTTTCGCCATTAATGGTCAATCTGCCGTGAGCCCAAACTTTCGTGGGCTTGCGAAAATCCGCACACTCTAAAAATGCGGGCCAAAACAGCGAGTGAAAATACAAAATATCTTTGCCGATAAGATGGTAAACCTCAGTTTCGTTCTCTTGACCCTTTTTCCAAAAATCATCAAATTTAAGGTTTGGATTTTTGCTGCAAAATTCTTTGAAGCCCGAAATATAACCCATGGGTGCATCCACCCAAACGTAGAAAAATTTATTTTTGTAACCGGGAATTTCAAAACCAAAATAGGGTGCGTCCCTAGAAATATCCCAAGGTTTTAGGTCGCCATCAAACCATTCGCGAAGTTTCGACCAAGCCTCAGCAGAAGTCGCTTCAGGCACCCAGCTTTGAAGCATCAATTTAAATTTATTGAGATTAAAGAAAAAATGATCCGAACTTTTTAAAATCGGCGTGGTTCCGCAGATGGAGCAGTGGGGTTTTTTCAAATCATTGGGCGAGTAAACGGCGCCGCAGACCTCGCAATTATCGCCGTACTGCTCAGCACTGGCACAGTTTGGGCAGTCGCCTTTAACAAAACGATCGGGCAAAAACATTTTGTCGTGTTCGCAGTACAGCTGATCAATACTTCGAATATACAATCGCTTGTCGGCATCGGGTTCCATGGCGTCGCGTTTTTTCATTTCGTTGAAGAAAAATTCGCAAAGCTGTTGATTGGTTTTTGAATTGGTCGTGGTGTAGTGATCAAACTCAACTTGAAAGTCCGCGAAATCCTGAAAATGTTCTTTCCACATGCGATCGATCAAAACTTCCGGAGAAATTGCCTGCTTCTGGGCGCTGACCATCACGGGCGTGCCGTGGGTGTCGTCACCACAAATATAATAGCACTCGTGCCCCAGCATTTTTTGAAAACGCTTCCACATGTCGGCTTGAAAATATCCAACCAAGTGTCCGATATGCAGCGATCCGTTAGCGTAGGGTAGAGCTCCGGTGATTAAAATTCTTCTTTTTTGCGATCTCATCGAGTAAAGCTACTCCTTCATTTCTGAAGGAGCAAGCTCCTCACTGAAACCCATCCTAGGTTCTTAAGTTGGGTTGTTTCGGGCGGCTGTGGCAGTGGATTAAAATGTAATTTCCATTTGGGCTGCTTCCAGCTGAAAGACTTTCTTTGCGAGAAATGCTATTTGGTTCAGCATTTTAAATGCGTCGGCCCTTGGATGCGGTACCTTTTGAGTACTAAACCATCCCAAATATCCCCATCTTTTTGATAGGGCGCTCCGTCTTGAATGCAATGAATCCGTCGATTGTTTTCAAATAATTTACGCATTGTCGTTTCTAGGAAAACCAAATAGGTCTTGTAGCTGAAGACTTCATCGCAAAGAAATTCAAATTTTTGCGGAATGCAAAATCAACACAGCCAAAAAATTTAACCGATTCACGCTGACCCGTGACCGGACAAAAAGTTGCTAACCGACTTGGATCCATGTTCGGTGGAACAACGGTCCGAACTCGTTTTTGAAGGGATTAAAAAGACCTGGCGAAAGAAGCCAGGTGATTTTAAGATTCAAAGAAACTGGACTGTTTGACTTTCGTGAAATTGCGGTAAACTAAAAGTGCGCATGAGATTTTTGCTTTTCTTTTTTTTTACTTCAACTTTTTTCAGCCACGCATTTCTATGGGCCCAAGAACCGAAGTCCAACAGGGTGGTCGAACTTGAGCTTGCAAGAGTTTTAAAAGAGGTCCGATCGATCAATGCCAAAAGCTATTGCATGGACCCCAGTCTTCAAAACTCGTATGAAGAGCCTTACATACGATTTAATATGTCCTTCAAAGAAAATGGATTATGCGATGGAGAAATGGATTTTAAGAAAATATGTTCTGTTGCCGATTACTCGTGCAATCCTCAATTCATGAAGTGCTTTTATCCGATTGAAAGCCGAAATCAAAACTTTGGGCTTCAAAATCGCGTTTACGAACACCTGGCCCAGTTTTTTGAAAAGGTAACTCATAGCGAACCCTATTTGTCTTCATGTTGTGGGGAAGATGAATACTGCAGAGAGAGTTTTTCAAAAACAAAAATCAAAATTTTGAAAGGACTGCCGACAGATAGTCAGACTGCCTTTTATAATGCCGTGGAAAAAACAGTTAAAATCTCTGAATCCATGGCCTTGGGGCACGTTGCCAAAGTAAGGTCTTGAACGTCTTTTACTCCATGAACTTGGCCACGCCTGTCAGTGGAGTCAAAAGCCGGACCTTCGTAACATGGTCAATTTATTTAAATGTGGCCCTGGCATATCCAATCGAATTTTCGACGCAAAACTTGGACCTACCATTCACGAATGCGTGGCCAAGTCTTTGGGGAACGCAGCTGCATTGCACGGATCTGGAGCGTGTTTTCAACGTTGGATGGAAGAAGCTTTTGCCGATCTTATTTTTATGAGGCACTTTGACTCGGTTGTCTTTTTCGAATGGGAATGCCACGCGATGACTGATTTTGACCACGGTCCCCCTTCGATCTACACAGATTGTTGGCTTCAAGATCCTAAGAATCAAAAATTGCTTTGCAAATCGAAAGCAGCAGGAACAGAATGACGACTAAATTTATTTTGGCGTTTTTATCAGGGTCCTTCGCCTTAGCCACGACAACCCTTAGCTTGAAATCTGTCGACCATCAAAAAGTCAAAGCCGAGGTATCCCTGACCTTTGCCGAAAACCAAGCGTGCGTGATCAAGGGCGAAAAAAAAATTGAATCTCAGCCAACCCCAAAACAATGCCAGGATTGGCGGCCCATTTTTAGTTTGATCTATGACGTGTGAAGGTCCTTATTTTATCGGGATCAAACATTTATAGCTGGCAGTTCGATAAGTTGTTTGAGTGCAGGAAAAGTTTACTTCTTTTTGAACTATTACAATTTTTTTGATACCCAATGAATCCGTTGTTGAAGAAATCTTTCGAAGGTTTCTTTTTGCATTCAACAAACTGGAAGGGCTTTCTTTGCTTGTCATTTTGTAAAGAAGTAAAGCAGAGCCAGCCAAACACTTTAGTTGTTTGTTGGGAAATTTTTCGTCCTAGAATTTAATGAAAAGTGACTCGGCCTGAATCCATATCGTACAGTGCGGTTCTGATTTTGATGTCGCCGCGATCGGACCTCAATTTTAGAATTCCGGATTTTTTTAATAATTCATCGGCTGCACTTTGGGTGTTGGTCCAGGATTCTTTTTCCAAACGTCTTGAGGGCTCTTGCACTAGTCCAATTCGAGACTGAATTTCGTTGGTCATTAGATTTAAATTCGAACTTCCTAGCGGGCCTGATTTTTGCGCTTCCATCGTTAGGCGTATGGGGCCCGACGAATTGTGCCCCATCACGACGATATTTCTAACTCCAAGATACTCGACCGCGTATTCGATGCTTGAAAGCGTTTCTGCTTGAGTCGTCATCCCAACGTTTCTGACGACATAAATTTCGCCTAATTTTTGATCGAAGATCACTTCCGGTGGCACGCGTGAATCGCTAGAGGAAAAAATAACCGAATGCGGTTTTTGTGCATCGGCCAGGCGGTGAACGTCATGTTTGTTTTGGCCATCGGCTCGCAATTTCATTTTTACGAATCGGGTGTTGCCGTTGACTAACCATCCCTGCGCCTGGTCAGGGTTAACGCTGCCGGCATAGTTCAAGACCCGAAGCTGATCGGTCGTGGCCATCACCGAAGCGGCCACAACTGCTGGCATTTTCTCGATTGCAGGAGGTACTGCCGCCGCAATCACAGGCGCCATCTCGGGGGCCTCTTGAGGTTTTACTTCATCGGCTTTTTTATCGGCCACTTTCTCTGGAGCTTTTTCTAAAGGCTTCTCGGCCGCTTGTTTTTTCTTTGCACCCCAAACTGGCTGTTGCCTGAAATTTTGGGATGTTGAAGCTGGGCTTCGAGTGTCTTCGTAATATTCGGGCGCTAAACTGGAACAGCCAGCCAGCACAAATAAAAAACCAAGCCATAGACAATTTTTAGTGCCAGTTTCGAAAGAGGTCATTCTTCAACGTCCTTTGTTGGAGTTTGCTACATATCCATTGAAAAAAAACTTCATTCATGGGTCAATGTTTATTTATGAATGTGCCCATTTTGTCGGATACTGAACTGATTCAGCACCACCAAAAAACCGTTGAAAGTTATCAGCAGAAATACCTAGCCTTTTTTTCGTCGGTCTTGGGCGGGATCACCCGAAATCCACGTTGGATGAATATCCCGATCGACGATCACATGGTCCATAGGGGTGACGGCGTTTTCGAAGCTTTGCGAGTGATCAACGGAAAAATTTATTTACTGCGAGAACATCTAGCTAGGCTTCGCTTGTCGGCTGAAAAAATATTTATCAATCACAAACATTTCGGCCAGATAGAAGATCTTGTTCGTCAAACAGTTGATGCTGCGATGATCAAAGAAAACTCTGCAGGCGCGTGGATCCGATTATTTCTCAGTCGGGGCCCTGGGGGAATGAGTGCTAATCCTTACGAACCCCAACACCCTGAACTTTACATTCTGGTGACGCGATTTCATCCGCCGCAAGAAAAACTTTACCGGGATGGAGTTTCGATCAAGAAAAGTAAGATTCCAGTGAAAGACCCATTTTTTGCAAACCTGAAGTCCTGTAACTATTTGCCTAATGTTTTAATGAAAAAAGAATCCATGGACCGGGCCGTGGATTTTTGTATCGGGGTCGACCCTGAAGGCGCGATCACCGAAAGTTCGACCGAAAACATCGCTTGGCTGGATAAAAAAAGTCGACTGTGTCACCCACCTTTGGACTTCATTCTCAAAGGCACCACCATGACTAGGCTTTTTGATTTGGTCGAAAAGAAAAAATTATTTCCGACCGCCAGAAACGAAAAAGTATCTTTCGAAGAACTCAAAAATTCATGCCAAGTTTTTATTATTGGAACCAGCTGGGACTTACTTCCGGTCAAATCCATCGAAGACGAAAATGGAAAAATTCACAAGGAAATCTCAAAAGATTCCGCGCGCCTTCTTCACGTTTTGCGTGAAGACCAATCGGGATTTTAGACTTCAAGTCTTATTTTTTCTAACAGGGGCGGGTTTTTTAAGGCCATTTCGCCGCCTCTAGCAATGGTCAGCAGGGGATCTTTGGTCAGATGAACGGGCAGTCGGACTTCGTTTTGCAAGCGCAAATCCAGATCGCGAATCAGGGATCCACCACCGGTCAATGTGATTCCTGAATCGATAATGTCGGACACTAACTCGGGTGGAGTTTTTTCTAACGCCTGGTGAATCAAATTAATAATTTCATTTAGGCCGCTGTCCATAGCCAGGCCCATTTCTTCGCTAGAAACTTCGATGCTGCGTTGAAGACCCGAATCCAAATCACGTCCCGGCACGATTTCGGTGCGAATATCTTTTTTTGGAGTGGCCGTACCAAGCTTTTTCTTAAGCTCTTCTGCCACCTGATCGGTCACGATCAGATTTCGTTTCTTTTTTAAATATTCCATAATTGCTGAATCAAAGCGGTGCCCGCCAATCCTTGAAGATTGGCAATAGACGATATCCGAAAGCGCAATGACTGCGACTTCGGTGGTCCCGCCACCGATATCTAAAATCATACTGCCCTGAGCGCTTTGCACCGGCAGACCAGCACCAAGGGCTGCAGCCATAGGTTCGTCGATAAGAATAACTTCTTTCGCCCCAGCCCTTTTTCCGGACTGGATGGTAGCTTTTTTCTCGACGTCGGTGACGCCGAAGGGAAGAGATAAAACCAATCGGGGTTTTTTCAAAAAACCGCGCAAGCCCAGCTTTTCGAAATAGTGCATCAAAAGGGTTTCGGTTGTGTCGTAGTCGGCGATCACGCCCTCTTTAAGGGGTTTGTAAAATCTAAAAACGCTGGGGTTGCTGGCCACTTTGTTTTGCGCTTCAAAACCCACGCCCACGATTTTTTTCTTACCCGGTCGGGATTCAGTGTAGGCAATTAATGTGGGTTCATTGGCGACTAAACCTTTGCGTCGAAGGACAACCAAAGTGTTCGAGGTCCCAAGATCGATATAAACATCCGCTAACGAGGAAGAATCATCCATTAATATTTCCGTTTAGGTTGGCTTTTTTTAGGCTTCCAGTCGCTTGAAAATAAATAAGCCGCCGAAATCGTGATTGATGTGTAAGCTTTGGACAAATTAAAGCCAAGCTCGGTTCCAAAATTCCACTGTGGAAGCTGCTCGAAAAAAACTTCCGAGCCCAAATTCAGTTGCGCTTGAAAATCATTTTGGCTGCGAAAGTTCTGAATTCCCAGCGGGATCGATCCGTAAGGGAGGAAGGTCCCAAGCTCGAGTTCAAATTTTTTGCTAACGATCGGGTGAAAACGCACATTGACTAGCGAATCCCCACCTTCGCGACCGACAATCCCTTCGACTTTTCCGCCAATCGCGGGTTGGCTGCCAAAATCAGGGAACGGAATCCATTTCCAAGAACCCCCGGCATAAAAATCTGTATCGCCAAATCCCAAGCGGGCCCTAACACTTTGGTCCTCGCTGATCGGAGCATCAAAAAATGTCGAGAAATTAACTCCAGATCCATCAGATAATTTAAATTGAGGCTCTAGTCCCACGCGGTAATTCTTGAAGTTGATTTCGCCCGATTCATTAGTCACCAAATAGGCTTTGCCAACGCTTGAAGCTAGAATCACCAGCGAGATTAAAATCAATTGCGAAATTCGTTCTGGCATCCCAGTCAGAAATCCGTTCAATTGAGAAATCTTTCCTTCACTAGTTTCTATAAGGTCGGTTCCGAACAAATGGGTTTCAATTTTCGGATTTAATTTTTGAATGTCAGATTTGATTTTTTTCATAAGAAACCTCCTGCATCCAAGTATTGACGAAGAATAAATTTCTGTAAAGCTTGAGTTTTGTTTTATTTTTCAGCAATCTCAGGGAAGTATGAAAATTCCTATCAGTCTTGTGGTCGTCACGCTTAACGAAGAAAAAAATATTCAGCGGTGCTTGGAATCAGTTCCCTTTGCAGCAGAAAAAATTGTTGTGGATACGATGAGTACTGACAAAACGGTGCAGATCGCCCAAGAATGTGGCGCCAAGGTTTTTTCTGAAAGGTGGCGTGGGTTTGGTCCGCAAAAAGACTGGGGTGTACAGCAAGCCAGTCACGATTGGATTCTTAGTTTAGATGCTGACGAAGTTCTATCCGAAGTAGCCCAACAGGAAGTGATTCAAATGTTTTCCCAGCTGGATCCACAAGTGGGTTACCAGTTCCCAAGGCAATCGTATCATCTGGGCCGGTGGATTTGGCACGGCGGATGGTATCCAGATTATCAGTTGCGTCTTTTCCATCGTCAATTTTCGGCCTGGAAAAAAATTCCGATTCACGAATTGGTCGAAGCCCCAAAAAAAATCAAACTGGTGTCGCCAATAAAACATTTTGTGTTTCAAGATTTAGCGCATCAGACGCAGACAAACAATCGTTATTCCAGTTTGCAGGCCTTGGAGCATTTTGAATCAGGAAAAAAATTTTCGTATTTTAAAGTGCTGATCAAACCGTGGACTAAATTTATTGAATGCTATTTTTTAAAAAAAGGTTTTCTGGATGGGTTTCCGGGTTTTGTTATCGCTGTCGGCGCGGGTTTTTCCGTTTTTTTAAGATGGGTCAAAGTGTGGGAGCTGGAGCGAAAAAAAAATGAAGAGTAATTGGGTTTTTAGAATTTTGCCTGTGCTTTTTGTTCCGGTGTTTTCTGTTCCGGTGTTTTCTGTTCCGGTGTTTTCCGTGGCTGCGCAACGACGGCTTGAGGTTATGGATTACGGCGGGCAAGTGCAAGTGGTCGACCTGAGAGATCAGAAACCGGTTTTTTTGAAAAAAAAAGTTTTTATCGAAAACTCGGTTCAAATCAAAGTTCCCGAAAATCAAAAAATCATTCTTCGACAAGGCACAGATAGCTATTTGACTATTCTGGCGCATTCTGATTTAAAAATTTTCTTCGACAAAGAAAATCAAAATAAAATGAGTCTTGAGATCACCCGCGGAAGCTTACTTTTAGTTCTCAGATCCGGGGAAAGTATTTTTGTTTCGGGACCGATTTTTTCGTTCGAGGTCAAAAACACCGAAGTTCTTTTAAATTATCAAAATGGATTGCTAGAAGCTCAAGTTCTGGACGGAGAACTGGATTTTCGAGGGCTTGGTCGGGATGACTCTGTGGTGTTAAAGAAACTAGAAATCGCAAGCTTTCAGGCGGATCTTGAAAACGCAGGCCCCATCGTCGATGTTTTTCTGAAAGGTCGAAAAGTGGCTCGGGGACTTTTAAGCCCGATGCGCCCTCTGGAGCCCGCGCAAAAAGAAAAAATCCTAAAAGAAATTGCCAGCCTAAATTTAGCGCGCAAAAAAAGTGTAGAGAAAGCCACTAAAGTCATCGACCCGTCGCTGATTTGTAAAAGCCCTTTTGCAAAATTCAATCAGTGTTCGTGGACGTGTTTGAATAATCCAAAAGACGCAACACGGTGCGAGTATCAAAAAAAGAATGTTCGCTGCCTACGCCAAAGATGTTTTGCCGACGGAAGGTGGAGTGACCCCACAGAGCTTGCACCCTCAAGCTGCTTGATCCCATTGAAAGTGGGCGCCTGCGGTTATTAAAAAATGATTGGCCTGGAATGGTTTGGATTAAAAAGTCCTTTGATAAAAACCAAAATGAAGTTGTGAAAACCCCTTAGTTATTTTAAGACAAAGGTCTTTCGTGTTCAGGCAAATCATTTTGGTGGCCGTAGCTCAGTTGGTAGAGCACCGGATTGTGATTCCGGCTGTCGCGGGTTCAACCCCCGTCGGTCACCCCAATTAAATTTCATCCAGAGTCAAAAAACGCGGCTAAGGCCGCAAAACTAAACCGAGATATTGCAATAGGTTATCCGATTCCAGGTGTGACGGTCAGTCACACTGAACCCCACTAAATCGCACTAAAACACAAGTTTTGGCCCGATTTTGGGCACACCATCAAGTTGTCCTGAGTCTCCGCTGAAAAACCAAAGACTAAGTGCTGAGTAAGCCCGAAAGGACTGAGCAATCAGAATTTTCGTGACTGTGAACAACTAACCACTGAGCTGGCTCACTTTGAGAAATCGAAGTGTGCCAATCAGTACTGAGCTAAGGAGACCAAGCTATGCAACGAAGCCAACAAAAGCGAATTACCAAGGAGGCGCAGATTCTGCGCCACATGCGCTTATCGCGAAAACTCTCGCTCAACAAAGCGGGAAAGCGATTGGGCATTTCTGGTTCAGCCATTGCGCACATCGAACAGGGCCGAATGGACCTGTCTCGCAAGCGCATTGAAACAATGATCGAAGCTTACGAATACACTACCACGGAATACCTGGAATATTTCGACGGTCGAGAAGTTCCAAAAAATCTTCGAGATGAGTGCATTTTTCTGCTCCGTCAGTGCGACGAGAGCAAGATCCAAATGCTTTATCCCGTAATTTCAAATTTAACCAAATAGAAAAAAGAGGAGAAAAAAATGACCAAATCAAATGAAGCAAAAGCCCAACCGAAAAAGCAACAAAAGTGCGCCTCTATCCGTATTAGCCGGGAGACTCAAAAGAAGCTCGACTGCATTCTTGTATTGGTGAATAAGAAAACAATCGGGCGTAAGATTCGCCCCGATCAACTCTTGAGTCTCGCCATCGAACTTGTTGTCGAGGAGCATGTAAAGATACTACAGGAGCAATCCATGACGAATGAAGATCGAATGGAGGTACTGCGACGCCGCTACTCAGAACTGCACGGTCCTATGTCCAAGGATGCATTTTTAGGCGTGATGCTTTCGCCAGAGTTTCAGACCTTTCTAAGTGAACAGTCCCGGACTAACATCGGTATCACTTCGCATCCGGTGTCCGTGGCGCACGCGGGTTAAGAGTTGAGCGACGGCGCGTGAATCCAGCAGATTTCCCCGAGGGGAGGAATAGCTCTACTCGGGGAAGAATCTGCTCAGGACTTGGTGGAACTGCGATACGATTTTAGTTTCATATATTCGAGTTCGTAGGTGAAGGTCTCAACAC
>JANYDD010000081.1 GCA_025359945.1 Bdellovibrio sp. | reverse complement strand
ATTGTAACCGATCGGAAGCTGGAAAAAACAATCAAGCCATCCTTATGAGCATCATCGCTACTGCCAAAAGAAATAACCGAAATTTTATGAGTACCGCTTCTGAAAAACTAAGAAACTGCGGAATTTAGGTGAGTAGTTACACTGATCCTTACCCGAAATCATCAAGTGAATTTTATGATTGGGAAAGTGGGGAATCAAATCAGAAGCCTTTAATTTTCGGATGCCTTGAGCTAATCGATAGACGGCCTCCAATTTGTAACTGTTTTCTAAAACACTGGGTTCAGCCAAAGGATAAGTAGTGTAGACCAAAACCTTTAAAAAGTAATTATACAGTTGCTCGTGGTTGGGGCGCATCCTTCGGGTCAACGGGAAAAATTGGTCCGTCGAATCCCACATTTTCTCAGTGTACCAGATTTGAGACTCGATCCATTTATCTTGATCCGGCAAAGGCTCAAGATACGGCGCCATCAAAAAGACTTCACCCAAATTTTTTGGATGTTTAGCGATATAAGAAATCGCAATTCCCCCGCCGTACGAAAGACCTATGATACAGGGGTTTTTAAGCTTAAATTGCTGAATCAATAAATCCAGATCGCGGACCTGGTCCTCTTGCGGAATAACGTCTAAGACGGGCCCATACTTCAAAAGCGTTTTGCCCATTCCAAAAAAATCGAATCGCAAAACCCCGTAGCCCAGTTTTACCAATTGGTCTCGGAGGCTTTGCCATTGGGCCGTCGAGTAAGTCAGTCCGTTTAAAAGCACCAAAGTTTTTCCCGTTTTGCCTGCGCGATCATACTCCACGTAAAGCTCTCTTTGCGGAGCAATTTCGACAAACCCTTTGTACGCTTGATCAACCTGCGGACGGGCCAGCGCCGCCGAAAAACTTAATCCAAAAAGACTACTAGAAAAAACACCAGAAAAATTGACAAACATAAAGAATAGGAAAAAAATCTGATTCATTGAAAGCACCCCCCCTTTGACTTTTTATCGTCGAATCAAAATGCCTTCAAGCAAAAGAAATTGAAAAACCAAAGGATTTAAAAATGTCGAAAACAAAAAACGCTGCGAACCAAAACTTGGCAACAATTATTGGGACGGGTTTTTATGCTCCCGAGCGCGTGGTAGCAAATTCGTTTTTCAACGATCTCTATAAAAAAGATATCGATTCGTTTTTGCGCCAGCAAAGAAATATCGTAGAACGTCGCTGGATGGCTTCAGAGCAAACGACATCAGATCTGTGCGTGCCAGCGGCAATCGAAGCTTTAAAAAATTCTGGGCTTAGTGCGCGCGATATAGATTTGATTATCGTTGCAACGGATACACCGGATTATTTGTCGCCTTCAACGGCTAGCGTTCTACAATTTAAACTGCAAGCTACCAATGCCGGAACTTTTGATTTGAATTCAGCGTGTGCGGGCTTTGTTGCTGCTGTGGACACGGCCTCGCGATTTGTAACTTCTCCCAACGGCTATCAAAATGTTTTAGTCGTTGGCGCCTACGGGATGAGTAAATTTTTAAACTTTGACGATTTTAAAATCGCCAGTTTATTTGCTGACGGCGCCTCAGCCTGTGTTGTTAGTCGTTCCAATGACGAAAACGGAATATTGGCGTCAGAGTTGTATACTGACGGCCAGTACCACGATTACATGGGGCTCTACGGGGGCGGAACTTTTCAACCGATGACCCATCAATTGATCGAGAGCAAAGCCCATCTTTTAAATTTCGCTAAAAAAATTCCCATTGAGACCAACGGATTTCACTGGCCGCGATTAACTCATAAAATTTTAGATCGCATCCAAAAAAAGTCCGAAGACATTTCGCTATTTTGCATGACGCAAATTAATATTCAAAGCATCAACGAAGCCCTTGATAAGCTGAAAATACCCAGAGATCGATCGCACAATATTATGGATCGGTTTGGCTATACGGGATCGGCCAGTGTTGGGATGTGCTTGGCCGACGCCGCGCGAGCTCACAAATTAAAGAAAAACGATTTAGTCTTTTTACTTGGAAGTGGCGGCGGACTTTCGATGGCTGCAATGGCTTTGACCTGGGGCTTCGACACCTAAAAACCAAACTCTGGAGAAATCTTGGAACTTGATTGGCTAAAGAAATGGAGCACATACTCGCCGCAAAAAACCGCCCTTCGGGACGGCGACACTGGACGCCAACTGAGCTATTTGCAGCTTTTCGTTACTGCAAAAAAAGGGGCCGCCATTTTGTCCCAAGAATGGAATATCGAACCGGGTGATCGCGTTGCCGCGCTTTGTTCCAACAGCCTAGAATTTATAATTTTATTTTTTAGTTTAAATCGTTTGGGCGCAACGTTGGTCCCGATCAATACACGTCTGAAAGGTCCCGAGATTTCTCATATACTAGCTGATAGTACGCCAAAAGTTATATTCTTCGATTCGGAAACACTTCTAAGTCTTGAAAAATTGATTTCAAACGGCGAACCCAAAACCTGGAGCCCCGTTTCCTTAGTGGATTGGAGCTCTGACCTACATAACTGCCAAAACGAGTTCTCCGAATTTAAAGCCGTCGATGATTCCTTGGCCTTTATTCTTTACACCTCGGGAACTACGGGCTCTCCAAAAGGTGCGATGATTACGTTTGCTAATTTATTCTGGAATTCCATTAACACTTCGATTGGCTTGGACATCACCCAACACGATCGCGCTGTGATTTTTCTTCCCTTGTTTCATACAGGGGGCTGGAATGTTTTGACCACGCCTTTTTTCCATCGGGGTGCCGAAATTATTTTAATTAAAAAATTTGAAGCTAACCAAGTTTTAGATTTAACCACCGGGCAAAAGTGCACCCTACTTTTTGGCGTCCCCACCACGATGGATATGATGAGCCAATGCCCAGCTTTCGAAAAAAGCAGTTTCGAAAGTCTTCGCTTTGCCATAGTCGGCGGAGAACCAATGCCCACTCAACTGATTAAAAAATGGCACCAAAAAGGGGTGCCAATTCGGCAGGGCTATGGTCTGACAGAATTCGGCCCCAATGTTTTTTCGCTCAGTGAACAAGATGCCATCAGAAAAAAAGGATCCGTTGGTTTTCCTAATTTCTATGTCCAAGCTAGAATTCTGAACGCCGACCGAGAAGATTGCGCCACTGACGAAATTGGCGAACTGGCTTTGAAAGGTCCCGTTGCTATGCAAGGTTACTGGAATAATCCCACGGCCACGGCTGAATCCTTTTGCCAGGGTTGGCTTCTGACCGGTGATTTAGTCAGGAAAGACACTGACGGATATTTTTTTGTTGTGGGTCGCCGAAAGGAAATGTTTATTTCGGGCGGGGAAAATGTTTACCCGGCCGAGATCGAAGAAGCTCTTCGAAAAATTCCTGGAATTCAAGAAGTCGCAGTGATCGGAGTCCCTGATGAAAAATGGGGCGAAGTCGGAAAAGCTTTTATCGTTACACAAGCAGACCAAGCCGAAGTCCTAGACCGACTTCGACTTTTTACGCAGAACAATTTGGCAGGATTTAAAATTCCAAAGCATTTTCAGTTTTTAGAATCTCTTCCTAAAAATGAAAGTGGAAAAATTCTTAAACGTATGCTTTCACTTCAATAGCCGGAAACCCTTGAAGCTCGTGCATCAGCTCGCGCACACTCATAATCCGATTAATTTTGTAGGCATTTTCGCCGACGGTATAAAGTCGTTTTTCGTTTTGATTATTTAGATCTATCGAAGCCAAAAGTCCGTTGCAGATACAAAACGTTTTTTCGTTTTCATATTTAGACGGGCAAAATCCTTTATTTAACAAATAACCCTTGTCGCATTTCGGAGCTCGCTCGCGCAAAAGGGCTTGCTGATAAAAAGGAGATTTTTTGATGACCCTAAAAAGCATTCCGCACGGCGAACCTGGCCCCGAAGCAAGCTCGATGTCTTCAGGGGTGCTTTCTACTAGGAATTGCTTGTACTCATCGTTGGCGCCGCTTTCAAAAGTGGCTAAAAACCTGGTCCCCATCTGAACGCCCTGGCAGCCCCCGTCAATTGAATTTAAAATATCTTGATGGCTATAAATTCCACCCGCGGCGATCACCGGAAAGTTTCCCCATTTTTTTGCGATCGGATAAACTTCTTCCAGCAAACTTTCCAATTTGTTTTTAGGGTCTTCGGCCTCGGCAAGAGTTTTCCATGCAATATGTCCACCGGCCAAAGGACCTTCGACAACCACCGCATCCGGAAGTCTTCCGGTTCGACTCCAACGTCGACAAATAATATCTAAGGCCCTTCCAGAACTAGCAATCGGGACAAGCGCCACATCATCGGCCCGCGGATGGGACAAAGCAATTTCCGGAAGTGCCAATGGAAGACCGGCACCTGAAATTATCACGTCCACACCACCGTCCATCGATCCCAATACAGAATCTCCGTACTGGTTGATAACTGCGACCATTATGTTCATTCCAATCGGTTTTCCGCCGGCAATTTCTTTGGCATCCCGAACATCTTGCGCGGCCGCATCTCGAGCGTTAAATTTTTTCCCTTTTCTGGCCGACACGATCCGATCCAAAGCCGCTGAGGACAGGACACCTAAGCCGCCTTCTTTAGCTACATTTCCGGCTAAAGTATAAGTCGACAAACCAATCCCCATCCCACCCTGAATAATGGGAACTTCAACTGTGGTTTTTCTAATTTTAAGGGGTGGTAATGAGGCTCCAAGCGATGGCTGATGATTTAAATTTTGCGAAAAATGATCTAGCGAACTCATGCGCTACCTCCAAATAAACAAAAAAGAAATCCCGCTCTAGTACTCTCGCAGATGAACAGACTTCCATATTATTGCATAGTCCTAAAATTCAGGAATGAGTATTGATTTAAAGGGATTTATTTTTCCTGAACGTCATGATTCTTCTTGTGACCCTTCTTTGAGGCTGGACTTCTGCCATAGGTCTTTTCTAACTTGGTTGTCATTTGACTGAGCTTATAATCCACTCCGACTTCCTGCTCCAATTCTTCCAGCGAGGGAACGTTTTTTTGGTAGGATCTATCCATTTTTGCCGCGCGTTCGGGAAATCGAAATTTTAGGATACCTTCTTGTTTATTACGATCCTCAACAGCCTGGACCAAATCCCGATGCATGGAAATTAAACTCTTAATGAGTGCCGATAACTCTGGATTCCTTGAATCCATTTTGGCTTTTTCATCCAATAATTTCTTCAGGTTAACTTCTAACACCCCGATTTTTCCTTCCAGAGTTTGGATTTTTCCTTGGACAACAACCCATTCCGGCAGGTTTTTTCCTTTTTCTCCTGACTTTTCTCCGGGCTGCTCCGCAGGCCCGCCGTGCTGAGCTTGCGCTGACAAACCCAAGAAAATAATTAGAGCTGCCAAAATTTTCTGTGGAATGAAAAGTTTATTCATACAAATGCTGTCTCCAACTTAACATCAGATTCGAAACTCTTAGTTTTCGAACTAGAACCGACGCTTGCGCTGGATTCAGATTTGGTATTTCAAGTTGCCCAGCACTAATCTTATTCATCATTTCGGCAGCATTGAACTGAAACTTGGGATCTTTCAGGACCTCCAACAAAAAATCTTTTTGCAGAGCCAAATCTATCCCAGAAATCTTAAGGGTATAAGACAAAGGTCCCGTGCTTTCCGCGGCATTGGCGAAGTCGATAACTTCTTGCAGACCCTTTTTGGAAATTTCATTCTCAGGTGCACTTTGGTCGCCCTCAATTTCCGAGGAAAAATTTAAATGACTTTCAACGAAATTGTCTAAAGGCTGACCCAGCTGTTGATCATGCAGAGGCTCTTCTTGAAATTCTTGGGCCGGTTCTGGTTTTTCTTTTGGGGACGCATCCGCCGCGATGGGAAAATCGCGCGGGTGTTCGGCCGGCGAAGCTGATTCCGAAGCTATCTCAGCGTTTTGACTAAGCTGAACTTGACCCGAAAAATCCACGACCAGAAGCGCTTTGCATTGGGGACAATTAAAGATTCCAAAATCTTGATCTAAGGGACTTTGGCACTGGGGACAAACAAGGCTCAATGTTCAAAATCCCCTTTTTAACGTTTGCCGAGTTTTCGATTTTTTTCCAAACGTCGACGGTCGGCTCGGTTCATCTTCGAATTTTCCTCGTTCATTTCTTGGCGCAGGCGTGAACCGCTAATTCCAGAACTGGCCAAAGCCTCTAATGACTCTGCGGGCTCTGCAGCCTCCTCGGGTCCCGAATATTCCATTGGAATTTCAGGCGCTCGAAACATTCCTTCAAGATTTTTAGATTGTTCGGGATCAACCAACTGAACTTTTAAAAATTTTTCGATCGCTTCGGACTTAATGCTTGTATTCAAAGATTCAAAGGCCTTGAAAGCTTCTTTTTTATATTCGATCAAAGGATCTTTCTGAGCATAACCGCGCAGGTTAATTCCCTCTTTTAAACGATCAACACGCAAAAGATGCTCTTTCCACCGGGCATCGATCGACTGCAACAAAATCATTTTTTGAACTTGCGCATAATACGGACCAAGTCTTGTTTTCTGAGTTTCAAAAGCCCGCTTCACTTCGGCGCTAATTTCGGCGGTCAATTGATCCAGAGTGGATTCTGTTGGGTCATTATTCGAGAGTTTAATTCCAAACTGCTGCAGCAAAGCGGTGTTAAGACCCTCGACATTCCAGTCTTCTTTCCTTGCGTTTTCGGCCAAGTAAAGATCTAAAATATCGCTGGTGACATCACCTAACATATCCAAAAAAGTTCTTTCAACCTGGTCGCCCACTAAGATCTTTCGGCGCAATCCATAGATGATATGGCGCTGACTATTCATCACGTTGTCATAATCTAAAAGGTGTTTTCGGATATCAAAGTTATGACCTTCGACTTTTCTTTGCGCTCCTTCGATGGATCTAGTGACCATTCTTGCGGTGATGGGTTCATCTTCTGGAACGTTCAAACGCTCCATGATTTTTTTAATCATGTCCCCATTGAAAATACGCATTAAATTATCTTCCAGAGAAAGATAAAATTTCGATTCCCCCGGATCACCCTGGCGACCCGATCGACCGCGCAACTGATTGTCGATACGCCGAGAATCATGGCGCTCAGTTCCTACGATGTAAAGACCGCCGGCGGAAACGACCTGATCTCGTTCTTTCTCGCAAGCCGCTTTAAATTTCTTCAATGCCGCTTCAAATTCCGGACCGGATTCTAATTTTGTTTCGGCTTTTGCCATAAATTCGGGGTTTCCACCCAGAACTATATCCGTTCCACGACCGGCCATATTTGTGGCGATAGTCACAGAATCTTTGCGACCTGCCTGAGCTACGATTTCGGCTTCACGCTCATGATGTTTTGCATTCAAAACATGGTGGCGCACGTTTTCTTTTTTCAAAAATTGACTAAGGAGCTCTGATCTTTCGATACTGACTGTACCAACTAATATCGGCTGACCTTTTTTATTTCTTTCTCGGATATCGTGAACAATAGCCCGAAATTTTGCATCTTGATTTTTGTAAACGACGTCGTCCAAATCAGAACGACGGATCGGCTTGTTTGTCGGAATCACCGAAACATCTAAGTTATATATCTTCTTAAACTCGACGGCTTCGGTATCGGCTGTCCCTGTCATCCCAGCTAATTTTTTATACATTCTGAAATAATTTTGAAACGTAATTGTCGCCAAGGTTTGGTTTTCGTTTTTCACCTCGACATTTTCTTTAGCTTCGATCGCCTGGTGGAGCCCATCAGACCATCTTCGACCCGGCATCAGCCGACCAGTAAACTCGTCGACAATGACGACTTCGCCGTCCTTGATCATATAGTCGACATCTAAGCGGTAGAGATAATGAGCTTTTAACCCCTGATAAATATGATGTAAAAATTCAATATGTTCAGGGTCATAAAGATTTCCTACTTTCAAAAGTTTTTCAGCTAGCGCGTTGCCATCTTCTGTTAACGAAGCCGTCTTGGATTTTTCTTCCATAATAAAATGCACATCTCGAACCAAAGACGGGATTATTTTATTTACCAAATAATATTTTTCAGTCGAGGATTCGGCGGGTCCCGAAATAATCAAGGGCGTTCGTGCTTCATCCACAAGAATCGAGTCACATTCGTCCACAATTGCAAAATTAAGATCGCGTTGAACATAGTCGTTCAGATCAAATTTCATATTGTCGCGCAAATAATCAAAACCAAGTTCGTTATTGGTCGCGTAAGTAATGTCAGAGTTGTACTGGATCTTTCGCTCAGCATCGCTCAAGTCATGAACGATGGTACCTATAGATAACCCTAGAAAACTATAAAGCTTTCCCATCCATTCCGAATCCCGTTTCGCCAAATAATCATTCACGGTCACCAGATGAACACCTAGTCCCGAAAGAGCATTCAAGTAGATGGGAAGTGTAGCGACCAAAGTTTTCCCCTCGCCGGTGCGCATTTCGGCAATCGATCCCCGATGCAAAACTATTCCACCAATCAACTGCACATCATAATGGCGCATGCCAAGGACCCGCTTCGAGGCTTCTCGGCAAACCGCAAAGGCTTCGGGCAGAAGCTCATCCAAAGAAATTCCCTGTTTGATTCTTTCTTTGAACTCGACGGTTTTGTTTTTAAGTTCTGAATCCGAGAGCTTGGCCGTGGTAGCTTCAAAATCATTAATTTTTTGAACTAAAGGCTGCAAAACCTTCATCTCGCGATCATGTTTAGTCCCAAATATTTTTTTTAAAAGTTCATTCATCATAGATTCCGTATTTTAAACAAAGAAAGCAGACCACGGCAATTGCGATTATTGCCCGACAATCTGGCGATGCGCTTCGAAAAGCGTTATCGCGACAGCGGTTGCGACATTCAAAGACCGCACTGGACCATATTGAGGAATCCGAAACACACGCTCCTCGTTGCGTTGCAGAAGAGTTTTATCCAAGCCAATCGTTTCTTTTCCAAATACGAACCAATCGCCTTTCTGGTAGCGAGGTTCCCAGATAGACCTTTGACCAGTCGTTTCGATAAAAAAAACACGGTCGGGATTGGGAACTTCTGCCCACCAGCCTTCAAAACTTGAATGAACTTTCCAGCTTAGATGCGGCCAATAATCTAAACCGGCTCGCTTAAGGTTTTTGTCGTTGATTTCAAATCCCATTTTTCCCACTAAATGAAGCGAGCTTGCGGTCGCAACACAAGTACGCCCGATATTGCCGGTGTTTTGCGGAATTTCGGGTTCGATCAAAACAACATTGAATGTTCTTAGTTCTGCAGAAATTGTCACGTCAGGTACTTAAGGACCTCATGGCCCAGTTTGGACAAAGCCAATCGGCGGCCTTTATCAACAATCAACTCTAATTTCATCAGTTCGCGGTAGAGTCCCAAATCAATGGGCACAATATCACGACCAGAACAGGTTCCCAATCTGACAACGTAGGTTTTTTGCCGCTCGGTCAGCTTTTCGGGCAACGCGGGATTGGTCTTCAAAGACTTTTTCCAGTCGCCCCCTTCAATATACTGCGCCTCTTTTGGAAGCTTTGCGGGATTAAGCACGTAAACTTGGGCCCGATGGGATTCGGTCTCGGTCACGACCGTCTTTTCAACCCGGAAGTACAAACTTTTCTGCGGGTCCTCTGGGTTGACGCCATGAAACTGATCCAAAAATGTCAGTAGAATCTCGGAAGGCTTTAACCAAAGAAGATGTCCCGGAACGATGTCGGCGCCTTGATCGACAAGGGTTGGAAATCCTACTTTCAAACGAAATGCTTGCCCCAAAACTTGTCCGGGCTGGGAGCGGATAACAAAATCTTTGATTTTAGAAAAATGAACTAGGCCCTCGGAAAGCGAACCATAGACAAAAAAATTATTTGCTGACATCGAAAGGCCCCCACCTACCCCAGCGGACTTACCAACCTTGAAAGACTTTCGCAACTTTAAAGGGTTTCGCAACTTTGGCTTTTTTCTCAAGGAGAACTGCGTTAGTGGATACGTCGGGAAAAAAAATTTGTTAGCGTTTCACCGATTCCAGAAAAGTTATGAAAGAGGTTTTTATGAAGGTTCAAGATTCTCGCGAAAAATCAATCCCCACGGCCATTGAATATGCCAAAGAAAAAGGCGCTCGCATGGTCGATCTTAAGTTTTGTGATCTGCTTGGAATGTGGCAACACTTTACAATCCCCGCATCGGCTCTGAATGAAAGCTTATTCAGCGAGGGTTTGGGTTTTGATGGAAGCTCGATCCGATGTTGGAAATCCATTGAAGAATCAGACATGGTTGTCCTTCCTGATCCTGCAACGGCAAAAATGGATCCCTTTATGGAAGTCCCTACTGTCTCTTTTATCTGTGATGTAGTTCACCCAGAAAATTTGGCTCCGTACGACCGTGATCCACGATTTATTTTAAAAAAAGCAATCGAATACATGAAAAAATCCGGCGTTGCGGACACTGCGAATTTTGGTCCCGAGGCCGAATTTTTTATTTTTGACGAAATCCGCTACGACCAAAATAACTACTCAGGCTTTTACGCCATCGACAGTGATGAAGGTATTTGGAATTCAGGTCGAAAGAGTGAACGGCCAAATTTGGGTTACAAACCCCGCCACAAAGAGGGCTACTTTCCGGTTTTACCAACAGACACGCTTCATGACCTTCGAACCGAGATGAGCTTAGAACTTGAAAAAGCTGGAATGATCCTAGAGCGACAACATCACGAGGTGGCCTCTGCCGGTCAGGCCGAGATCAACATTAAGTACGATGCTGCCTTAGAGATGGCCGACAAAATGATGTGGTTTAAATATATTATTCGAAACACGGCTAGGCGAAATAACAAAACCGTTACGTTTATGCCTAAGCCACTTTTTGGCGATAATGGATCTGGAATGCACGTCCATATTTCGCTGTGGAAAAACGGCGAGAATCTTTTTGCCGGAAAGGGTTACGCTGGGCTTTCTGAAACGGCTTTGTTTTTTATCGGTGGAATTTTAAAACATGCCCCAGCACTTTGCGGGATTATTAACCCAACGACTAACTCTTATAAAAGATTAGTTCCCGGTTTCGAAGCACCGATTAAGTTGGCCTACAGTTTTAAAAATCGATCGGCTGCGATCCGAATTCCTAATTCGGGACCAAGTCCCAAAGCTAAAAGGATTGAATTTCGAACTCCGGATCCAATGGCCAATATTTATCTGGCACAAGCTGCGTTAATCATGGGCGGACTTGATGGAATTAAAAATAAGATCCATCCTGGCGATCCCTTGGACAAAGATATCTACAGTCTTTCGGCATCAGAATCTGCAAAGGTTCCTTCGATACCGGGAAATCTGGAAGAAGCTTTAAATCAACTAGCGAAAAATTCGCAATTTTTGTGCCAAGGTAACGTTTTTACGAAAGAACTTATCGAGACTTGGATTGAATACAAATTGGAAAAAGAAATCCGACCTATCCAACAAAGACCAGTTCCTTATGAATTTCATCTCTACTACGACATGTGACGGAAAGGTTTTAAATGAGCACAGAACAATATCGAAACTACATGGGTTATCTTTGGTACCAAAAAGAAGATAACGTCTACACGATTGGTATCAACGAAGAAGGCCTTGAAGAAATCGACAAAATCAATTCCGTCGAGTTAGCGCAAGAAAACGAAGAAATAGAAGCCGACATTGTTTGCGGCAGTGTTGAAACCGACGACGGCCCTTTGGATATTTACTCACCCGTTTCTGGGAAGATCATCGAGGTCAATTCCTCGGTCATCGAAAATCCGGAATCCATCACCGAAGATCCCTACGACGCTTGGCTTTTTAAAGTCGAATCCGACGAAGATCTTGATGAGGACGAAGAAGAAGAGGATGACGAGGAGTCTGAACCCGACCCAGCCGAAGATTAAATCATCGTTCTAACCGAATCTACCAGTGATGTAGTTTTCCGTTCTTTTCTGTTGGGGATTTGTAAAAATCTGATTGGTAGTTCCGAACTCGACCATTTCCCCTAAATACATAAAGGCGGTTGAATCAGAAACTCGGGCTGCTTGGTGCAAGTTATGCGTGACGATCACAATCGTTACCGTGCTTTTTAAATCCACGATCAATTTTTCAATATGCGCAGTGCTTATCGGATCAAGTGCTGAAGTGGGTTCATCCAAAAGCAGAATTTCGGGGTCCGTGGCCAAAGCTCGCGCAATACATAAGCGCTGCTGCTGTCCACCGGAAAGCGAAGTCGCTGGTTGATGTAGTCTGTCTTTAACTTCTTCCCAAAGTCCCGCCTGCTTCAAAGCTTTTTCAGATTTGTCTTTGATAAAACTACTTTTACGAATTCCCCGAACTTTTAAACCATACGAGACATTTTCAAAAATCGACTTGGGAAATGGATTGGGTTTTTGAAAAACCATCCCGATCTTCATTCGAACTTCGATGGGATCAAGTTTTGCAGAGATAATATTGATGCCCTCAGGGAACAGGATGATTTCACCTTCGTAATGGGTCGATTTGTACAAATCATGCATGCGATTAAAACACCGAAGTAAAGTGGTTTTGCCACATCCGCTTGGACCGATCAATGCCGTCACTTTGTTGTCGGCGATTGGTAAATTAATATTTTTAAGAACCTTTTTATCCCCGTAGGAAAAAGAAAGATTGCGGACGTCGGACCGAAGGATCTCTTTTTTTAGGATTTCTACCACTTAATTCTCCTACGAAAACGAAAGCGGATAAAAATCGCGACCGCATTAAGAACAAGAGTCAAAAGTAACAAAATCAATCCCGTAGCCGCTGCATTAACGTGAAATTCCGACTGTGGACGACTGACCCAATTAAACATTTGAATCGGCAACACCGTAAAAGGTGAAAAAATCCAATCATAAAAATTCTGATCTGTGCCCAAAGGGTTAGGTGGCAAAAAAGCGATAAAAGTCAAAGCACCTATCGTAATCAAAGGCGCGGTTTCGCCAATAGCGCGCGACAAAGCAATGATCACGCCAGTCAAGATTCCTCCAGAAGAGTAGGGCAGAACATGGTGTTGAATGACCTGCCAACGACTGGCACCTAAGCCAAAGGCAGCTTCGCGAATAGTTTGCGGAATTGTTCGAATCGCTTCGCGGGTGGTTACGATAATTATAGGTAAAACTAAAAGGCTTAATGTAAGCCCAGCGGTCAGAATGCTTTGGCCAAAATTTAACGTGTAAACAAAAAAACCTAAAGCCATCAGCCCAAAAGTAATCGACGGAATTCCAGCTAAATTCACAATGTTTAACTCAATGAAAGTACTGAAAAAATTTTTGGGCGCGTACTCCTCAAGATAAATCCCGGCGGCGATCCCTAGCGGAATAACGAAAAACGAAGTGAGCAATATGACTAGTAGACTTCCCACCCAAGCTGAAAGAATTCCCGCCCTTTCTGGGAATCTTGATGGAAAATGAGTCATAAACGCCCAATCAATTCGATGCAGTCCCTTGGTCGACAAATCTAGAATCAAACTTAACAGCGTGACTAACGCCAGAAATAAAATCAAAAGACCCACGATTTGAAAAAGAAAATCGATCCACTTTCGAATCGTTAAATTTGAGACTTCAATCATAGGTTTCCTTAAATCGTCGTCTCAGATAAAACCCAAAAAGGTTAAATACAAGGGTCAAAATCAAAAGCGCTAGGCCGGCCACATAAATCGATTGAAAGCCGATAGATCCATGAGGAAGATCGCCCTGACTGACCTGCACGATAAAAGCAGTGACCGTGGCGGCGGGCTCTAAAGGATTTAGCGTTAAATTCGGTTTTAAGCCGGCTGCGATAGAAACCACCATTGTTTCCCCCAAAGCTCGCGAGATGGCTAAAATATACGCTGAAGAAATTCCTGAAAAAGCTGCTGGGTAAAGAACCCTTAGTGCAGTTTGCGCTTTCGAGGCCCCCATTGCCATGGAACCTTCGCGCAGGTAATTGGGCACCGATCTTAAAGCATCCTCAGTCAGCGAGCTTACGTAAGGAACAATCATCACGCCCATCACAATTCCCGCTGACAAAACATTAAAGCCGGGCAAACTTGGAATTAATTTTTGCAACAACGGAGTTACTGTCATCAAAGCAAAGTAACCGTAAACAACGGTAGGGACGGCGGCCAAAAGCTCAAGCACGGGTTTAAGAGTTTCTCGCCAAAAGGGCGTTGCATATTCGCTAAGAAATAAAGCCATCATTGTCCCGCAGGGTATAGCCACCGATAGGGCAATCAAAGTTGTTAAAAAAGTTCCGCAAAGCAGAGGCAAAATTCCATAGTGGGCCTGCTCAAAAAGCGGCGTCCACTCGGTATCAGTTAAAAAATCAATCAAGCGAACGTGTTGAAAAAAGGGAATTGATTCCGATACCAAAATCCAAAGAATGGTGAATACGACCACGACAGAGGTCATTGCGCTAGTCAGCAGACAAAGCTCGATGATTTTTTCTTTTAATTTTCGCCATTTTTGAAATGGATTTCTGACCCCAGCGAGCGAAGACGGTCGGGCCGCATTTACCTGTACTTCAGCCAATTCCACGAACTTAGAGTTTGCTTTCTTTCTTTAGCAAATCTTCCACTTTAAGACCAATGGCAGAGTGACCATCGAAAACGGTTCCAACCTTCCCGGCTTGGACATTTTTCAGTCCAATCTCATAACTTTTTTCTGGCAATGGAATGTATTTTACTTGTTTGACCAAGCGAAGACCATTTTTGAGATAAAACGAAACAAAATCTTTTACCTCAACTCGCGAATAAGCGTTTTGATTGATGTAAATAAAAATTGGTCGCGACAAAGGATAATAACTTCCGTCAATCACCGTCTGAGCGCTGGGAAGGATCGCTTTGGTTTTCATCGGCGAATTTGGCCCACCGACAACTGCTAAAGCTTTTAGTTTATCTTTATTTTCCTCATAATAGGAAAGCGGAATAAAACCCAGCGAACCCTCTTGGCGAGAAACTCCTGAAACCAGGGTATTATCGTCTTCGCTGGCCGTATAGTCGCCCCGGCTAGATTTCGCCTTACCAACGATAGCCTCGGTGAAATAATCGAAAGTTCCGGAATCAGCGCCCGCTCCAAAAAGTTTAAGAGGCACGTCCGGGTACTTGGGATTAATCTGATTCCAGTTCTGAATCTTTCCTTGAGCCGAAGCCTCCCACATGACTTTTAGCTCGTCGATTGTGATTTCAGAAATCCACTTTGTTTTTGGATTTACAACTATCACCATTGCATCGTAGGCGATGGGAGTTTCAAAAAACTTTACATTTGCAGCCTTACAATCCTTTAATTCCATTCCTAAAATCGGTCGCGATGCGTTTTGAATATCAGTTTCATTGCGGCAGAATTTTTTAAAACCTCCGCCAGTTCCTGAAATCCCAACCGTCACTTTTACTTTATTATCTTTTTGCGCCTGGAAATCCTCGGCCGCAGCTTCACTTATGGGGAAAACAGTGCTGGATCCGTCAATTTTGATCATAGTTGGCAAGGCTGAAAAAGCAGCGGAGGACACCAAAAGTAGGGCAAATGCAAAAAGCGAGGGAATGAAAATTTGAAGATCCAAAATTTCGCCAAAATAAGAACCCAGCCTGTGAGCGATAACAAAATTTTTTTTCATATCTGTCGTTCTCCCTGTAAAACCTTTTTTTGGTTGTCTTTTTTTCGCAATGGCCCCAAGGTAACAAATTCTATTTTTAAGGTATGTTAGGAAATGATTAGTTATGAATCGCGTCACCTTGCTATTTCTCGTTCCTACTTTGATTTGGGGCTCTACTTGGATTGTCATCACCTTCCAGTTGGGGCCGACGCCGCCTGAAATCTCGGTTTTTTACAGATTTGTTTTAACAACTGTTTTGGCACTAGGATTGTGCTTTTTTAAAAAAGAAACTCTCCGCTTTTCGCGAAGTCACCATCTTACTTTTTTCTTTCAAGGCCTTTGCATGTTCTGCATGAATTATATCCTGACCTATCACGCCGAGAGGTTCTTGGTTTCAGGGTTAGTCGCCGTTCTTTTTACAATGTTGATTTACGTCAATATGTTTGGAGCCAGGTTTTTTTTAAACCAACGGGCTTCGAAGCGGACGGTTTTGGGATCTTTGGTTGGGGCCTTGGGTGTTTTTTTTATTTTCCACGATGAGATTTTGACCTTCAAGGCATCCAAAAATGAGCTTCTGGGCATCGGACTAGCCCTTTTTGCCGTGGGTTTTTCTTCCGTTGGAAACCTGATCTCGGCCCGCTACAAAGAAAAAAAAATTCCAATTCTTCCTAGCATGACCTGGGCTTTGGTCTATGGAAGTTTGTTGACCTCGGCCCTTTGCTTATCAAAGGGTTTGTCTTTTCAAATTCCACTGACCTGGGAATATCTGGGGGCTTTGTCATACCTATCAGTCTTTGGAACGATCATCGCATTTTATATGTACATCGAGCTAATCCATCGCATCGGCATGGTTAAGGCCGCATATGTCACGGTGACAACTCCTGTGATTGCGCTCTTGCTTTCGTATTTTTTTGAAAACTTACAGCTGAACTTCTTAATGCTTTTAGGAATAGCGCTGTGCTTTTTGGGTCAGCTGTTGGTTTTGACGACACAACGCGAGCGCGCCCGCCCTTAAGCCGCTAGCTCAACGTCTAGCTTTCAATTCTAAAAATTTAGTCTCAAGTTTGTCGAAAGTTTTGACGATCACAACCAAGACAAAAAAAGGAGATTTCCAATGTCGACAATTAATTGGGATGATTTCGAACATATTCATGTGATCAAAAGACTTCGCCAAATTTTATCATCGTGGTGGAACGTAGACGTTATTTTCACTGACGAACGAGGCGAAATTAAAGGGTTTGAGAATACAAAAAATCCTTTTATAAATCCAGCGACTCAGTTTTTATTTCAAAAAGATTCTACCAAACAAAACGTCACAGAGCTTATTTCAAAATCTATGGATGAGCTAAGATTGACGTCGTCGCAATTTCTTCTGAAGAAATGGGACCTGGCGGGTTTTGATGTCGGCGTTTTTCCGATCACTATCGAAAATGATTTCCTGGGGACTGTTTTGGCCGTTGGATTTTTTAAAGATCAAAACGACACTCAACGAGTTTCCGAGGTCCGCGATCGCTTGGCCGCTTTTGGAGCTTCGTCCGATCTCGTCGATCGATCGCTTTCCAAAATAAAATATTTAGAACCCAAAGATCGCGAACATTTTTGCGAACTTCTTACCTTGGTGGCTCAAGAAGTTGTCACACTTCATTTGGAAATTACGCGCAGAGAAGATCAAATCCGTGAACTAAGTAAAGAACTGGGCAGTCGCTACAAATACGACAACATGATTGGAAAATCCAAACCCATGCAGGCAATGTATTCTCTTTTGGATAAAATCAAAGGAGCTGAATCCACAGTCATGATTCAAGGGGATAACGGAACGGGTAAAGAACTGATCGCAAAAGCGATTCACTACAATTCCGTTAGAAAAGATAAACCCTTTGTGATTCAAAACTGTTCTGCCTTTAACGATAATTTATTGGAATCGGAACTGTTTGGACATATCAAAGGATCTTTTACTGGCGCGATCAAAGATAAAAAAGGTCTTTTTGAAATGGCCGATAAGGGCACCTTTTTCTTGGACGAGATCGGCGATACGTCTCCGCAAATGCAAGTCAAACTTTTAAGAGTGATTCAGGAAGGGACTTATACTCCGGTCGGTTCAACAGAAATGCGAAAAGTTGATGTTAGAATTATTGCGGCGACCAATAAAAATCTTAAAGAAATGGTCGAACAAGGAACTTTCCGCGAAGATCTTTATTACCGCTTAAATGTCATTAATTTGCGAGTTCCCCCTTTGCGCGAACGAAAAGAAGATATTCCCTTGCTAGCCGAATATTTTCTTCAGAAAGCATGTGAAGTGGCTAATTTGCCAAAAAAAATTCTCACTAAACGCGCGCTAGAATATCTTTACGACTATAGTTTCCCAGGGAACGTTCGCGAACTTCAAAATGAAATCGAGCGGGTCGTAGTTTTGGCCGGTGATGAGACTAAAATTCTGCCGGAAATGCTTTCGCCAAAAATCATGGAATCCACCGACAAACAGAAAGTTCAAGGTGCTCGACTTGACGGTAGACTAAAAGATTCGTTGGAAGAATTAGAACGAGAAATGATCAGAGAAGGTCTACGCAGAACGGGCTGGAATAAATCCAAGCTGGCCAAGGAACTTGGCATATCCAGAGCAGGTTTAATTATGAAGGTCGAGAAGTACGGTCTGGATAAGAGAAAGATTCTTCGCCAAGGTTAATTTTATCCCAATTGGGTTAAAGTTCGACAACTTTTTTGCGCTGTTCATCGGGACAGATTAGGCCTACAAACGAATTGAGCCCTGGTCCGGCAGACTTTCAAAGTTGCTGAAGATTTTGACGACCCTGCAGAATTTATTAAAATCCTTTCACCAGTTAAAATGAATTCTCTTTAAAAAAAGAGTCACAAAAATTTTTGAAATTTTTATGAATTTTTTCGCTCCCCCAAAGTTAAAAAAAAAGAAAATCCCGATTTCGATTTTAATCTTTAACCTTGGCCTGGGTTTTGCCTGTCAGTAATTAAAGGGGTTTGGCTTTGATCCAAGAAATTTTAAAATCTTCCGCCTACATGAGGCTACAAAAACTAGTTCAGGGGCGATTTGGAAAAATCGTAACACTTCGATTTATTGAAGACGTTTCGCATTTTGATCTTCAAAACCGAGATCCATTTATCAAAAACGGAAATTTACATGTTCCGATTCTTACTAAAAATGAATACTTGGCCACGGCCGTGATTCACGACGTTCCCAATTATTTTGCTGAGCGCAAAAACGTCAGTCAGATGGTTCGCATGGTGATCGAACCCGCACTTAAAAAGTGGAAGCTTTTACAGTTGGCGCAGAACGCGCAGGCCAATCTTAATCATTTTCCGTTTCAAATTTTAAAACATGATGTTGACCAACTTCTTGCAAACCCTTTTCATCGTCCGCAGGACATATCGTCTCATTTCTTTTTGCTTCAGTCCAAAAATCCACATTCGATTTTACGTATCGCCGTGCAAATTCATCATGTGGTCCGAAGCTGGAGCTTTCTGAATTACAAAGAGCTGCATTATCCTTTTAGATCCGTGAATGATTACAAAGAATTGGGTCCAGTGACTTTGTTTATCGAAGATATTTTAGTGCTGTCCCAGGAAGAAAAAATGGTTCTTTTTGAACTTTTCAAAAATCACGATGCTTCGACAGATCCATTGATTTTGGTGGGATCAACTTCAGAACTAAAAAATTTAACACCTGAAATTTTAACTCCGGCCGAATTTTTCTTAAAGCTTAACGACAGCAAAATTCAAATTGATCTGCTTCCTCAAAACAAAAATTTGCTTCAAGAGACCTTAGAACTGATCCTTGATCCTTATCTGCAACTCGTTTAGTATTTAAAGGAATGGATTTTCATCGGTTCCTTAAATCTTTTTTTGATTCTTCACCCTACCGAATTTATCAGCTGGCTGGCGATGCTTCGAACCGTCGTTACTATCGTGTCATCAAAGAAAATCAAAGCTGGGTGCTTATGGTCTGGGAGCCTTTCGAGGCTACCTCTTATCCTTTTCTGTCGGTGCAATCTCATTTTCTAAAAAATAAAGTTCGTGTTCCGCAGGTGATCAAAATTTCTCCGGAAGAAGGTTTGGTTCTTCTTGAGGATCTGGGCGATCTAACCTTGGAACGTCGTTTTTGGGAAAGTCAAAGTGAAGAGGCCTCGTGGTCTTTTTATCAGAAGGCTATTGAGGAATTAATTAAAATTCATTTTGTATCTACGTTGGACCGTTCTGACTGTAGCGCTTTTAAAATTCAATTCGATACCGAAAAATTTCTGTGGGAAATGAATTATGGTTTAGACAATCTGATCAAGGGAATTCTTCAGTTCGAACTTTCGGAGACTCAATCAAAAGAATTACAAAATTCCTTTTTGGATATTTGCCAAAAGTTAGACCACGAGCCTAAATGGATTTCCCATCGTGATTATCATTCAAGAAATCTGATGATAAAATTTGACGATCTTCGGGTGATCGATTTTCAAGATGCCCGTTTGGGTCCAATTCAATACGATCTGGTTAGCCTTTTGCGTGACTCGTACGTAAACCTAAGTGAGGATTTCGGCGATCGCGCATTAAATTATTACCTTCAGCTGGCAGAACCTTTTTTAAAGAAGTCCACTGCATCTGGGTTTTCGCACGGGCATTTTCAAAAGATTTACGAAATTCAGTCGATTCAAAGATGTTTCAAGGCCTGTGGTAGTTTTTCTAGCTTTTATTTTCAACGGCAAGATACCCGGTATTTAAAATATATCAGCGGCACTTTAAAAAAAGTTTTAAAAAGTTTAATTCAATTTCCGGAATACAAAGTTTTTTCAGATGTGCTTATGGAATCTGGCGCCCTAGACAAAAATTACGAGACTTTATGAATGTGATGATTCTTTGCGCCGGGACGGGGTCAAGGTTAAGACCTTGGACTTTGAAAACCCCCAAACCAGCGATTCCTTTTTTAGGGGTGCCTTTGGCCGTTTATCCTCTTATGGCCATGGACCGAATTAAAATTAAAAACCTTGTTGTTAATACCCATTATTTGCCCGAACAAATCGAACAACTTTTCTGGAAAATCAATTGGCCTTGTCAGCGGCTGATTTTTAGCCACGAAAAAGTTCTTTTAGGTAGCGGCGGCGCGGTCCACAACGCGCATGCATTTTTAAAGGATTCGAAAAATTTTATTCTGGCGAACGGAGATGAGGTTTTGCTGCCTTATTCGCTGGGACTTTTTGAGGATTTGATTCACACTCATGAACGAGATCAAAACCTAGCCACCCTTTTAGTGATCAAGCACCCCGGAGTAGGGACAAAGTTCGGGGGCTGCTTTGTCGATCCTCAAATGCAAATCAAGAAATTTTCTAAAACTCTAATCCCCGGCTTTGAGGCCTTTCACTACACGGGCTTTTGCATATTGAGCCAAAAAGTTTTTAATTATTTTAAAACTGAAATTGTTGAGGAAAATATTCTTTTTGAAACTTTGACCTTGGCAATTCAGCAGGGCGAATCGGTTGCAGCCTTTCACGGTTCTTGTGATTGGTTCGAGGTCGGATCCCCTCAAGATTTCACTGAAGCCGAGCTAAGTTTAATTCAGCGTTTGGCAAGTTTTAATCCTGATAGCCCCTTTGCCCTTCAGCATCTTCAACGATGTACGACGATAGTCCAGGGACAAACTAGCGAATCGTGAATTCAGCGGATAAGCTTAATTCATGGGGATTTTCTTTGTTACTTTTTTATTTCAGATTTTCGCGCAGTCGCCGCAAGCGTTTAGAACTTTGCAAAAGTTAGACCCCGAGTTTTTCTGGAAGGAACAAAAGTTCACTTTTCAAAATTCTTTGCGCGACTGGACTTTGCAGGCACTTCAGCAAGACCCTGCAAATTTTAAAAAAATCTATCGATTCAAAAAAGAACCCAAAGACTCGGGCTTTCTGCAAATTGAATTTCAAAATTTGAAAACACCAATGGATTTTCATAGTTCAAGTAAAAAGTGGATCAAAGATTTCGCACAATTGGGATTTCAGGTCCTACAAGCTAAAAATCAAAAGTCTGACAGCAGTGAACTGTTTATCGGAGATTTGTTAGATCCAAAAACAAACAAGCAATCCCGTTTTATTCTGATGATGAAAGGGAAACAAATTGTGACGTTAACTTGTTCGGAAGACGCTAAAAATTTCTTGGTTTTTTTAGACGATTGCCAAAAGAAAATTAAAAATTTTAGATGGACTTCTTCGCAGGATTTTTCTTCAATAGTGTTTTGAAAAATCCTTTTACTTTTTTCATCAAAGTCGGCGGCACCCTTGTTCCAGTCCTGACTTCGGTTCGACGGACGTTTTTAAATTCGGGTCGCTTTGAAGTCTTTCTTGCAGGATGACCACCATTCTGAGGATTCATATTTCTTTTTTCAAGCGGCTTAGCCGAGGAAAGGCGCGGACCAGATACTGCCGCATGGGTTGCACCCGCGGAATGGGTAGAGTTGTTTTTGTTTAAAGGCCTTGGATTGGACCCTACCCCGCCGGCCTGAACCGTAGCCCTAGGCCCTCGTTCACGCAAATCTGGGCGGCGATCCGCATTTCTTGGTCCCCTATTTGAACTGCGGTTGGCCCCTGCGTCTCGGGGGCCATTGTCTCTGCCACGGTCTCTGCTATTTTCTCTGGCCTGTTCTCTGTGACCCTGATTATTTCTTGAGTTGGAATGGGATCGAGGTGCAAAGGTCTGTTTGACTGGCTGAATAAGTTCAGTCTCTTCAAACCAACCGGCATCGATTTTAGTTTTGGTTAAATCTTCAACTCTTTTCAAAGACTCTAGATCCTGATCGCAGATTAGCGAAAACGCTAAACCCGATTGGCCAGCGCGGCCAGTTCGACCAACCCTATGAATGTAATTGGCCGGATCCTGAGGCATGTCATAGTTAATGACCAAATCAACGCCGACAATATCTAATCCCCGAGCAGCTAAATCAGTGGCCACCAAAAGATTACTTTCATTTTCAGATCGAAACTGATCGATCACCCGATTTCTTTGCGCTTGAGTTAGCAAACTAGAAATCCCAATGGCGGGAACTTTGTTTTGATTTAAAAACTGAACTATGCGTTCCACTTGAAATTTAAAATTGGTGAACACAATAACTTGCTTGGGATTGTATTTTTTAAGAATGGATAAAATATAAGTGTATTTTTCGCTCTGGGAAATATGAAAAATTTCGTCCTTCACGTTGTCTGATTTTTTTTGGTCTCGACTCAAGGAAATTTCAACCGGTTGAGCGCCAAACTGATAAGCCATATTCAGCACATCAAAGTTAAGCGTCGCGCTGAAACACAAAAACTGACGCTCGCGCGGAATCCGACTGAGAATAAAACTCATGTCGTCCTTAAAGCCCATATCAAACAGGCGATCGGCTTCATCAATAACCAAAGCTTTAACCTGTTTAAAATCGACAATATGTTCTTTGTATAAATCAATCAGACGACCAGGAGTAGCGACAACAAAGTGCACACCCTGACGAAGCATCGAAGTTTGTTTGTCATAGGACGTACCGCCGTAGACTGTCACAGAACGCAAAGGCTCAAACTGAGTGAGCGATAAGATATTTTCGTGAATTTGATCCGCTAACTCGCGAGTGGGTACCAAAACTAAGATAAAACTTTGGGCATTCCAATTTTCAAAATTCAAAGCCTGTTTTTCGGCTGGTTTTTCGCTGCTAGTATTTAAAGAACTGTAAATTCTTTCGATCAGAGGAATCAAAAAGGCGCCCGTTTTTCCGGTACCGGTTTGGGCCAAACCCGCGATATCTTTTTTTGCAAGAATTTCTGGGATGCAAGCTTCTTGTATAGGTGTCGTTTCAAGGAAGCCGATTTTTTCTAAAGACTGCTGCAATCGAGGGTCGAGATTCAATTCCGAAAACTTCAAAAAAATACTCCTTAAGGCCCGAATTCAATGGCTAAGCAAAGATCTGTATCCTCTTACGTGGATTATAAGTCATTGTCAAAATCCGCCAACAAAAGACTTCAAACTTCGAAGGAACTCTTCGGGTTGATCGTAGTGTACCCAATGCCCAGCGTTAGCAATCTGGACGGCGGTCAAAGTGGGGTTTTCTGTTTTCATTTGCAGAAACGTTTCGACCGAAAGTTCATTTGAGTTTTGACCTCGAACAATCAGGGTTGGCACCCGCAGATCGCGAAGCTCTTCCCAGTGATCATTTTGCCTTCCCCATCGCACGCTTTCGGTGACTGCTGCGGGCGAAAACCGAAACCAGGCTTGGCCCTGGGCGTTTTCAATTAAGTTCGAGTATAAAAACTGACCCAGAATTTCTACGGGTTCAGCTGATTTCCCGCGCCAAAGTCGCGGAAACTGGTTTAAGAAAAACTCTTTTCCTTCGCGTAAGCTTGAGAACGGAAGCGGAATCGCGTGCATCAGTTCTAAATAATAATCCAAGGCTTTGGGTTTGGCTTCTGGCCCCAAATCCTCCATCACAAGCTTATTTACTTTTTCGGGAAAGCGGGCTGCAAAAACTAGCGAGTTGCGCGCCCCCATCGAATGCCCTACTAAAATAAAATCATCCCATCCAAGATCTTGAGTAATTAAAAAAAGGTCGTCGGCGTAATCTTCGGGACTGTAGCCGGTGGCAGGTTGAAAAGATTTTCCGTGACCCCGCTGATCGAAAATTAAAGTTCTTTCGGTCGCGTTCAAACTGCTGACAATTTTTTTCCAGTTAACCAAAGAGCCCATCAAGCCGTGCAAAAAAACCCAGCGCCGACCCCTTTCGGGACCCAAAATTTGATAGTTGAAATTCTCTAGATAGGATGACATGTCGCCGTTATAGTGCCATAAGTTTTGTATGCAGAGTAACCGAAAATGGCAGTTACAGACACAATTTATCAATCCACAAGCTCGGATGATTGTTGATCGGTTGCAAAAAAAAGGTTTCAAAACTTATTTAGTGGGCGGTTGTGTTCGCGACCTGCTGCTGGGGTATGAACCCAAAGACTATGATATCGCCACTGAAGCTTTGCCCGAACAAGTTCGTCAGGTGATCGCACGAAGTTACATCATTGGCCGCCGCTTTAAACTGGTTTTGGTTAAGCGGGGCATAGAAGAATTCCAAGTCGCCACCTTTCGAAGAGATTCCAAGCCCGAAGACTTTTCCAGCGAAAATTCGCCCATCGGTGATAATTTTTTTGGAACTCCCGAGCAGGATGCCCGGAGACGGGATTTTACAATCAACGGATTGTTCTACGATCCTATCGCCGATGAATTGATTGATTATGCGCAGGGCGAGCAAGACATTCTGGGCCGCACCCTAAGAATGCTAGGGGACCCCAAAGAACGGCTAGTGGAAGACCCGATTCGGATTTTACGAGCCCTTCGTTTGTCCCACAAATTGAACTTGAAGTTGGATCCTGAACTTCGATCGGCAATTCAAGAAAATGCGTCATCTTTGGAACTGTCAGTTCTGCCCAGGAGGCGCGAAGAGCTCTTAAAAATATTGAAATTACCCGACCCATTTCGATTGTTTCTTGAGGCCAAAGATTTGGGAGTTTTGACGTATTTTATACCCACTCTAGAAAAAACTTTTGATTCAAAAGAACTATTTTCAGAGATCTCTAGCTATTTTGAGCGACTTCCTGACTTTCCGCGGAAAAGTGCCCTGCCCCAAAATTTATTTTTACCTTTCGTTTATGTGTTGAACAACGTCTTGAATCCATCGCCAGTAGCGACCACAACCGAGGACTCGGATACTGAAACCACTGACGAACTGGTTGAGCTTGAGCCTGGATTAAATTCGGAAGAGTACGAAAAATGCCTTCGTCTAGAGCTTGGTTTATTTAGGACCGAGCATTTAGAGATTCACCAGGCGTTTCATTTTATTTCGCGATTTCCAAACCCGGCCCAATTTATCCGACGCGGACCACGGCGCCAGAAGACCTTCCTGGAACGACCCGAGTTCGAACCTTCGATCCATTTGGCAGAATGGGACTATTTGTTTTCTTCAAACGCTCTTTGCTTTTGGAAAAACCGCAGTAGTGCCTTGCACAAAGCCGAAAAATAATAGGAAATAGGCATCCAATAGCTTAAATCTCGTAGGCTCTGGGCTTGATTAACAGGGGGTACAGCTAGTGAAGTTTCAAAAAAATTCAGTTCTATTTTGTGGGTTCAATCGTGAGTTTTTTAAAATGCTCCATCATCAGGTATTTTTGTTTATCACTTCTTGCTTTTTATTTTGCCTATCGTTTTTGCCATTTGCGAATTCGACTGAGCAAATTTCTCAGTCAGCACTTCCCAACGGAACTCAAATTTTTGAGTTCCGTCTAGATAATAAACTGCAAGTGCTATTGGTTCCCCAGGAATCCGACAGTTTGGACACGGTAAGCTTGCTGACCCACGTTCAAGCGGGCTCCGTCGACGACTGCCTGAACCCCTCTTACCGGTGCGGGCTGGCACATTTTCTTGAACATGCTTTGTTTGGTGGTACAAAAAATTTTCCGGCCGATGTTTACGCTAGGGAAATGACTCGCTTTGGAACTTTCGTTGATAATGCGACCACATACTTTAACCGGACTAATTATTTTTCAGTGACCCCAAGCGCGAATTTAGAAAATTTAATTAAGATGAATGCTGATCGATTTCAAAATATCCAAATCGATCCCACCAATTTTGAGTTACAAAGAGGTGCCGTTCGAGGCGAGCTGGCCATGCATAAAAGTCGCGTTGACTATCAAGAAAGTCTGCTGACTCAAAAAGCTCTTTTTGGTGGGACCCCCTACGAATTCTTAACCATTGGCGATGACTCGGACCTGGAAAAAATGACTGCCGAACAGGCCACTCATTTTTTTAAGGAATACTATTCTCCAGGAAATATGACGGTCATTTTGGTCGGCAATTTTGATCGCAAAGTGGGTTTAAGTTTAGTTGAAAAGTACTATGGGCAAATTCCATTTGTTCCGTTTACAGTTTTGAAAACTCCGAAAACAACCCCGATAACCACGCAAAAAGTTCTAGAGTTCTCAAGCCCCAATCAACCCACCGAGAGCTTAGTGATCAATTTTCAAGGGCCTGCAGCTGAACTAGTAAAAGATTCGGCTGCTTTGGAAATGATCAGCGATTTATTGGCACGAAGCCCATTTTCCTTATTAAGACGTGACATGGTTAAAACCAAGGATGTTATCTCTGTTTCCAGCGGAACATTTCAGTTTAAAGACACTTCGCTTTTTCGTACTGAATTTGTTCTAAATAAGAAAGATTCTTCCGAAGTTTCTAAAGCTTTTTTTCAAGCCCTAGAAAGAATCAAAACCCAAAGTTACGGCGCTGACCTTTTAAGTACTTTAAAGAAAAAGAAATTAATAGATTTCTCGTTAGTCTTAGAAAAAGACGATCCCCCAGGCATCAGTTTGGCGAAGTTATTATCAAATTCGATTTCAGTTTCGAATGATTTTTTGTACGCAATGAACCAATCCTACCTATATCAAACGCTTACTGTGGGCGATTTAGCAAAAGTTATTGAGAAGTATTTAAAACCCGATCAGGCTGTTCTAGTTAAAATTAAACCCCTTGCTGCTCCTGAGGTAATCAATGAAAACAAATAATTTATCGTTATTTATTTTAGGTTTAGTTTTGTCTTTGGCTTTTTGTTCAAGTGCTTTTTCCGCAGACCCTGCACCTGCCAAACCATCAGCAATTACAGGCGAGGTTTTCGAGATCGATGATCCCCCAACAACATCGGATCCAAGTCTCACGCCCGAGGAAATCGAAGCCAAGGCTGAGGAAGCTCTTAGTCCCGAAATAAAAGCCGTTCGTGAGTTTATTAAAACCAATACTTTTGTTGAGGCATTACCGGGAAAAAAGAAATTATCCATGATTGAAATCGTAGTCGACAATGGGTTCGTACAGGATAAGCCAGATAAATTGGGGCTGACCGAAGCTACTTTTAAGTTAATGCTTCGCGGAGCCGACGGTTTAAGTAACGAAAATTTTAGCGCTAGTCTTGCCAAATTGGGAATTTCAGAAATTAAGCTTACGGTAGGTTACCAAACTACTAGAATTTCATGTGTTTTCATTTCCGCCAATTACAAAAAAGTTTTTGATCAGCTTGCAAAAATATTCATCAACCCAAACTTTGAACCGGCCGAGTGGGATTTATTAAAATCTGAAATAAAATCCCAACTTTCTTTTTCGGAAAAAAATCCAAGAGATCTGGCCACCCGAGCGCTATTGCGAGGGCTTTATCAAGACCATCCAAAAAGCTTTTCATCAGCTGGAAATCAGGTCAGCGTCGAGTCCATTGGTGCAAAAGACTTAAAAGATTTGTTTTTAAATATAGTCCGAGTGAACGACCTTAGGTTTTTTATTGCTTCTGACTTTTCAGAACATGCCCTAAAACGAGCTTTAGCAAATTCATTCAGCAAAGTACAAGCAGGGCAAGGTTTTAAGATTTTTTCTGTCCCTGCAATTCCAGAACTCAAGGGACGCGAGGTCGTTTTAGTTCCCTTTGCCAATCCCAGGTCTTCGATAACTTTGTTGGGCTTTCGAGCTCCCGATCATCGTTCACCAGATGCAGATATTATTACCACGGCCCTTAAGCCTTTGAACGAAGGTCAGTCGTCTAGATTGTATCATGTGCTTCGCGAGTTGACCGGTTGGACATACGTAGCGGGCGGATCTTTTGAATATACGGGCGAGGACTTTGGAATCCTTAGAGCTTTTTTCACCCCACGTGTAGTGCCAAAAGGCCCTAACGAGGCTGATGACTTTTTGACAAAAAACACCTTGAGTTCTATCGCGCTTTTGAAAAACTATTTTAATTCTGAAAGTGATTTGCAGGATTTTACTAATCATTTTCCAGCAGAAACCTTAAAAAATTCCGCTGATTTTTTTGGCCCACTTTTAGGCAAAGAATTTGATATATTCAAAGAGTCCGACACTAATAAACTGGCCCTGTACGATTCGGCTTCAAACACTTTGGACCGAAAGATCAAGAAGGAGCTTTATGGTTTTCGCCCGATGACTAAACTACAGAAGCTTAATCAGCTCAACGACTTCAATGTGGAGGACGCCAAAATCGCTCTAAAACGAGGCTTCTCAACACATGATATGGTGATCGTTTTAGTTGGCGAAGAGGCCAGAATTCAAGAAACAGCGGCGAAAATTCCAAACGTTGCAAAGATTCGAACTTTAAAAAATCCGTATTATTAAGTTATTTTTTTTCGACTATTTTTGATCGCGGAATATCCAGGCTAGTCAGATAACCAATGATATCTTGAAGCTGTAAAAACGGTTGCTGAGAAGGGGGTAGGTCCTCTTTCAGCTCCATCGTTAAAACGGGAACTTTCCGTTCGTGCCACATGTAACGGCCCAAACTGCCGGGGTAATTTCCTAAATTTTTCCAGGGCAAATAATCAAACTTAGGTGGCTTTACCTTGGGCCCATCAAAATCAAGAACCTTAAGTGGGGTATGGATTGAAACAATAAGATCGGGTTTAAAATCCTCGATGTGCTTGATGGCACATGCGGTTTCGGGCTCACTATTTGAGGAGCTTCCCGGAAATCGCCGGGGACTAGAGTTTGATTCTTTTTTCCAGTAGGCCAATGCTTTTTCGGACCAATCCTTTGTCGGAAAATTTCGATTCACGTCAACCTTATTGGCGTTAGTTCGAGTTTTCAATTTGACGCCATCAGGGTTTAAAATCGGAATGACTCTCCAAGTGTTTCGCGGATCGATGGATTCTAAACGCTCCATCCACAGGCGACCCACACTACCAGCGGGTGTTTCATTTCCGTGAATCAAAGAAAAAACTAAAATTTTTTGTTGAGACGCATGCGAACCCTTTTTTTCGTAATGAAAAATAGGAACTTTTAAAACACTTTCGCAAGCAGAAAACACGATGGCTTTCTGACAAGCTTTTGTCAGAATTTCTTTGTCTGCTTTTCCCGGAAAATAAGTAAGCCTTGCAACACAGTCGGATGCTAAATCTTTTGGAGGGGTTTCATGAACTTGGACAGCGTATATTTTTGCCGCCAGCAGAAAAGATGCTAAGAAAATTACCATCTAAGTCTGGTTAGTTTTCTTTTTATTTTCTGAAGACGATGACGAAGAAGAAGCCTGCGATTCATCAGTTACGTGAGTTACGTGGGTAGACTGATTCACTAGCGGAGCTGATTCTTTTTTGTCCGGACGAACTTCTTTAAAGTCGGCGTCCACTTCACTAAGACCTTCTTTAAAGTTTCGAAGCGCCTTACCAAGTGATTTCCCAACCTCGCCCACTTTTTGTGGCCGAAAGAAAATCATCGCAATAATGACCAAAATTAAAAGATGAGTAAAACTAAATCCGCCCATAAGATTTTATAACTTTAAAAATCAACTTTGAGCAATTTAAAAATTTTTTGGAGATTCTCGAAGCGGATTTTAGACTAACTGCTGAAGTGGCTTTTTCTTCCAAGTCGAGCTAGAAGATTCAAAGGTCTTCAAAAGGTCATCAAAAGTTCTTTAAAGGAAAATTCTATGCAAGTGTTGCCGATCAAGTCTGAACTGGCCCCCCCAAGCCGGACGACCCCGCTCTTTCCCACAGTCATACGCAATTTAAAAAACGAATCCGTTCAATTAGCCGATCCAAAAATGACCCGCGCATTGGTAGCCTTGATGGATATGTACGCCGTCTTGGGTGGAGCTGCTAGTCACTTTGGAGGCCCGGCGGCATTTGCCGATTTAATGTCGGCAATCCATGGGTTTGTTTTTCTAGAAGCCGAAAAGCAGAAAAAAGATTGGTTCCAGCTTTTTCATTTGATCAACGATGCAGGCCACTGCGAGAACGGACTTTACGCATTGAAAGCCGCTTACGGATTTCCGAAGCTGAAATTAGAAGATCTAAAAAAATTTCGATCCATCGATAGTCCTTTGTGCGGACACGGCGAATCCCATTTGTTTCCCGAGGGAGTTTATTTAAGTAACGGCCCCTTAGGATCTGCGTTGCCTCAGTCCCAAGGCTTGGCCATGGCCGATGCTCGACTGGGCCTAAATAGGGTTACTGTTACTGCCATTTCAGACGGTGCCTGTATGGAGGGAGAAGCCCGGGAAGCTTTAGCTTCCATTCCTGGATTCGCCGAACGTGGTCTGATGGCTCCTTTTATTTTGGTCATCAGTGATAACAACACTAAACTGTCAGGGCGCATCGATCAGGATAGTTTTTCAATGAACCCGACATTTGCAGCGGTTGCGGCCTTGGGATGGAAAAAACTGGATTTGGCAGACGGACACAACTTGCAAAGCTGTTACCAAACATTCGAGACAGCGGTTGAATTGGTCCGGCATAACCCGAAACAGCCCGTCGTTATTCACGCCAAAACAATTAAAGGATTTGGCACTAAACAAACCGCCCAGTCCTCATCCGGAGCGCACGGTTTCCCGTTAAAATCGCCAAAAGAACTTAAAATGTTTCTTCAGGAAATTTTAGGCAATACCGCCATGCCAGAGTTCTTTGAAAATTGGATTGCGGAGCTTAATGAAATTGAAAAAAATCAAAAAAAAGAGCCCAGTCTTTTGGGACCGGAAGATAAAATTCAAGTTGGAATTTCGCAAAGCCTGATCGAGCTTCGCGAAAGTGGTTTGCCCATAGTCTCGTTGACATCGGATTTGCCCGGTTCGACCGGTCTTGCGGCGTTTCAAAAAAAATTCCCGGCAGATACTTTCGATGTGGGCGTCGCTGAATCCAATATGATTTCAGTGGCGGCTGGCTTTTCGAAAGCTGGTTTTATTCCCGTGGTGGATACTTTTTCGCAGTTTGGAGTCACCAAAGGTGCGCTGCCATTGACGATGGCTCAACTTTCACAAGCTCCTATGATTTGTGTTTTCTCGCACACAGGATTTCAGGATGCTGCGGATGGGGCTTCTCATCAGGCACTGACTTACCTGTCAATGCTGCAGTCGATACCTAATATTCAGGTTTTTGCATTAACTTGTGCTTCGGAAGCTAAGGATCTTATGGGCCAAGTTGGCCAACAGTTCGCCCACGATGTTCGAAATTCTAAAGTTCCTAAGACAAGCGTATTTTTTCTGGGACGAGAAAATTTTCCGCTGAAATATGTGGATGAACCTGTGTATAAAGCGGGAAAGTCTCAAACCGTATTTTCGCAAGCTCTATCACCAGAAAAAACCGTTGCCATCGTCGCTGCAGGATCAATGTTGTATGAGGGTTATAAAGCCGCACAAAAACTTTCAGCAAAAGGTTACGGCGTAGTTTTGGTGAACCCCTCGTGCCTGAACCTTTTAGACATTCAGGGACTTTCGCAAGCCTTCGAAAAGGCTAACTATAAAGTTATCACTGTCGAGGACCATCAGAAATTAGGCGGATTCGGAGAACATTTAGCGGCTACCTTTGCACAGCTTGGTCACCCCATAAAAATCCAGATTTTAGGGGTGAATGGAACTTTCGGACAAAGTGCCTATAAATCATCAGAACTTTACAAATTACACGGATTGGATTGCGAAAGCATTTGCTTGGCTGCAGAAAAAATTCTTACAGGAATTTAATGTTGGTTGTCCGATCCATCCAAAGCTTCTTTGATTTCTTTATGTCGGTCGTTTTTGCTAATCAATTCGTCGCTAATTTCGTTAAGGGTGATTAATAATTTTTCTTTCGCTAGTCGAATAGCTTCAAAAATATTTTGATGAAGAGCTTCGGCCTCGATATTAGTTCCATTGTCTGACAACAGAATCCCAATTCGGTACATGTCTTTTAAAACGTCTTTAGGCGGCAGCTCTTCCGAAAGAGCCTCTGCATTCTGAAGCTCTAGGGGATCTTTTGCGACGACCTCAATCTTAGTATCGGGCGTCGAGAAGGCTTGGAATTCGGCACTAAGTTGGTAAATGTAGGCGCTAATTTCAGGGTCTATACCTTGAAGTTGCTTGTTTTTTTGGAATTCCATAAAGTGCTCCTTCCATTATTAATTATATCAATAGAGCTCACTTTTTTCAGGTCAAGGCTGGTCTAGTTTGTCGTTTTTCAATAAAAGCCAATGAGTTCGATTTAAAAATTAGATTTCTCATTTTGAGACTTATCTAAAGTCGAGACGGCACACTTTGAGCCGTTTAATATTGGGAGGGTATTGAAAAAGTATTTGTGCGAACGACACGGGAACGACACCTTGTCCTTAGAGTTTGGCACAGTGTTTTTACCCCCACCCAGATATTTTCAAAACTCCTTCAAGACTTACATACGAAACCAATTGAAATAATTTTTGCTGTTAAAAGCCCCCGCGCGAGTGGTAATCAAAGATTTATGCAAAAACAAATCGACCTCGCACCGACCAAAACTGCGTCAAAAAGCGGCCTAGAACAAAGCTGGAGTCCATTTTTGGAAACTGAATTTCAAAAAGAATATATGATTAAACTGAAACTTTTTTTAAAGGCCGAATATCAAAAAAATAAAGTCATTTTTCCAGAGAAAAAAAATTATTTCGAAGCCTTTCGGCTGACTCCATTGACAAAATTAAAAGTTGTAATTTTGGGTCAAGATCCTTACCACGGACCGGGTCAAGCGCATGGTCTTAGTTTTTCGGTTCCTCCTGGCCAAAGACCACCACCCTCGCTGATGAATATTTTTAAAGAATTAGAAACTGATGTCGGAGTGATTCGACCCAGTTCTGGGTATTTAGAAAAGTGGGCTAAAAGTGGGGTTTTTTTGCTCAACAGTGTTTTGACCGTCGAATCCGGCAAACCAGGGTCGCATCAAAATCAGGGGTGGAAAACTTGGACCGATCGCGTGATCCAAGTGATTTCAGAACAAAAGCAGCATGTTGTTTTTATGCTTTGGGGAAGCCAAGCTCAGAAAAAAATTCATTTGATCGATACGGTAAAACATTTGGTGTTGCAGTCCGTGCACCCTTCGCCTTTATCTGCGTATCGAGGATTCTTAGGGTCAAAACCCTTTTCAAAAGCCAACAATTTTTTGACCCAGAAAAAATTGGAGGCCGTCGATTGGAGACTCTAGAAACTGAAGTTATCTTTTTAAAGCGGCTAGAAAAAATTCCCATAACGAAGGGCTCATTTTTATTCTACGATTCGATTTTTGAAAAAAAATATCCAAAGTTTTTGAAGACGTTTCCAAATAAAATAGCATTGAAATCTGGGGAAAAATTAAAAAGTCTTGAAAGTATTCGGGATGTTTTACCTTTGGCATTAAAGGCCACCGGCGGACTGCCTTGTGCCGAGATTACTTTTTTGTCATTTGGTGGCGGCAGTGTCGGAGACTTTGTTGGCTTTTTAGCTAGCATCTACAAACGCGGCGTAGGCTTAGTGCACATTCCTAGCACGGCTTTGGCGGCAATGGATTCCAGCCACGGCGGAAAGACTGCCCTTAATTTTTTGGATATTAAAAATCAGTTGGGAACTTTCTACCCTGCCAAACATGTTTTTATTGTGGCCGAAGTGATTGATCAGCTGCCGTCCTCAAATATTCAAGAAGCCTGGGGTGAAGTCTTGAAAATGGGTTTAATTTCCGGGGGATCGCTTTGGAAAAAAATAGATCAAAATTTTTGGTTAGTCCTACCTGACCTGGTCAGCGCTAAAATGCGAATCGTCGCCAAAGATCCTTTCGAAAAAAAAGGACTTCGAAGAGTTTTGAATTTAGGCCATTCTGTGGGTCATGTTTTGGAGTCTCGTTTGAGCTTGCCCCACGGCAAAGCGGTTTTTTTCGGAGTCTTGTTTGCGCTGGATTGGAGTCTTAAGAAAAAATATTTGTCTCAAATCGAATATGAAAAAATCAAAATTTTAATATTAGCGGCACCCCAGATGTCCCAAGCCTTTCATCAAAAACGAACTTTTTTAAATTTAGTTTCAAACCCCCATTTCGAACTGCTTCAGGACAAAAAATTAGTGAGCCCACACAAAATTGAAGAGACCTTTATTCTAAAACCCGGCAAAGTCGTTAGAGAAAAAATTTCCATCCAAATGTTCAAGAACGAATGGAAAAGGCAAGCTTGTGTTTAGTTATTCAGGACCACTTCATTCTTCGAAATCGATTGTCTTACGCAGTTTGATCGTCAGCTCTTTTTTTCCAAAGCACCAGCTACTATTTAACACCGAATCCCAAGACGTTTTGGATCTTAAAAACGCTTTGGAAGATATTAAAAAACCCGTTCAAAAAATTTCTTTTGGCGCGGCACCCTTTCGCTTTTTGGCGCTGCGACTATCTCGCCAGGTCGGTGAATTTATTATTCAAGGCGAAGATAATCTTTTTTCAAGACCTCATCAAACCCTAACGGCGATTTTAAATGACTTGGGTGTTCAAACAGATTGGGGAAAGCGCGAATTAAAAATCAAATCAAATGGATGGATAAAGCCCGAAAAAGAGCTTCGAATTTCAAATGAAATTTCTAGTCAATTTGCCAGTGCGTTTCTTTTAAACTGCCTGGATTGGCCACAGCTAAGAAACAATGGTCTAACCATCCGTTTAGACCCACCGGGAGCCGGAGTTTCAAACGAATACCTGCAGATGACCATTCGCTGTTTAAAGCAATGGGGCGCGCGAATGGAAACCATTGATTCGGGAATTTTTATTCCGCCGGATTTTGACAGACATTTGGGCGAAGGCTCAATGGTGCTCGCTAAATGTGAAACCGATATGAGCTCGGCATTTACATTTGCGGCTTGCGCAGCTGTGGGCGGAGACCTTGTCTTGAATCCCTTTTTGGACACAGGACTTCAACCTGATCATGTGTTTCTAGAATTATTTAACCGCATGGGAATTTTATGCGAAAATCGCTTAGAAGTTTTAAAGGTTTCGAAAGCAAAAAAAATTAATTCCTTTGATTTTGATTTCAAAAATACTCCAGATTTGTTTCCGGTGATGTGTGGAATGCTTTCTTTTGCCCAGGGCACTAGCCTACTGACCGGGTTTCATCACATTCAATTTAAAGAGTCCGACCGGCTAGAGCGCACCATAAAATTGTTAAAAGAAGCGGGCGTTTCTTTTGAATTAGAAAAAAACTTTTTAAAAATTTTTGGGCAAGGGATTGGTTTTAAGCCTAGAAGCTTTACGTTTGACCCCTTTGACGATCACCGCATGGTCTTTGCGGCAGCTTTGTTTAAAATTAAAAATCCCGAAATTAAAATACAGAATTCGTCGGCGGTGAGAAAAAGTATTCCTGATTTCTGGAAGGCATTCCCGGATAATTTTTTATGAAAATTGTTCTTATAGGTCATCGTGGCTGTGGAAAGTCTTCCGTGCTTAAGCGCTGGAGTGTTTACGCCGCTATGGAAAAACAAAAGACTCGTTTTTTTGATTTGGATCAAGAGATCGAGAACCGAGAAGGTCGAAAAATCCAAAATATTTTCGATAGGCAAGGCGAGCAAAGCTTTCGAAATTTGGAAAAAAAATATTTCTCTGAAATTTTTAATCAGCACTCGGATTTTGTGATAGCACTTGGAGCTGGGTTTGATTTAAACGCTATTGAACTAGTCAAGGACCTCGAGGTGGTTTGGATTCGAAGGGCGTTGGACAGCGAACCCAGAATTTTTTTGGACCGACCTAGACTTCTAAAAAACCTATCACCGCAAGCGGAATACGCGGTAAAATTTTCGCAGCGAGATCCCCAGTTTAGGCAATGGGCGTCTTGGGTCTATCAAGTCCCAGAAGGTCTGCAGGCGCCCCACGAGATTGAGCGGCGAATTCTTCAAAATCAAATCCGAAGTCTGGGCGGTTGCTTAACTTTGACTCAAAGTCATCTTGCTCATTGGGCCAGTTTTGAAATTCGTGGTTTAAGATGGGGATACGATCTGTTCGAGCTTCGTAATGATCTTTTAAGTGAATCGCAAATATTTGGGTTGGCCAAAAAGATTCCTCATTCCAAAATTTTGTTCTCGATCAGAAAAGCAAATATTTCTCACGAGCTGTTGCATTTTTTAAAATTTGAAAAATTGAAAGTAGATTGGGATTTAGTGTTGGGAAATTCTTCGTTCGACCATCCCCACGTTTTGTCGACCCACCAAAACGAAATATCTTCGGAGTTTTTAGAAGCCCAGCCTCATCGGCATCTGAAACTTTCTCCTGCAGAAGTGTCGTGGGAAGTAGCTGAAAAAATGATCGATTGGCAAGCACAAGACCATTTGCAGAGAAGTTTTCTTCCGCGTTCGAACGACGGTAGGTGGAATTGGTTGCGCCGGTATTTAAAAGGGCGACAGAAAATAAATTTTATCAACGACGGATTCTCAGGCGTACTGGATCAGCCCACTTTGTTCGAATGGTTGGCCACCCCCTACGACACAAAGAATTGGGCGGCAGTCTTGGGAAATCCTGTCGTTCATAGCTTTTCGCCCGTGGAGCATGAAAGTTTTTTTCGCGCGCGAAAATCTCCCTTTTTTAGAGTTCAGTTGCAAAAGGAAGATTGGGACCAAGGAATCAGGCTTTTTAAAAAGTTAGGTCTAAAATGGGCCGCGGTGACGTCTCCGTTAAAAAATTGCGCCTATCAGTTTTCAAATTCACATTCTTTGAGGGTTAAAAAATTAGAGTCTGCCAATAGTCTTTTTATTTGTGAAACCCGCAATCAAGCTGAAAACACAGACATCGTTGGCCTTGCAGAATCCCTCCAAAGCCAAAATATAGATTTAACAAGTGTCGTGGTTTGGGGGGGCGGGGGAGTTCTAAGCACTATTAAAGAAATTTTGCCGGACGCGATTTTTAAGTCCGCCCGCGATGCCAGCATTGCTGAATTGACCATTGATGTCTGTCCAAGCGTTTTAATTTGGGCGGGGTCACCAACTTCTGAGTTGCCACCGGTAGAATGGAAACCAAAGCAGGTTTTTGATTTGAACTACGTTCAACACTCTAGGGCGCGCGAATACGCTTTATTGGTGGGAGCTAAATATGTTTCAGGATATAGAATGTTTATCGAGCAAGCAGAAGGTCAACAAGTTTTTTGGAAAGAACAAGAGGTTTAACTTTTTATGAGCGGCAACGAATTTGGCGAGATTTTTAAATTAACTACTTTTGGAGAAAGCCATGGACCAGCTGTTGGCGCCCTTATCCAAGGATGCCCGGCCGGAGTTATTTTCGATCAAGAAATCTTACAAAAAAATTTAATCCGCCGGCGACCAGGCGCTGCAGGGAAACAAATTGTTTCAGCCCGACAAGAAATGGATACGCCAGAAATTTTGAGTGGCGTTTTTGAAGACAAAACATTGGGTACACCGATAACTATTCTTGTGCGCAATACCGACGCTCGATCGAAGGACTATGATGAAATCAAAGAAAATCCCCGCAAAGGACATGCCGATCAAGCGTGGAGAGAAAAGTTTGCACATGTTGACTACCGCGGAGGGGGTCGGGCTTCGGGTCGCGAAACCGTTGGCCGAGTAATCGGTGGAAGTGTTGCCGAGATGGTCGTAAAAACTTTGTTCCCAAAACTTAAGGTGTACGCCTTTAGCTCTGCAGTTGGTCCCTTTTCGCTGACGAAATCAGAAGCGGAAAAATTCTTCACAAATCCTAAGGATCTTTTTGAACGGTCCTGCTACTTTCCTGGCGAAAGAGAATCTGAAATTAAAAAAATGCTGATGGCAGCCCAAGAAAATGGCGAAAGCTGGGGCGGCAATGTCGGACTTTTGATTCAAGGTGCACCAGCAGGTTTAGGTCAGCCCGTGTTTCGAAAATTAAAAAGTGATTTCGCAAAAGCCCTAGTCAGCGTGGGTTCTGTGGTCAGCTATGAATTGGGGCGGGACCTCGATTTAGCCCAAACAGGATCGGCTTTTCACAATCAACAAAACTTTGTTTACGGTGGAGTGAACGGAGGCATCAGCAATGGCCAAGATATTTTTTTAGAGGTTGGGATTAAGCCGACTTCTTCAATTTTAGATGTTTCAAAAAAAGGTAGACACGACCCCTGTTTACTTCCCCGAGTTATCCCCGTGCTGCAGTCGATGATCTGGTTAACTTTATGTGATCACATTTTGTGGTCTCGATTGGATAGGATCTAAAATTCAAAATATATATATTTGTTTTTTCCAGATTCTTTCTATTTAATAGAGACAGATGACAGCTTTTCGAAAAATAATCGGCGGACTTATTCCGCTGATTGCTTTATTTTTGATTTCTCCCTTTGCTTTTGCCCAGCAAGATCAAGTTTATCACGTGGCCTATTACTCCCAGGATAAAAATGCCGAATTCGTGCAAAGCCAGCTGGATGCATGGGCCGCCGAAGATTTAGGACCCGTCCGTTACGATGGCCTTTTTTTAGGAAGTCGATACTTTTATTTTAAATTGGATCAAGAACTTGTCCTTGATCTTTTTACAGATCTTAGCGAACAAGGCGATATTTTTGTCGAGAAACGACCAACCGTTAAATCGGTTGAAAAGGGAAAAGTCCAAATCGTGATCTGGTTTTTTCAGGATCGCGGCCTGCCTGCGCCCGACGGCCGCATGAGAATCTTTCAAGCTTCCAGCGAGCCCAATCAGGTGGTCAAAGACCTAAAAACTAAATTGAGCGAGTTCAAATTTCCGTTCGAGAAATCTCAAGGCTGGAAAAGTTCGTTGTCGGGTCAAGTGCCGCAAGATAATTTTTCACAGCTCTTAAATTTGCCCAATTTAAAAGAGTCCGTAATTCTTGCCGAAGATTCGAAGAAATCCCAAGGCAATACAAACCAAGTGCCCTTAGTAGTTTCGGTCTTGGAAATTAATCCCTCGGATTCGGTGGGCAGTACCGATAAAAAAACTGTCAAGGCTGATTTGATATTGGACCTAGTGCCAGCTTATTTGTTTTCTTCTGAAACTGAAGATGTAGAAAACGAATTAAGAAAAATTGAGCCTCAACTCACGATTGTTGATTCTGACACTCACACTGGCTTTTCGTTTAAAGTTCCGGCGGCCAAGATTTTTGAACTGATTGACGTATTGACGCAATTTGGTTTGGTCAGAAATCGTCCTCAGGCGGATTTTTCAAACGAATCCCAAGTTTCAGTGCTGGTGCAAATTCAAAAACAAGATGAAGTGATGGCACAGATGATTGATATGGATATTGAAAATATCCAAGACCTCTCGAAGGACCGATTTCGATCCGAACTTGATATTCTTTACAGCGCCGGATTTGCCTCTTCGTCGATTACAAATTCAGTGGATTTAACGGCGCGCCAGTGGTTTGGAAAATATGGAATCCGGGCACAATACGTAGATAACTTAGGAGCCTCTTACAACAACTACGCGCAACTTATCGGGGTTCTTTTGCAATACCGATATCGTTGGTCTAACGCCAAATACGGGCAAAGTATTGTGCCAGGAATCGTCTACAAACAAATTAAAACATCTGGTCCGACCGGCGCTTTTTATGGAATAGGGGTTGCCTACACTGATGATCTTTGGTCACCCCTGCAAAGGATAATCAATTTAATTCCTTTTTTGCGAAAACCAAAAACTTTAGAAATTAATTTAGAGTACTTACCGTTCACTACAATCCAAGATGTGGCAAAAGCTCAGGCGCTGATTCTTTCTTTGAAGGGGTACATCTATTACTCCCCTAAAATTAATATGATTTTAGCTTTTTACGGTCATAACTATCAGTTTGAGAGATCTGAAAGTACAGCAGGAGTGCAAACCGCTTTAAGCAAAGTCACCCACGCGGCCCTAGCTGCGGAATTTGGAGTCGGATTTAGATTTTAATCGCTTCATAAATATAAGCCACTCCGCCGGAAAGTGACCGATACGAAGTTTTCGAAAATGACTTAGTTTCATTCATTAAATTCAAAAAATTTTCTCGGCAAGGAAACTGTGCTGACGAATTCTCAAGATATTCATAAGCCTTTTTTTGCCCCGTCAAAATGCCACCTAAAACGGGCAAAACTTTTTGCGCATAAAATTGATACAACTTTCCCAAGACCGGATTTTGAATTTGCCCAAATTCTAAAATCACCAGACGACCGCCAGGTTTTAACACTCGGGCCATTTCGTTAAGGCCTTTCAGTGGGTCTGCGACGTTCCTTATGCCGAATGAGATGGAAACAATATCAAAACTTTTATCACTAAAAGGCAAGCGCAACACATCGGCCCGTTGGAACTGTACATCCAAATTTTCGGCAGTAGCTTTGGCCGGCGCAAGCGCCACCATTTCTGAACAAAAATCGATACCCATCACCTTCCCAGTTCGCCCCACTTTTCTCTTAAACCGAATCGCCAAATCGCCGGTGCCCGTGGCGCAATCAAGAACAGATTCCCCAGCTTTTGCAGCAGAAACTTTGACCAACTTTTCTTTCCACAAATGATGAATCCCCAATGATAAAACCGAATTGGCTAGATCATATCGGGGCGCAATTTTCGAGAACATATTTTGAATCGTCAGCGGTTGGGAACTTTTGGCGTTCATAAATTTTCTTTCACAGATTTAAAGGTGCAGAAACAGAATTAGGCATTGGGCGGTGAATTTTTTTATTCACAACGGCCAGAATTTTTTCCAAGTCTTTCATTAGGTCCGCAAACTGCAACAAGTTCAAAGACTGGCGACCGTCCGAAAGTGCCTTCGCAGGATCAGGATGGACTTCGATAATCATTCCGTCGGCTCCCGCCGCTGCAGCAGCGCGAGCTAAGGCCGGCACGTGCTCGCTTAAACCGATCGCGTGAGACGGATCAACAATCACCGGAAAGCGGCTTTCCGCTTTGGCCAAAAGGACCGAATTCAAATCAAATGTGTACCTTGACGAGGTTTCAAAGGTTCTGATCCCCCGCTCGCACAAAATAATATTTTTGTTTCCACCTTTTTCGATATAGTCAGCAGCCTTCAGCCACTCGGAAAGCAAAGCGGCAAATGATCTTTTTAACAAAACCGGCTTTCGGGTTTGCCCCAACTCTTTGAGTAAAGAATAATTGTACATATTTCTGGCGCCGACTTGATACATGGCAACGAAGTCATCCAGTAAGGGAATTTGCCTTGGGTCTGTGATTTCGCAAACCAAACCGATCTTGGATTGGTTTAAAACATTTTTTACTAACGAGATCGCTTGCCCGCCCAAGCCTTGGAAACTGTCAGGGCTTGTTCGCATTTTCCAAATGCCGCCACGAAGTAGCCCAGCACCAGATGCCTTTACTGACAGTGCAGTTTTTAAAAACTGCTGTTCGCTCTCGATAGAACAAGGTCCTGCAATAACGCCAAAGTATCCACCACCGATACGAAACGAATTCTCTGAAAATTCTGACATAAATCTTAAAGCAGGGCCTTTCGAGGAATTGATAAAGTCTAAATACGAAAATATATATATAACAATACATCTTGATAAGGGAGACAAATGTTATCAAAGGGGACTATGACCGAACATTTCAATTGGCAAGAATTTTGTGTGTCAGGCGCTTTTCTGCGAGCGTCTGCCCAAGAAGTTTGGATTTGGTCGGGCGCACAGCGACCATCGAACGCGGGCGAAGATGAAAATCTGTATCTTTTGCCGTTTTTCGAATCGTCGGTTTCAGCCATTACCTTTGAAAAGCCGCCCTTAAAAATTCCGGTTTTTGAGGCCATTCGGATTTTGGAACCATTTTTAGGGGCTCAACCCTTAACTTCTGGCCACTTTCAGCCACCCGACCGAAAAAACTACGATAATTCTTTTCAGTTTATTAAAGGCCAAGTCCAACGCGGCGAAATTGATAAGGCCATTTTAGTCAACTTTTCCAAGGGACCCCGCTTGGACCCCTCGAAGTTTTTGGCGGGTTGGATGATTTCTGTTTTAAAAGCAGCGGAGAATTTTTTTCCGTTTGGAATTTGGAACTCGGAACGTGGAGCCATCGGTGCCACTCCTGAAATTTTATTTCGCAAACGCGGGACAGAACTAAAAACTGCTGCATTAGCGGGAACGATGGCCAAAACTTTGAATCTAAGCCCCGCGGACCTAATCAAAAACCCAAAAGAAATGCACGAGCATCTATTGGTCGTGAAGGATTTGGCAAAGCAACTAGGCATTTTTGGAAAGCCCACTCAATCCCCCACCCGCGTGCTTGAGCTTCCTATGCTTTACCACCTGATTACTGAATTGACAGTCACCAGCCTGGAGCTTCCGGGAGTTCTAGATATAATAAAAATGCTTCACCCCACCGCGGCCTTAGGGGTAGCCCCAAGAAATTACGGCTATCATTGGCTTCGCAATTTGCCCGAACAAGAACTTCGCTATTTTCACGGAGCGCCATTGGTTTTTAATTTACCCGCAGAACAGTTGGGCCTGGTCGCCATCCGACATTTAGAATGGAATCAGGATCAGTTTTTAATCGGCAGCGGCAGCGGAATCGTGGATGCCAGCGAATTGGATCAAGAATGGGCCGAGACTTTGTTAAAAAGACAGTCAATTTTTTCTCAATTAGGAATTAAAAATTGAATTCAGCTTTGGCCGAAAAAATTCTACAAAATTTAGCGGCCTTGCAAATCTGTGAAATTGTTTTTTGCCCAGGTGGCAGAAACGCACCCTTCTTGCCTGCGATCCAGAAAATCAATTCGCTTAACCCGGGAACTTTCAAAGTCTTTTCATTTTTCGAGGAACGATGTGCCGCCTTTTTTTCTTTAGGGCGAATATCAGAGAGTCAAAAACCGGTGGCTTTATTTATGACTTCCGGCACCGCTGTGGCGGAATGTTTACCCGCAGTGATTGAAGCCCACTACCAGGGATTGCCACTGTTGATTGTTTCTGCTGACCGGCCCAGGTCTTTTCGCGGATCCGGGGCGCCGCAAACCATCGATCAAGTTCATCTGTTTGGAAAATATGTGCAGTCAGTACAGGACATCGAACATCTGGACGAAACTTTAAATTTGCAGCAGTGGGATCAATCCCAGCCATTCCATTTGAATGTTTGTTTTAGCGAGCCCCTCCTGGCGACTTCTGCCTTGGAGCAGCAGGTTTCACAAGCTCAGCCTGCAAACATCCGGGTTGAGATATCACCCCACGAGCGGAAAACTTTTTTTCATTCCCTAAAGAAAAGGGCGATGAAAAAGCCCTTGGTCATTCTTGGTCCCTACTGCGAAAACACGGAATTCATTCAAACTTTTTTAGAAAATTTCAAAGCCCCCATATGGTGCGAGTCCTTGAGCATGGTAAGACCTTCGCAAAATGTTTTGGCAGCTGCTGATTTATGGGTCAAAAAGGCCTTCCTTGATGGGAAATTTCATAGTGTTTTAAAGATTGGCGGAACGCCCACCCCAAGATTTTGGCGAGATTTAGATTTAGATCTGAAGGAAGTACCCGTGATTTCAGTGTCGCACCTAGAGTTCAAAGGACTAGGTCGAAGTGTTCAGCATTATACAGGCTATGATCATCTTAAATATTTTGAAAGTGATTGGGCTAGTACCGAGGTTCAAACACTTTTGAATTTGGACCAATCACAAAGACAAAAAGTCGTGCAGATTTTAGAAAATTATCCGCTTAGTGAATCGGCGCAACTTGCAAAATTAAAAAAAGATTTCGCATTTGATTTTGTTTTCCTGGGCAATAGCCTTCCCATTCGCGAATGGGATTTGGACGGAAGCCTTTCGAATCACAAAAAGTATTGGGGGCTTCGCGGTGCTAACGGAATCGATGGGCAGATTTCTAGTTTTATCGGCGCTTTGTCCGCGGAAAAAACTTCGCTGGGAGTTTTTGGTGATTTAACGGCCTTGTATGACCTTTCTGGTTTGTGGCCCTCGCTGAATCAAGTCAACTGCGACAAAACCACTTTGGTAATAGTAAACAATAGTGGCGGCCAAATTTTTAATAATATTTTCTCAGGAACTACCCTGGGTGATTCCGAAACAGAAAATTTAAAACTGATGATGACCAACAACCATCAATTAAATTTTTCTCATTGGGCGAAAATGTGGAATTGGAACTATTTATATTGCGAAGATATTTCGCAGTTGTCGAAACTTCCGCGCCGAACAGTCGTTGAACTAAAACCGGATGATCTGCAATCAAAACTTTTTTGGCAAGGTTACCGAAAAATCTGATGATTAAACCCTTGGTTGAATTTCATTGCTTGCATGGATTCTTAGGTGAACCTTCTGATTGGGATTTTCTGAAATCATCTTTGGCACCAAAGGGTTGGCAGTGGTATCAACACTCTTTGTTCGGCGAAACAATGCTTCAACCCAGTGGGGCTAAAGCTGAATGGTCTAAAAAGTTCCATGATTATTTGAACTCTAAAATGGTTAGTTTTAGTTCGGAAAAATTAAAAATTTTAGTCGGCTATTCCATGGGTGGCCGGCTTGCTCTGCAATCTTTTTTTGAAAATCAAACATTCTGGGATGCAGCGATTTTTATTTCCACCCACCCCGGCTTGCTTTGTCTCGAAGAAAAAATCAGCAGGCAAAAAAGTGATCTTGAATGGGCAAGGCGATTCTTGAATGAAGATTGGCAATTGCTTTATAAAAGTTGGAACCAGCAAACGGTATTTAAGAATTTCCCGGAACCTATTCGTCTGGAAGAAAATTTCTCGAGAGATATCTTAAGTGCTGCTTTAAAAAATTGGTCGTTGGCACATCAAGAAAATTATGCTGATAGGCTTCAAAATTCAGAAAAAAAATATTTATGGATCATCGGCGGCCAAGATGAAAAATTTTTGAACTTAGCAATTCAAAAAATTCCAAAAACCAAAACGGCAATTTTAGAAGGGCAAGGACATCGGTTGATATTTGCTGAAAAAATTCAGCCTCTGGCAGATACAATTTCAAATTTCGTTGATAGTCTAAATCCTAATTTGCAAAGACCTTAAAGTCCTCGCAAGCCCTGATCAGGTCTTTTTTAATTCCAGGTTCGAAGGCTGAGTGCCCTGAATCTGGAACCACCACGAGCTCAGATTTTTTCCAAACATGGTGCAAATCAAAGGCGCTTCGAACGGGGCAAACCACGTCGTATCGACCTTGAACAATTCTTCCTGGGATATTTTGAAATTGGCTGGCGTTTTCTAAAATCTGATTGTCAGATTTTAAAAAGGCATTGTTTACAAAGTAGTGAGCTTCGATTCTTGCGAACGGCAGTGCTTTGTGAGGATCAGCATATTCTGCAATCGAAGGCTCATTGACATAAAGATACGAGGTCGCAGCTTCCCACTGACTCCAAACTCGGGCGGCCTGAAGTTGAAGCGTCTTGTCCGCACTGGTTAAACGCCGGTAGTAGGCAGAGATAAAATCATCGCGTTCATCAGCAGGAATAAAGTTTTTATACTTTTCCCAAAAATCCGGAAAAATCATCGATGCGCCACTTTGATAAAACCATTGAAGCTCAAGATGCCGACACAAAAAAATGCCTCTGAGCAAAAGTGCCGAAATCACCTGAGGATACTTGATGGCGTAACAAAGTGCCAAGGTAGAACCCCAACTTCCGCCAAACACGTGCCATTTTGAAATGCCCAAATGCTTGCGAATTTTTTCTAGGTCGTCGACCAAATCCCAAGTTGTATTTTCGCGAAGCTCGGCAAACGGAAGGCTCTTTCCACACCCACGCTGATCGTACAAAATAATTCGATAAAACTTGGGATCAAAAAATTCGCGTTGAAGTGAAGTCGTGCCTCCGCCGGGCCCACCATGAAGGAAAACAATCGGATACCCTTTTGGATTTCCGCTTTCCTCGACGTAAAGTTGATGAAGATCCGACACGCGAAGACTAAATGTATTGAATGGTTCCATAAAAGTATGTTTATCAGTAAAAAAACAGGATGGAAACCATCAACAATTGAATGGAATGATTCTACTTCTCGAAATAAGTGAAGTTATAAGACGCTTTAATTTTTACTCGACCCGTGATTTGGCAAACTGTAGAAGTGATAACTCCATCTTTCACCACAATTGGCTTGATGGCCCCATCAGCCCAACATCCAGAACCACAGCCGTTGTTAGCCAACACTGACTCTCCGATTTTCAACGCCTTAATTTCACTTCTAGGAACGATCGAAGGGACCGCATTTTTTGAGTAGAAGTCATAGCTACAGCTATTGCAGGTATTGTTTTCTGCCGAACAATCTAGGTCAAAGAACACTTCCTGCTGAAGCTGTCTTTTCTTGCATGGAATCTGGTTTAGGCTTGCGGACAAATCTGAGATTGCATTTTTTTTAATGACCTGACCCGATGAAATGCTTGAAATAATTCTAACGTGCGGATCCAACATTCCGTGCTTGTATGTGAACACTGGGTTTTTGATCTGGAGATTGCTCGGCCCAGCGAGCGCGTTGTAATCATCAATTAACTTCCCTACGCCGATCCTTAAAATTTCAAGATCCGCGGCTCGAATAGTGCGGCCCACTAGATATTGGGGCTCGCTCATCGGTATCACCAACTTTTTAACTACTCCATCGACGATTTTTCGGTTTGGTCCTAACTTGATGTTCGAGTCATTTGAAATCTTGTTCAGCTCACTAAGCGGAATTTGTTGAAAAGACAAGGATCCCGAAACGCCGTCAGCTAAATGAACTTCCATCAATTCAGAACCCCCGGCGAGATTCCATTTTTGGCCAGGCGCCAAATCAAAATTTGAATGCGTTTTGAGACGACTGATCAATTCATTGCGAGGCACAACAACGGTTTCCAATTTTTTTTCATAGTATCCAATTTGGTTTTTCTTTGAATTGTATACAAGATGCCCACCTATGCACATGACGCCAGCAAATTCGCCTTGTCGAATATTGTCGACTTGAATGCGCTCCAGTCGAACACGACAGGTAGGTGGCGGCTTGTGCATAAGTAAGACAAGATGCGTCATTGCTTCCGAGTTTGTTTCAAAAATTTGTTCAATGGATAGAGGAACCTGGGCTGGAGCTTTGATTGTCGGACCCTTGGGTAAGCCAAAAACTGAGTTTGCCTGCACTTGAATCAATGATTCAGAATCTTCTACGCGTGTTTTTTGGTCATCACTAAGGCCGGACAAGACTTCGTCTGTTTTATCGATCCAAGTCGCTATCTCTTGCAGCTTTTCAACTTGTTGAGAGACCGAGTTGTATGTTTCTCCTTCAAAAAGAAGTCCTGGTGTGTGCGCAGCAAACTTTTCGATGGGAGTTGGCGCCCATCTGATCTCGCTATCTAATACTGGCAATGTTTTTCCATCAGTACTTGTTTTTCGAACTTCAAACCAATTTCCTTTTGTGCGCAAAAATTTGTTCTGAGAATCCGAGGCGGTTAAATCAGCAAGTTCCGCTAAGTCAGCCCCTCGAAGCTCGCTCCAGATGGGACTAAAATTCGACTGCACATTGCTGGCATCTTTTTGGTCGCCCGGGCTAGGGTTCGTCGAGATATCCGCGGACAAGCCCAGCGAATTGCGACATTGGTTTAGGGAACTCACAAGCTTAGCAATCTTTGCAGCACGAACGGGTTCGGCTTTCTCCTGAGCATATGCTTGATTCGGAAATCCAATTGAAACTGCAAAAACGGAAATGACGATGGCACTAGTCATTTTAAGCACACCCTCGCAAATAGTTTGGCCCTCTCGTTGGTTCTCCTTCCCCAAGGCTTAATTATAACTTAAGACGTGGGTCTATCGAGTAGAAACTTTAAAAATGGTTCAACTTGATACACAATCTTTCAGTCATGAATCCCTTATAGGGAGCGGGCGTTCACCACCTCCATTCCTATACCTAGCGTATTTCTTTTATGGCGGCCAAAAGTGTAATTGAAGAAGAGTTGGAATTGCGAATACTGCAAGATCCGGAAGAATGGGAAAACGCTATTCAGATTCAGGTTGCAACATCAGAATCCGAAAATTATTTGCCAATTCTTTGGCGGTTTTTTTAAAGGGAAATTTGTAGCTTCCCTGGGGATTTTTATAACGACCAGCTAGCTCGCTTTCAGGTAGTTACAACAGACCCGAAACATCAACGAAAGGGTTACTGTCAGACACTGGTTTACCTTTCATCATAGCAGGTTCTATTGTCGGGAAAAACAAATCAATTGGTAATGTTTGCTGATCTCAATTACTATGCCATAAAAATCTATGAATCCATTGGATTTCAGAAACAGCAATCGGAAGAAGGAGTGTATTGGTGGAACAAGGACCGTGACTAATTCCGAGGCCTAGTTTTAAAAGCAACCCAAAAAATTTCAGTACTGTCATTGTTAAATAATCAATTTGCTTTTTGGGGGCGCAAGCAAATTGCAGAAAAAATTTGGGACGTCATTGGCATGGTAAAGATTGATTTGTGGTTTTTTTCGTCCCAGCCCTTAACCACAATATCGACGGTCCAAAATAAAGCATTTGACCAAAATATATTTCGGATATATTATGGCCAAATGTGTGGATTGAACGGAATATTTCTAACTATTTGAAGTCTAGTACCGATGCGATTCAAGTTTTGCGAGGACCTCGTCAGTGTGGCAAATCAAGCTTGTTTTTACGCCTGCGACCCGGTTTTCGCGAGATCTCATTTGATGATTTAGGTCTGCGACAATTGGCAATTCAGGATCCGACCATGTTTCTGGAACAGTTCGGTGAGCAGTCACTTATTATCGATGAAGCTCAATACGTTCCCGAAATTTTTTCAGCGCTCAAGCGCAAAGTGGATCTTCGCAAGCGCGCGCAATCCGGGTTTACGCCGCAAATTTGTTTAACTGGTTCAAATCAGATTTTGATGGATCAACAAGTGAAAGAAAGTCTTGCAGGTCGTGCCAGTTTTTTTGATGTGAACACTTTGTCTGTGGCTGAAATTCTTGCGGCACGTGAAATGTCAATTCAACAGATCATTTTTCACGGAGGCTGGCCCGAACTGATTGCGAATCCCGGAAAAGACTCGCATCAATTTCTGAATGATTACATTTCTTCGTATGTTGAAAAAGATATCGTTTTGTCGGCAGGAATTGTTCGACAACGAGAGTTTCTAACTTTTTTGAAACTGATCGCGGGCCGAGTCGGAAATATTTTGGACTACACCAGTATTGGCCGAGACTTGGGTATCGACAGTGTGACTGTAAAATCTTGGCTTTCGATCTTGGAAAAAATGCAGCTGATTGCGTTGGTTCCGCCCTATTCTTCGAATTTGTCCAGCCGCCTGATCAAGTCCCCGAAAGTGTATTTTATGGATACCGGCCTTGCCTGTCGATTGCAGGGATGGACATCCCCTGAACCGATTTTAACCTCACCTCAACAGGGTGCTTTGTTTGAGAATTTAGTCTTTGCAGAACTGCAAAAGATGAACACAAATTTCCAGTTGAAATGGGACATTTTTCACTGGCGGTCCAAAGACGGCGAAGAGATTGATTTTGTGATTCAGAAAAATCCACGTGAAACATTTTTTGTGGAAAGTAAGGTTGGGTGGCAGAAGAAAGTCGACCCATCAAAGTTACCCGAGGTTCGCAAAGTTTTTAAGACCCGCATTCCCCAACTTATCTTGTGCCATCAAGAAGGCGAGGGCGTCATGGATGGACACGTGCCCATTCGGTTTTTGCAAAGCCACGTGCTGGAAAAATTTGGGCCATCGCCGACACAGTAAAATTGATTTGTGGTTTTTTTCTTACCGGTCCAACCAATCTAAGTATCGGATTAAAAAACTATCGGGCGGGCGGGGCTGGCAGCCCCTTCAAAGCTCGTTGGCAAAAATCGGGCGGCTTTCCAGAGCACCTCTAGGGCGCGTGTTACACTAACTGTTAGTCTAGAACGGGCGCTCCTGATTCTGTATTATTTCATGATAATCGGCAGTAGGGTTGCTATTTATCATCAATAAAGACAAGATCAAGCTGTCCCAACAGGAGGTAAAAATGATCCAAAGAGTTCTTGATCCTCATGGAATTCTGGAAAGAAAAAGTCTGTTCTTGTTGGGCCCACGCCAAACGGGAAAATCCACTTTTCTAAAGAATGCCTTTCCTGACGCGTATTCGGTGGATCCGCATTTCATTTAAGTAAACCTATTCCACGCCACGTTTTATCAGCCAGTTACAAACGGGTAGGACGTCTGCCTTTCTTCAAGTATCCTTGGAAAGGAATGAAAAGCGACCCTTTCAAATTTACTGCTTATGAATTAGCAACAAGGCAAGACCTGCCGACCACACTATTCGCATGTGTAGGCGAAGATCGGGACGAGGCCGTTCGGTTATCAGATTTCATCGGAGGCATTCGTTCGATATGCAAACATAGACAACTTGCCGTAACCCGAAGTGAGCAAAAAGGAAGATTCAGGATAGAGCGTGTGGATGGTTGGAACTGTATTCCAAAAGAGCTTTGTTACCAGAGCTCTCGAAAGTAAAAAAACAATCCGCAAAAAATCAATCCCAGCGTCAAAACGTCGCTGGGATTTCTCTTGGTGAATCACGACAAATTTAAAGGCCTTTGTTAGCTGCAATTTTGATATTCTTTAACTGCGCTTCGATTGTGTCTGCAGAAAGATCAGCGCCACAATTCCACTCGACGTAGTAACCGCCGTTTTTTATTTTTTTAAACAAATAATGGGTTTTAAGTGTGCCGCTTGGGGGCACCCGAACTAAAGTTTCGACACTTTTTGGGGCCCAGCCCAGATAAAATGCCACTTCGCGCGGTCTGAAAATTGAAGGATCTTGCTTAAGTGAGGTGATTTTTGAGCGCTGCCTATGGATATCAAATTGAGCGACCCGTCGAGACCCCCAAGTTTGTGGTGGTTTCGGGCGTTTTACATGCTTTGTTGGCGATGGCTATTTTGACCATGAACATGGGCTTTCCGCAGATCAAAGCTCCGCCAGTCGTCGAGGTTGAATTTTTGTCAGCAAATTCTTTGGATCTGATTCCCGTTCCGTCATCAAAACACGCGGCTCCCAAGAAAAAATCAGTTGTGACCGAAAGCCCCAACCCTAAATCTTATTCAGAAGTGTTAATTCCAAAAGTTCATCACATCAAAATTCCTAAAAAAATTAAGGCTGCAAAGGTGCATAAGCTGCTTCCCCCTGCGCCCGCAAAAATAAAAGTTCGAGTTTCCAAAGCCAAAATAATCACTCAGGCCAAACCTCAAGCAAAGGCCGGCCGAAAAATAGCGCCCATGGTCTACAAGGGCGAATCGGTAGTTGAAGCGCCGCAGTTAAACACGCAAGATTTCGAAAGGTCGATGCGGTCTAAAGAAGTTATCAATGAAAAAAGTAACTTCGATACTCAAGAACTTAATTCTGCGTTTGAAGAAGTTGAAGACAACAACCCCGCAGGACTTGAACAAGCCAAAAAAGAATTTAGTGAAAAAAGTGATACTGCGAAGCTTGAAAACGAAGAAGCCTTAAAAACATTAGAAAAAGAAAACAAAGAGCGATCAGATAGAATGGCTGCCGTAGCCGCACAACGACGAGCCGAACAAATTGCCGGGGGGCTTACGAACTCTAGAAAGTCCTCTGTCAATGGCACGGGAACTGGCGACCCACAGGGCGGAAATATCCGATCGCTAGAAGACCTTCGCCAAGTGAACGGAAACGTAAAACCGCGATACGATTATGCTGATCGCTTGGCTGGTCGCCAGGGAGAGATTGTGTTCTTGGCCTACGTGACCAGATCAGGTCAATTAAATCAGTTTAAAATGATCAAAGGCACAGGCCATCAAACCCTAGATCAAAAAACTTTGAAAGCCTTGCAAACTTGGAAATTCTATCCGGGGCAAGAAGGTTGGGTCGAAATCCCTTTTAAATGGGATCTCAAAGGGGGAGCACAAGAAATGCCCGCCCGCTTAAGAGTTAAATAATCAAATTAATCTTGAAAAAGAACTTTTGGAGACTGAGAAGTTCCATTTTTAGCTTCTTTATTTTTTCGCTTGCGGCCCATGCGTTTGTCGCGTCGTGTGCGCTGCAATTCCGTTTTTTTAGTTTTTGAAGCCATGAAGTTCTCCTATCGTAAGGTCTTGGGAATTACCAAAGGGGCATACTTAAGTCAATTGCATGTCGTTCGAATATCACATCCGATTTTTCAAACCCGTAATGAAGTCCAAACTTAGGACCTTGAAACCCAATGCCGGCAGCGTAAGTCTGCACTTGCTGGTCAAAATCCTTGCCCGCTCCCAAACGCCAGACGATCCAGGAATTTAAAAATGTCTCAAGCCCAATGGAAGCCGTGGGTTTAGTCCAAGAATTATTTCTGGCTGTGGAAAAATCTGATTTTAGTTTCACTGTGCGACTTAGAATGTAAGAGGCCCCTAAACTGGTTTTGGTAAGATATCGATAGGCTTCAGGAACGGCCGTTTTTTCGCCAAATGGATTTTCTAAAACCAAACCCAAACCAATATTTTCGGCGGGTGCCAGTAAAACGCCGATGGTTCCGTTCCATTGAGTTAATGTTGGGGTCTGATCACGATCAATCGCTCCAGGGGGCGGGAAAAAGTTTCTATAATTCAGCGACCCACCCAAAGAAACCCTGGGCAGAACTGTGTGCGAAACAACGATGTTCATTTCATTCCATTTCACTTTTGTGACTTTGGGTTTCTCGTCGAAAAAAATCTGCTGTTCGCGAAAGGACAATGCTGCCGGAAATACTGTGTCTTTGGTGTTATCAAAGGCATAGACTTGGAAATCACGAAATGTGTTATTTGTTTTGCCAATCGCCGTGTTGTAAGTGGTGTTTAATTGATAACCTTTAAGGTAATTCAGCGTCGCCGGATTTAAAAAAAAAGATCCCGTGCCTTCCGCCGAGCCTCGACCCGTTCCGGCTGTGGAAGTCGTCACCGCGCCTGAAAAGTCAGCCCAAGATTTTAAAGACAACAGCATCAAAAGCGAAAAGAAAATTCTCATTCCGAAAGCCTAGCAACAGGGATCGCTTGGACGCAATCAGATTAGAGGATGAATTTATGTAATTTATTTTTTTCGATAGCAGACAGAGACAAACGCGGAACATTCGTCTTGGGGACTGGGTCCGCATTCAAAAGAAGAATCATAAACGATGTATTTTCCGGTGTCCGCGTCTCCCGAGGCATAACAAGTTTGGCCCGATGCCAATGCTTTTTCTGTTGGAACCACACAGTTTTCCTTTAAATTCAGATCAAATAGATCCGCGGGTAACATTCGTCGCACAATACGCCATTTGTCGCGCATCTCGATGGAATCTAAATCGTTGGCCTCTTGCGGAGGGCACACTTTTTGAATTCCCATTCGAAGCGGATTTTTCTGACCGAAAAATTGCGCGGCCTCGAGCTTTCTTAATTGAAATCCATTTTTTATGAAATAGGGCCGGCTTGGTTCTGCGTTGATATCAGTCTTGCGAACAAAACTATCATTTTTAAGTTTATAAATTCGATCCACTGGTCGCACTACAGTCAACGGTGGCAAACATTCCCAGGCTTGCCCCTCGGTCTGCGAAACATTCACGGGTTCGTCGGTTTTGCTAAGATCCACTTCTTGAACGTCCATAACTGAATTAAATCCGGTTTTATTTTGCGAAAAAGTAAGCTCGTAGCCTTTTCCGTAAAGCCTTTTCACGGGGTCATTGTCGGGTCCCGACAGGCTGTTAACAATGGAAGCTGCAGATGTTGTCGAAGTGGCATCGGCATAGCCTAAAAATAAATAGGCTTTTTTGTTCGCGTCGGTGAAGTTGGTGCGAATATTTTTAACGGCATCGCCCATGAAATTCATACTAACCGCAAAATTCTGTAAGCCCAAAGTGGGTGACTGCGAAAAAAAGCTCACTTTCTGTGTACCCTTTTTTTCAACCGCGGGAGCGTTGGTCAGCATCGAGGAAACGGCAGGCGCGCTCAGCGGTTCTAGAATCGGAAATGATTTTGATTCGGGCGGAGTTAAAGCTTGAGGAGTTCTATTTTTTAATAGGATCGTTGACACAATGGATTTATTTTTTGTGAAAGGCGAATTTTTCAAAAAATAAGCCAAGCTTTGCGGTGTCGCGGCCGGCGACAAAGTGTTTCTCACAAATTCAAGACCCTCCGGGCTAAAACCTACTCCACCAGGTGCTACTGGCGAATTTAATAAATCGCTATTATCGAAACCGGCCGCTCGAAGAGTAAAATAAGGATAGTCATTTAAATCTCCGCTAGGGACCGTTTTTGCGGCACCAGATCCGCCCTGTGCTGTGACTCCGACGGCGCCACCAGATCCGGCATCCGCTGTTCCTGCGCGAGGACATGACATATACGCAATTTGATTGAATCGAACATCTAAGGGGTGAGGAGCCTGAGCGTAAGCCTGGTTGCTAGCAGATTCTTGCGAAGAAAGACTAGAGTTTTCAAATCCCGCTTGGCCACAGTTTTGAAAGCTCACCATAACTAGAGCGCCTGAGAATAAAATCGCTATAGGTTTTAAGTTCAAAGATTTGATCTTTGAAAATGACATACAATCCCCCCAAAACAAGGCACCCTTTAAGAATATCATCGCTCGGAAGAAACACGAATTTTTTTGAATTTAAAGGGCAAATTCGCCTCAAGATGAGACAACTCCGTGGCGGCTGTCCGCAAATGAAACCCACAAGGGCGCTTTTCTTGGAAGACGCAATTTGCTGCCGCTGCAATCTGGTTATCATGTTCTCATTTTTACATATAAAACGAGAACCATGTCTACGTATTGCAGACGGTGGTGAAGGGTGAATTTCTGGAAAAAGGGCTGACCGGAAAGTACTTCGAATTTGCGTTACATTTTCCAAACATTAAGAAAATGCTTTTATAGAACCACCATCCCAGAAATTTTTTCGTAGGCTTTCTTGGGGTGTTTGGTGCAGATTAAAAGAATGCGATTTATATTATTGTTGTTTGCAAGCTTTCCAGTATTCGCCGCAATCCCCAAGGGGACCACCATCCTTAATAAATTGACCGATAATTCAGGACTCGGAATTTATCGCATCGAACAAGAGGTCCTTTTTCAAAACGAAAAAGATCGCGTGACCTTGAAAGAAATTTGGTGGGTCGAAAACGAAAATACTTTGAAACTGCAAATTCTGGGCTTGAAAGAATTTAAAGATAAAATAAAAATCACCTACCTTTACCAAGGAAAAAATAAATTAATTAATTTATCCGGAAGCCGCAAAGTGGTACCCACTGGCGCGGATTTTTCAGAAAAGTTTTTTCATTTTCGAAAGTCTGAAAACTTAGCTTTTCAACTTTCACAGATGGGTATTCTAAATTCTACTTACTTGCAGAAAAAAATTGCCAAAAACATTAAAGATTTTGACCCAACGCCTGACCCCCTGCTTCGCTTGGCCAGACATTCAGGCGTAGTCAGTTACGTTTTTGGTCCCGTGGGCGGCGCCTCTGGTCTGTGGGTCGAACAGGATCAATTCGTGATTCGAAAAATCCGATTTCAAGACGGCGCGGAAGTTTTGGCCAGCGAAGTCACTCCTTTCGCCAAAGGTTTAATCCACCCTAAGCAAAAAATCATGAAATTGATGGGCAGTAACTTTCCCGTCAGTGCCTCGGTGCAAAGTGTGTCGTGGAGAGGCGAAAAAGTTCAAAATTTCTTTTCTAGCACAAGCTTAGAAAATTCAAGTTCCGCAAGCTTTGAAGGTTTACCCCTGCAATCTACCATCGAAGAGTTTTATTCGAGATTTAGATGATTGAACTTTTAAAACCAGAAACAGAAATCTGGCGAGTGTCAGTAGAAGCTCCTCTGCGAGAAGCTTTGACCTATCAGGCTTCACCCGATTTGTTTTTGCAACGCGGACAATCGGTCGTGGTCCCCTTAGGAAAACGCCAGGTGCGTGGCCTGCTTTTGGAAAAGATCACGCCCAACGCCGATGAAAGCTCAAGAAAATTTGTGTTAAAAAATGTCATCGGCAAGTCCGAAGATCTTTTTCCAATCCCGGAAAATTATTTGCAGTGGCTTGAGTGGCTATCTAAATATTATATGCATCCGGTGGGGCAGGTTTCGACGCTTTTTTTCCCCCCCTTGAAAAAAAAGGGCAGAAAAACAAATTCCTTTATTTTGCAAAGTCATGACGAGCCTCAAAAAAAATCTTTAAACGAAGAGCAGGATCAGATCGTCGCCGATATTTCAAAAAGCTTAGAATGTTTTTCCACGCACTTGATTTTTGGCGTTACTGGATCTGGAAAGACCGAAGTGTATTTGGAACTTTTTGAGAAAATTCTGCAGCAGAAAAAACAGGGACTTTTTATTGTCCCTGAAATTTCTCTGACCCCGCAATTGGTCGATCGGTTTAATTTACGCTTTCCCAATCAGATCGCCGTGATCCATTCCCAGCTTACCGATCGCGAACGCACCATCCACTGGTGGGAAATGACCGAAAAGAAAAAACAAATTTTAATTGGCGCCAGGTCAGCCTTGTTTTGTCCTTTACCCGACTTGGGCCTGATCGTGATTGACGAGGAGCACGAGCTAAATTTCAAACAAGATGAAAAATTAAAATACCAAGCGCGAGACAGTGCCGTGATGTTAGCCCGATTGAGTGGATGCCCGATTATTTTAGGATCGGCCACCCCCAGTCTTGAAAGCTGGAAAAACGCGCAAGAGGGGCGCTACCACCTGCATCGCCTTAAGAATAGATTCGGCAATAGCCCTTTACCCACCATCGAAATTATTGATATGAAAGAAGACGTCTCCAAGATCTCTGAAGGAAAACTGAAAACCCCGAACTTACAAAAAAACCGGCCCCTTTGGCTAAGTGAAAAACTTTTCGAAGCCTTGCAAGTCACTTTGGGCAAGGGTCAACAATCAGCTTTGTTTTTAAATCGCCGAGGGTACTCGCCCCTGGTGCTGTGCCCGGCCTGCGGTTATACTTACGACTGCCCCAATTGCGACATTAAGCTGACATTGCACGGAAAAAATCATCTGGTTTGCCACTACTGCGAGTACACCCACACCAAAGACGAAGTCTGCCCCGATTGCCACGAGGGCGAAATAAAATCCGTCGGGTTTGGTACAGAACAAATCGAAAGTGACCTTAGAAAATACTTTCCCCAAGCCCGAGTAGCCCGCGCCGATCGCGATGAAGTTCAAAATCGACACGAGCTTGAAGATCTTATCCAAAAAATGGAAAATCACGAAATCGATATTTTGGTGGGCACACAGATGATCGCAAAAGGGCTAGATTTTAAAAAATTAAATCTAGTGGGCTTGGTCTTGGCAGATTTAAGTTTTCAGATTCCAGACTTTCGATCGACGGAAAGAAGTTTTCAACTTTTCACTCAGATGGCGGGCCGGTCCGGCCGACACGTGGGACTAGACCAGGACCCAGGTCGAGTTTTTCTTCAAACATATAATGTGGATCACCCTAGCCTTTTGTATTTGGTGAAAAACGATATCGAAGGTTTTATTAATAGCGAGTTAGAAAATCGAAAAGAGCTTTATTACCCACCTTTCGGAAGACTTTTAAGCGTTCGCTTTCAAAGTCTAAAGAAAGATTCTGTCGAAAATACGGCCGAAGCTTTTGCGACAAGAGCTAAGGCCCTTCTGGCAAACCCCCAATACCAAAGCCAGTACGCGGGCATCGAAATTTTGGGTCCATCGGAAGCACCGATTAGTAAAATTCGAAATCAATTTCGATTTCAAATTCTTCTTAAAAGTACGATGCCACATCGACTGCAAAAATTTTATTTGCACCTGATGGGAGACCAAAACTGGATCCCTGCCTCGGTGCGAGTCAGTCCCGATGTTGACCCAGCACATCTTCTCTAACAGAATAAAGATATGTCTCAGATCACCTGTCCCCGATGCCAAAAGTCTGTCGACGAGCTAACGACGATAGATCAGGGAATCATCGATAGAATTAAAGAAACCGGCGGGCCTGCTGCCGGTATTCCAAAACAAGTTTGCATCAATTGCTTTACTGAATTGGCGGGATCTATCGCGCGAGGTTCAGTTTTGTTGGCCCGAGAAAAAGCTAAAGAACAAAGGAAAGCAATTCTTTGGAAAACTCGGGTCAATTTGATTAAAAATGCTAGGCAGTGCATGAACCAAAAATCTTATGCTCAAGCTGCCGTTCAGTATGAAAAGTACATCCGAGTGTTAGAAATGGTATTCGAAGTTAAACCCGGCGAACTGAAGCCCGAGAACTTTAAAGATTCCGCTAGAACTCAAGAGCTAACCGTGGTGGCCTCTGCCTTTTGGGATTTGATTCGAATTTACGACACCTCTGATCAATACAATCAAAGACAAACCTTGGCGACGATGAAGCTTGCGCAATTCCTGCGCTTCACTCCGATTTATCCAGATATTTTGCGAAAGGCCGAGGCCTTCCAGAAGACCGCAAGAAACCCACCTGCGATCAAGCAATTTATTAAAATGGCTTCGCAAAATAAGGGCCGATGTTTTATTGCTTCAAGCGTTTATGACTCGCCATCAAGTACAGAAGTTTTTATTTTACAAAATTGGCGGGACCAAAAATTACTCACTTCATCATGGATTTATTATTTAAATTTTATCTACTATATTTTTTCGCCAGCGATTGCCTACTTTTTAGATCGGGCGCCTATCTTTAAGCCTTTTGTTCGAAAATTGATTTTTCCAATTGTCCATTTCTGCGACAAAAATCAAAAAGCCATTTCAAGATAAAATATAAAAATTGTTTGCTGGTCGAATGAGCCAGAAATATGAAAAGTGATACTAGCGTGCATGCTAGATCAAGATCTCCGTTAAAATGCGTGTTGAGTTTACCGAACGGCTTAAGCTAAACTTAAGTCATCTATGGCTGAGAAAAAAAACAATTCTTATTACGACATCGCAGTTATCGGAAGCGGCCTGACGGGCTTGGCTGTTTCAGTGGATTTTTCCAAGCGCGGATATAAAGTAGCGCTGTTTGACAGCGCCGAAACTTGGGGCGGATTAAATCATCAAGTTCATTCAGGATCCAGCAATGGTTTAAGATGGTTGGCTGGGAATGAATTGGGTCAGAAATCTTTAGAATTTTTAAGTCAGCTTTTAGATATGGATTTATCCATCAAAAGCCACGAAACCAATCCATGGATCTATGATTCTGCCCAGATAAAATCGTTTATGGGTTTTGGCGACGCCGCCCCGGAATTTCATCGCCAGTACAGTTATTTTTTAAGCACTTCGCTTTTCTCAACCACCTTGCCGGTGGCAGATTGGGCGGCTTCGCTTTTTCAAAAATTTACTGGTGATTTTTTTTCGCGCTCTGAAATCACTCAAATTTTGGTTGAACAAAAAGAAGTTCAATCTATCCAGGTCAATGGTCAAAAAATAATTCAGGCAAAAACTTATGTGTTCTGTGCGCCATTGTTTGAATTACCGCCGTTGATGAAAAATTATGAATGGGGAATTAAACACAAACAAAGGGCCACCAAAGGACCTTACTTAACAGCACTGCAGTTGGATTTAATTCATCCAAAATTTCATTTCGATGGCTATCGCATGGGATTGATTCCGACCCAAAATGATTTGCCAAGCCTTGGGTTTTTTCAAAACCCATCACCCGAAGGCCATCAGACTTCACATTGGATGACGTTCGTTCCATACGAGCAAGCTGACGACAGCGAAAAACTGGGCGAGGCCTTAAAAAAAATAAAGCGAAATATAAAAAAGGTTTTTCCAGAAGTTTTAGAAAATAAAATTTCTGAGCGCGTGTTGGTGGCACCCTTTTATACATTGCTAGAAGATTTTTTTCTAAAAGATTGTAAACTTCCTGATTTAAAGAATTTTTATTTGGGTTGTTCGCAGTTGCAAGATGGCCTATCGATTTATTCATGCCTGATTCAAGCGAAGGCGGTTTCAGAAACACTGCTGAGGGATTTACAAAAGCGAGATACCTCATTTGAAGATGTTTCTGGTACTTCGGCTAGACCCGTTGCTGATCCGATAACAAATTAGACTCGGAAACGCTGAAATATTCCTAGCAAATCGTCGAGGATCAAGGGACTGGCTTTGGATGGCCCATCACTTGCTGCTAAGATATTTATATATGGTGACATCGAAAATTAATTTTGGGTTTAAGATTCTATTTCTGTGGGGAATTCTTTTGTCGCAAGCGGCGACGGGTGCGGGGCTTACGCCGAAAAAAAAAGGATTGGAAAAAGTCTTCATCCAACCCCAGTTCTGGGCCAAAGAATTTTTAGGACATTTGCCCGACGACCTTTGCAAGGACGAGGGCTATTTTTTAAGTTGCTATTCCATCGACGAAAAAGAATGTCGAAAGACCGTTGAAGAAAATCTGAAGGCCAGCCTAAATCAATCTTCGATTGCCGAGAAACAAAAGCGCCGAGAAAAAATCGAAGTTCTATTAGAGGGCCCCCTGATCGCCCAAGAGCTTGCCGACACGATGGGAAAAATGATGGAAGCCAGCCTTGAAAAAAAGCGAGTTGGCGGAGCCGACTGCACCGTCCGAGGGAGCTTTAAATGAAAAATATAAGTCTGATGACAACAGTATTTATAGCTTTTGGGCTTTAGAT
>JANYDD010000046.1 GCA_025359945.1 Bdellovibrio sp. | reverse complement strand
TGAAGTGAATGGTCATATGAAGAAATTAAAAAAAAATAAATCGAAGGTCGTATCTTTTTTTGTGCCTAAAGACTAACTATCCCATGTTACCTACTATACCTGTCGTGTTCGACTGGAGCGCATTCAAGTCGACAATATTCGACAAGGCGAATTTGCTGGCGTCATGTGCATAGGTAGGAAGGATTGCGGTGGGGGGAAGAACTTCTTGAAACAAGAAAAACGCGATCAAGCTTGAGAACATGGGTTCGACCAGTTTTCCGCAGCTCATCCAACTGACGTTCAGTTTTTTTAGCAAGGAATTGAACAGTGTGTGCCCCAGCAATGTGGGCAATAAAATAAGTCCAGCGATCGCAAGTGCTGTTCGCGGGGAAATCGAAACCAAACTGTTAGCCACATGTGATTCCGTCACAAGAAGACTTCCAAAAAACAAAAGTGATGCCGCGAAATAGAGAAACACATGAAATAAAAATTGCGGGACTTTCTTCAAAGTGGCTCGGCACAAAAGCAAGTAGACCGAAAACAAAAGTGCTGACGCCATTCCTGCCAAATTGCCCAACCACATTTCAGAACCCATTTGAATTTTGCCCTGAAACAATAGGATCAGCGCGCCAAATGCTAAAGCGTAGGCGATCGCCAATCGACCAGAAATTTTTTCTTTAAAAAATAGAATCGAAATCAAAGCCGTCGACAGCGGATTCAATGAAAATAAAATCATGCAGTTTGCGATTGATGTGTGAACCGCAGAATATTTGTAGGTGAATAAATGAAGAAATAAAAAGACCGACGACGCCAGTAAATAAATCCAATTTTTTGGAACTTTTAAAGCCGACGCGGATTCTCGCTGGATAACGATCGTCAGTAGAATCAAACTGGTCAAAAGCAAGCGCCAAAAACCGATCACGCCCACTGGGGCATTGGCCCACTTGACCAAATTGGCCGACTGAGACAAACAAAAGATTGAAATTAGATATTGCCAGTAGGGGTTCACTAGAACTTTTGATTTAAACTTCTTTGGTTTCAGAAGCCAAGCGATCAGGGTTTACTTTTTTTTCGACGACTCAAAACTTAATCCATAGACAGACCTGGTTTTTAAAAATACGATGGAGCTTCAAAAAATCAGAGAAAGGAAATGAAATGTTCAAATCAAAAGGTCTTTTATCGGTTTTTTTATCGACGATGGTGGCCGCTTCAGTTTTGTTGTTGGGCGCATGCGAGAAAAAAGCTAACATTACGACCGACAAACAAAAGGGTTCGTATTCTTTAGGCCAAAAAATTGGTGGCGATTTAAAAAAACAGGGCGTAGAGCTGGATTCCCAGACTTTAGCATTGGCCTTGCAACAGGCTTACGATGGAAAACCCTCGCAAATGAAAGCGGAAGAACAGCAGGATGCCATGAACAAACTGCGTGATTCCACAATGTCTAAAATGAAAGAAACCGAAGAGAAAAACAAAGTAGCCAATCAAGCCAACGCCGAAAAGAATCTGAAAGAGGGTCGCGAGTTTTTAGAAAAAAATAAAAAGGCTGCGGGAATTAAAGTGTCGGCTTCTGGACTTCAGTACCAAGTATTGAAAGAAGGAAAAGGCAAATCTCCAAAAGCTACCAGCACGGTGAAAGCTCATTACAAGGGAACTTTGATCGATGGAAAGCAGTTCGATAGCTCATTGGACCGTGGTGAGCCCGCAGAATTTAATTTGGCCCAAGTTGTAAAAGCCTGGCAAGAGGCCGTGCCTTTGATGAAGGTCGGCGGAAAAATGAAATTATTTGTTCCACCTGAATTGGGTTACGGCGATCGCGAGATCCCTGGAATTCCTGCAAATTCAGTTTTAGTTTTTGAAATTGAATTAATTAGTTTTAAATAGACGTGTTTAATTTTCAGCAAGACCCCTTCGAGAACTTTGAATTAGGCTTAGCCGCTGCAACCGAATCCGGCTTGCTGGAACCGATCGCCATGCAGTTGGCGACTGTTGGAACCCGATCGACCCTCCCCCTGCCATCGGTTCGCACGGTGCTGTTTAAAGGAATTGTTCGCGGTGGGTTTAGTTTTTATACAAATTACGAATCCCAGAAAGCGCTTGAGATCGCCGAAAACCCGCGGGCTTCTGCGCTTTTTTTCTGGAATCAGATGGAGCAACAAATTCGGATTTCGGGTCAGGTGGAAAAACTGACGCGCGCTGAAAGCGAGAATTATTTTAAAACCAGACCCAGGATCAGCCAGCTTGGAGCGTGGGCATCAGCACAAAGTCAAAATTTAGATTCTTACGAAACTTTGGAAAAAAAATTTCAAGACACTGAACAACGTTATAATGGACAAGAAATTCCTTGCCCGCCCCAGTGGGGTGGTTACCATTTATTGCCTTCCAGTTTCGAGTTTTGGTTTGGAAAAACCGGGCGATTGCACGAACGATATTTTTACCAGCGTGACTCGATTTCATCACCTTGGAAAAAATCGATGAAATTCCCCTGATGATCTTGCTTTCAGGATTTAGACCTTTTCTAAATCAATATTGGAATCCGGCGCAGGAAGTTCTAGAAAATCTATCGCGCAGAGAAAATACCGTTCCGGTTCTGCTGCCGGTTGAATTCAACGCTGCATTTGAAATCCTTCGCGCTCGGATTATTGAGGGGGAAAGCACACGCCATCCCATCAAAGCCGTGGTGATGCTAGGACAGGCCGGCGGAAGATCCGACGTTTGTCTTGAGAAAGTAGCACTGAATTATCAGCAGTCTTTTGCTGACGAAAAAGGATTTTGCCCACCCACAGGTGCGATTATCGCAGCAGCACCAGCAGCCTATTTCACTCCGTTCCCGGTCGAGATTTGGGCACAAGAACTGCGGTCAAAGAAATTGCCGGTGCAAGTTTCTTTGACCGCGGGAAGTTTTATTTGTAACGAAATTGCATTTCGCATGGCCCACGAACTGCAATCCAAGCAAAGCCCCACAAAATGGCTTTTCGTCCATTTTCCTTGGATGGAAAAACAAGTGAAAAAAACCTGGGGCGGCAGAGCGATTCCGATCTTGAGTCAATCGGTCATGACGACTGTGGTCGCCGAAATTTTGAATCGCATCGAACAGAAATAAATTTTTGGGCTAGCGGTTTTAAGCCTATCTTTCTGACTTAATGTCGCAGCTAATGAAACGCCCACACGGTGGCTTGAGGCTTTTCATTAATTCTGCTTCAAAGATTTTATGTATTGATCCTTAGCCGGACTATTATTTTCTTTTGAATTCGATCCGCCAATTCCTTGATTTCTAGGTCTCGAGTCTCTTCGTGCTTTTGATTTTGATAGAACAACGCGGCCTTTTTCTGGCGAGAATACAAAATCCAAATAGGATTGATCTATTTCCCTAAAATCTGCTTTTGTGGCCTCATTATCTTCTGGTGCATAAGAAGTTTCTTCGTAACAAATCATCGTCAAACTGAATTGGGGATCTGTCGCAAATTGAAATGTATTTGGTTTTAAAAGCAAATCTAGAGCGGCACGGTTTTTGACATTTTTTGTGTCGGGTCTAATTAAAGTGTAATCTTCATTGGCATAGACTCTTCGTTTAACTCCAACAAACTCGCCGTTGACGGTGTTTTCGCGCCTTGTTTTTGCGAAATCGTTGTCAATAACAGTCATAGAACAACAATAAGAGAACCTTGGATCTTTACTATTACCTTGAGTTATTTTGGATGCATAAAACCTGCCTTTCTCGCCTTCATCGGGAAAAAAATGACAGAACTCCTGGTAGGATCGCGCGGTGAAATTGGCTTCCTCGTCGATTCTTAAGGCTTTGTTAAAGGTTAATCTATCCCCCACCACTGCGCTCTTCGGACTTGCTTCCGCTGAACGATTGGGTTGAATACGGCCTCGAATTTCAGAGTCGTCTTGTTCATAGTCAGAGGGATCGTCATTGGAATTGGGATTGGACGATGAAGAAACTTGAGAATTGCTGTCGCGAGTGTCGCTATTCCTAGCAGCATTCGCGCCGAATTCAGACCTAGCTTGCGCCGCGGGCACAGTGAAAATGGCTGAAATAGCGACAGCCATCAAAACTAATGCAGTAGATTTTTTCATCTAAAACTCCTTATGTCTAAGACAAATCTTTCATCTCAACCAATAAACACTTCAAACCGCGGACCAATCTTCGTCTCAAAACGAGACCCAGTCGCCCATCAAAAAGCTTTCCACGGCCAAAACCCGGGCCGGAATTCAAAATGACAATTTTCGTAAATTGACTGTCGAAAAACCATCCACTTTCCCATTCGTTACAGGTTACAGAACTTTGGGACAGATACGAATGGGACGAAATCAGAGGCCTAATTTTTTTAGGCGCTGATCACGGCCGCATGTGGTTCGGTAGTACTTATAGCGGATGGGATTTTTGGTGTAGTAGGACTGGTGATAGTCCTCTGCTGGATAGTATTTTTTGGCTGGCAAAATTTGCGTAGCGATTGGGTTTTTTAATTTCTTTTCGATTTCTTGTTTGGATTTTTCAGCTATCTTTTTTTGATCGGGGCTGGCGTAGTAAATGGCGCTTTGATACTGTTCGCCCTTGTCACAAAATTGGCCGGCAGGATCTAGGGGATCGATATTTTTCCAAAAAATTTCTAAAATTTTCTCATAGGAAATTTTGCTGGAATCATACGTGACCTCGATAACTTCTTTGTGTCCGGTTTTTTCATGCGATACTTTTTCGTACGTGGGATTATCTAAGTCACCGCCAGAATACCCGACAGACACTGCAACCACACCTTCTTCTTTTAGCTTATCGTAGGGCGGTTGCAGACACCAAAAACAACCCCCTGCCAGAATTGCTTTTTCTAGTTTTTCATCCATTTTCGAACTTTTAAATAGCGCCACAAATTCGCCGTAGCCTTCTTTTTCCAGGTCCTCTTTGGCAATAAATCGCAAGCTGGCCGAGTTCATGCAGTATCGCAGACCTGTGGGCTTGGGGCCGTCGTCAAACACATGTCCAAGATGGCTATTTGACCATTTGCTTCGAACTTCGGTTCTGGTGGTAAAAAATTTTTTATCTTTTCTCTCGGTAATATTTTCGGGGACCAATGGCTTTTTAAAACTGGGCCAACCCGTACCTGAATCGTATTTATCTAAAGAAGAAAAAAGCGGTTCACCCAAAACGATGTCGACGTAAATTCCTTCTTTTTTAGAATCCCAAAACTCGTTCTTAAAAGGGGGTTCGGTTTCCTCGTGCTGAGTGACAAGATACTGCGTTTTGTTGAGCTTTTTTTTCAATTCATCATCTGTAGGTTTTTTCATATCTTTCATTTTTTCTCCTGAATATTTTTGCAAAGTCACTAGTGCGACTGCCTTTGCGTGACTTGAAATTCCACAGACCAAAGTGGACGTGATGATAGCGACTACCATTTGTATTAAATTGGAAAAACCGAAAGAAGGCATTTGCAAACTCCAAAACGTTCGTTGTACCAGCCGAAGCACTCCTATGAAATCCCAAAAACCAATGAAAATCAAAGAGTGATTGATAGCTCTCCTTTTTTTTGAGTCCACATGTTAGAAATCATCTGTGAACTTTAAAAAGAATACTGATTTTAAATTTGCCGCTGATTTTTGGCGAAGTTTTCCAAAGGGTCCCAACCAGCCTGGAATTCTTTTCTCTGAATGCCCGACAACACCAGTTCCAAGCCCAGAGTTTTTAATTTGGTCCGACTCTTTGGAACGAGAACTCAATTTACCCAATCCAAGCCAAATTAGCCTATCGGAAAAATTAAAGTGGTTGGACTATTTCAGTGGGAACACGCCTGATGCTAAAACTTTTGCAACTAGGTACGGGGGCCACCAATTTGGACACTGGGCAGGCCCCTTAGGCGACGGACGCGCCCTGTTCTTAGGAACATTGCAAAGTTTTTCTGGCCCAATGGAAATTCAACTTAAAGGCGCAGGACCTACACCATATTCCCGGCACGCCGATGGGCGAGCTGTCCTTCGATCATCGCTTCGAGAATTTCTGTGCAGCGAGGCCATGCATTTTTTAGGAGTCTCGACCACCCGAGCCTTAACTTGCGTCAACACCGGTCAAGGCGTTCTTCGTGATATGCTTTACGATGGCCATCCAGAACTTGAACCTGGTGCCATCACAACCAGAGTAGCTAGATCGTTCTTGCGCTTCGGGCATTTCGAACTTTTAGCGGCTGAAAATCAATCCGAGCTGATGGAAAAATTAATGACGTCGACAATTGAAAATTATTTTCCAGAAATTTATTTTCGAAAAGATTTAGACCCTGTAGAGAAGAAAACGCTTTGGTTCGATGAAATCAGCCAGCGAACCGCCCGACTGATGGTGGACTGGATGAGAATCGGTTTTGTTCACGGCGTGATGAATACCGACAACATGTCCGTGCTGGGGCTTACGATGGATTATGGACCTTACGGTTGGCAAGACGTTTATGATCCCGACTGGACTCCGAACACCACCGACTTTCAGTACCGACGATATTGCTTTGGCCAGCAGCCCGCTGTTGCGCGATGGAATTTAGCGCGGTTGGCACAAGCCATTGGGTTGCCGGCAGAAAGTCTTTCTACATTTGAAAATACTTTCGAGCGGGAATACCGCCAGATGTCCTTGAACAAATTGGGACAAGAATCAGACACTACACTTTGGTTCGAGTTGCAGGATCTTTTCTTGAAGACAGAAGTCGACCCAACACTTTTTTATCGAACTCTAGCTGACCTAGTTCGAAATTTGCCCACACCAATTGGAAGCGAGTTGATCATAAAAACTATCTCTAGGTGTCTTTACAACCCTTCCGAAAAAAACGCTGAGATTTTTCTGGATTGGACCAAAAATTATTTAAAAACGGTGCTGGCGCAAAAACGCACGATGCTGGAATCAGCAGAACTTATGGATCGCACCAACCCCTATTTTATTTTGCGGAATTATTTGGTTCAAGTGGCTTTGGATGAAATTCAAACAGGAAAGAAAACAACCCTTGAACTTTTGCAAATCGCATTGCAAACACCTTATGAAAAAAATAACACCACGGAATTATTTTTCCATCGACGGCCCGAGTGGGCCCGCAGTAAAATCGGTTGCTCGGCGCTATCGTGCAGTTCATAGAACTCTCAACGGCCTTTAGCGGGTGATCACCGCGATTTCTTGAAAACACTTTCGCAAGCCTTCTTGAAGCGAAAGAAACTGTGTCGTCTGAGCCGAAAGCACTTCCACCTGCCACCACTTGGGGTAACTTCGCCGAAACAAGCTCTCGGAATCCCTAGCCGTTTCTTTCAGAATTTCCACTTGCCGGGTTTCAATCCAATCACTTAAACCATTTTTTTTATGTAGATTTTATTTTTGGAAGATAAAATTTTCGAATTCGCATCTGAATTTTGAGCCATGCGTCCAAAAGCCAAAAGAGAATAAAGACCAATACACAGCGATCCGAAGAGAAGAAATTTTTTATTTTGCATGAATCTGAACCTAACAGCACGCCAGCATAAAATAAAGGGGTCTCAATTTGAGACACACCCACCTAGACCAAAAACTCAAGTATCTGGCGAAGATGGATTTAGTCTGAACCGCCGGGGCACAGGGACCGCCGGGTTACAGGGACTGGCAACTCACGGCCAGACAAGCGAAATCATATTTGCTACGGATCGAATCTCAAAGACTGTCCTGGCCATTCAAAGAATGGTGACACTAAGACTTATCTAAGCGCAAAAAATATTAGGCGTTGAAGAGTAAACCCGCGTATCCGATGACTACAACGGCACCAAAAAGATGAACCCAAGATACTTTTTTATTTCCGTATTTTTGCACAACAATAAAATCGGATAAGGCGACGATCCCGACGGAAAGGCTAACGTAAGCCAATGCTTTCCAATCTTCGCAAAAATAGAGGGCAAGAAAAACTAGCCCGATAAAAACATCTCGAATTCCCATACTGATCACAAAGGGAGACGCTGATTGCGGCGCTGGAATTCCAAAGTTTTTAGACATCGGCGTGGGTTTAAGAACCGCCAAAATTCCAATAGATCTCTTTCACAATTGAGCTTTAAAACCAGTTTAAGCAGTTGAATTTAATGATTTTTTAGCGATTTCAATTTTTTCTTTAGATAATTGGATCGATAAATCGATAATTTTATCTACAATTTTTTTGAATTTCT
>JANYDD010000038.1 GCA_025359945.1 Bdellovibrio sp. | reverse complement strand
GAAACTGGGAAACGTTTTGGTGTTAGCGAAGCTACGGCTTGTAGAGTTTATAAATTTATTGAAGATCACTTGGCTAAAGCAGGGCTTTGCAAATTACCCGGCAAAAAAGGATTTACGACGGATGCTGAAGAAAGTTTTACTGTCGATGCCACCGAGTGTCCAGTGGAGCGGCCAAAACGTGGAAAAGTTGGACGCCATAAGAACAAGCAAAAACACTTCTACTCTGGCAAGAAGAAGCGACACACAATTAAAGCTCAGATAGTCATCCAAGGCAGGTCAATACGTTCAACATCATTTGCCAATGGTAGAATGCATGATTACAAGTTATTTAAAAAATCCAAAACCAGATTTAGACCTAACAAGAATGTGAAAGTTGACTCCGGATACCAGGGCCTGCAAAAGGTTCACGCCAATACTGATTTACCAAAGAAAAATACAAAAAAGAAACCGCTGAATCGCGAAGAGAAGCTTGCCAATAAGGAACAGGCTAAAAAGCGTGTTGTGGTTGAACATGTCATTGGGCATCTTAAAAAATTTAAAATACTCAATACCAAGTATCGAAATCGACGCAAAAGATTTGCTCTCCGATTTAACCTAATCTGCGGGATCTATAACTACGAAAATCTAGAGGTAATGTGAAAGAGATCTAATAGAAAGTGTCGCGAATCCAATGATCAAAGCTACTGCGTGTATAAAAAAAATTACATTCATTAAAATCCTCTTCGATCAAAAAATCTAACACGCGCGACCCGCCAAAAAAAACTAAAGAAGCACGATGTTTCATTTTTTTCTCTCCATGCAATGCTTCCAGGGGGCAAGCCCATCCGCGAGATATATTAATTTTTTAAATTGAGACCACTTATAGTGGAACCTAAACCTATCCATTTAACAAGGGGAGAACTTATCCGACTAAAAGCGAATGGGTCAGTAGGTAGAACATGTCAGATTTTTCAACTGGCCGCTTTCGGTGTGGCGCCTTTTGCCGGAACCATTTTCTTCGGCGCCAATCTACACGAACTGCTGACCGTTTGTGAAGAACACCCGATCAATTGGTTTAAGGGTTTGGCAAAACTGGACTTTCTTGAATTTGCGAGCCTGAAGTTTCAAAACGGAATGTCTAGGTTAGGTCTCGCAAAGCATTTTAGTGTGGGAATTCCGAAGACCAGTACACATACGGCGAACGCCTGGAAGAAAGGGCAGTGGTTTTCTAGTGTGTTCTCCAAACTCAGACTTACCGTCTTGACATTTAATAACCAAATGGTTATGTTTAATCTTGATGAAGATATCCTTCTTTTCTTCCCATTCTGGCCGTTGTTACGTTGAGGACTTCATTGATAATTTATCGGTGGGTGACAAGGCGGCAATCATCGCTGCTTTAAAAGATATTGAGACTTATGGCTTATCCGCAGTTGGCTGTCAATTCCGACAGATTGAAGGAAAACTTTGGGAGATCAAAATTAAAGGTCCCAAAAGTGGATATCGCATTTTTTACGTGATGATTTCAAGTGTAGAGATGATGTGTCTTCATGCTTACAAGAAACAGGGGCAGAAGACTCCAAAAAAGGAATTAGAAGTAACCCGTAAACGACTCAAAGAGGTGTTATCATGAAAAAGAAAAATCCAAGTAGGTCTTTAAATCAATTGGTTTCAAAGTATGAGAAAAATGAAGAATTCAAAATCGCTTACGAAGAGAGACGATTTTACCTTCAAATTGCTCATTTGATCCGAGATCTTCGTGAAAAGGTGGGACTTTCACAAGCCGAGGTGGCTAATAAAGCGAAAGTCAGCCAACCCATGATCGCTCGTCTCGAAAGTGGTGATCATCGCCGCACACCCACGATTGAGACCATTCACCGAATTTTAAATACTTTAGGCTATCAGCTAATTTTGGAAGTTAAGTCCGCGGCCTAACTATAATCTAGAAGCCAATGCTTTCTCGACCGGTAGAGTGGAGCGCGGTCGTTTGATTGGAGAGAAGACTTTAAAATTTGAGAACAGGTCGGGGGTTCTCCATTTTTTTTCTTCTCTTCGTTGCTGAAAAAGGAATTGGCAGACGTTAAGCTTGAAATGGAAGCCGCATTCAAATTTCAAATGAAGGCCGATCAAAACTCCTCCGCTGCTAAATTCTTTCTTGATAGAATTGGTCTTTCTGCAACTCCCGAGGTTTTTTCGACAAGGCCACAAATTTCTTTGTAAAGAGGATGATCAGAATTTGCCGTAAAGTAGAGCCGATTGCCATCGCGCTCGCTGGTTACAACTTCCAAATTTTTGATGTGGGCGATTTCCTTTTGAATCGTTCCGATGGATAAGCCAGATTGTCTCTGAAGATCGCGCAAATGAATTGAAGGCTTACGGCCGTCAAAAAGCAGTCGAAAGATTTCGGATCTAACTTGGCTTGATAAGAGTTGTGCAAGTAAATTCATATGTATTCTTACAGCATACAATTGTATGTTTATGGCATACATATCTGAGTGTGAATTGAAAAAAATACTGGACGAAGGTTGGTGACCTCACCCCGACTTGAACGGGGATCTACGGTTTAGGAAACCGTAGCTCTATCCAGTTGAGCTATGAGGTCATTTGAAAAAGCGGATGGAGTGAATGACCTTAGTCATCCAGTTCGTCGTCGTCAAGAACACCCAGATTGTATTTCTCGACTCGGTAGCGCATCGATCGAAAGGTGATCTGCAAAAGCTTGGCCGCTTTCTTTTTGATCCCCCCCGCTTGATGAATGGCTTTGACGATCAATTCTTTTTCGATTTGACCCATGACTTTGTCTAGCTCGATCCCCGCGGGACCCACTTCGATATCGCTGCTGGACGCAAGCTTTCTGCCGTTCGAAGTGTTGACCATCGCTGGCAAGCTTTCGGGCAAAATCGTGGCACCTGCTTCAAGGGCTACGGTTCTTTCAATCAGATTCTCAAGTTCGCGCACGTTTCCGGGATAATCGTAATTTTTAATAATCTCCATGGCCTCGTCGCTGATCGAGAGAATATTTTTTCTTAAGCGTTCGTTATATTTTTTTAGAAAGTGTGCTGCTAAAATCGGGATATCTTCTTTGCGCTCTTTCAGCGAGGGAGTCTTTATATTAATAACGTTCAGCCGGTAGAAAAGATCCTGACGAAAAGTTCCGTCAGCAACCATTTTATCCAAATCGCGATTGGTCGCCGCAATAATTCGAACGTCGACCTTGATATCTTCTGTGGCGCCCACACGCCGAATGATTCTCTCTTGAATGGCGCGCAAAAGTTTCACCTGAATCGTTAGTGGCAGTTCGCCCAATTCGTCTAAAAATAAAGTTCCGCCGTCAGCAACTTCGAATAAACCCTGTTTGTCATTTACTGCCGAGGTAAACGCGCCTTTTTTGTGCCCAAACATTTCGGATTCCATCAAGTTTTCGGGGATGGCACCGCAATTGATGGTGACAAATGGTTTGTCGTGCAAGGCCCCATTGTAATGGATGGCTTTAGCTACAACTTCTTTTCCGGTTCCCGAGGATCCAGTGATCAGCACGTTTGTAGGAGACTGCGAAACCCTGCGAATCAGATCAAAAATTCGGTGCATGCTTTCAGAATTTCCGATCAAATTTTGAAAGCTAAATTCTTTAACTAATTCTTTTTTTAAAATGCGGTTTTCGAGTTCCAAATTTTTTGATCGCAAAGCATTTTGAATATTAATTCTAACTTCTTCAATTTTAAAGGGCTTGGTGATGTAATCGTAAGCGCCCATCTTCATGGCTTCGACAGCGTTTTCGGTCGTTCCAAAAGCCGTTATCATCATAAAAACTAGATCGGGATAATTGTCCTTGACGTATTTCAAAAGCTCGATGCCATTCATTTTAGGCATCTGCAAATCAGAAATCACTAGATCAAAAGTTTTTTTTGAAATCAGGTCCTTGGCCATTTCACCGTCGCTGGCCAAGGCAATCTCGTAGCCTTCTTTGCGAAGCATAATTTCAAGAAATTCGCGAATTGAATCTTCGTCATCAACAACTAGAACACGTGGCTTCATCTGCACCTACTTCTGTATATTTCTATTTTCAAGAGACCCGAGAAAAAGTTCAATCTCTGATTTTTTTAAAAAAGACTTTGATCTCGGTGCCGTGATGGATTTTTTCTTGAGAACTCTCGACCTCGACTTTAGCTTGGTGAGATTCTAAAATTTTGTAGGTCATCGCAAGCCCTAGACCCGTGCCTTTATTTTTTGTGGTAAAAAAAGGATCAAACATTTTCTTTTGAGTTGCCGCGTCCATCCCCGGCCCTTGATCCAAAATTCGAACGACTACATGTTCTGAATCTTGGCTCAAGTTCACTAAAATTGAATCTCTGGCGGCCGATGCTTCGATGGCGTTTTTAATAAAATTTAAAAAACATTGGTTCAAAGAATTTTCGTCTCCTAGAATCGCAGGGACCTGGGTTTCTTTGAATTGAATTTCGATCGACTGCTGCCGAGCGATCGGTTGCAGATTAAAAATTACGGATTCCAAAAGCGGTTTCAATTCAACTTTACTGTTAGGAACTTTGTCTGGTTTTGCGAAATCCAAAAAGTCCGAGATTAATAAATTGAGTCTTTGGATCTCGCGCAGAACTATTTTTTTTAGTTTTTGATCTTCGTCTGTCAGCGTTTGCGGGCTTAACAGTTCAAGACTTCCACTAATCCCAGTCAGTGGATTTCGAATTTCGTGGGCGATGCCCGCCGCCAGTTGACCAATTGCCGACATTTTTTCTGACTGCCTAAGTTGATCCTCTAATTTTCGGACCAGAGTTAAATCTGAAACCAGCGCCAACAATTGGCCGGTCACTAAAGGATAAAATGCAAATTTAAGATGCTTGACTTCCGCGCCTTGTTTTAAAAAATCAATTTCTTTTTCAATAGGGGCTTGATCGGGCGACCAGCGCTTGGCTAAATCTGGAAAATATTGGAAGATTTTTTCAGAATTCGCATTCCAAGAAAAATAGTCTTCCATTTTTTTATTAGCCAGCTGGATCGTGCCATCGGCGCTTAACAACAGCAATCCAGTGGGCATGCTTTCAACAATCAGCTCGTTGAGATTTCTAAGGTCTTCAAATCCTGATTGCTGGCTTTCAAAAATCTCTCGAAGTCGCAAAGAAAAATACGCCAGGCACCAAAAAGCGACCAGGTAAAATAGCACTTGGGTAAAGTAAACCGAGGTTTTAAAATCCTCCTGCCACCAGCTTTGCGTCAAAAATAATCCCGAAGCTAATGTCGCGTAGATGAGAAGAAATCGATAATTTAATTTCCAGGCGCCTAAAAAAATTAAAAAAAGACTTAAACTAAAAAAAAGCGAAGTGCTTAAATTAAATTTAAGATTTAAATACGAAATAAAAACCAGATCCAAAAAAAGTAAGGCCCTTTCTAACCACTTTCTGAGACTGCTGCTTTGCAATCCAAAAAGACAAATCAACTGCGTAGTTACCCCGATCGCAATGACAGAATAGAATGAAACTAAAATTTCTGCTGAACTAAAGGACTGAATTCCGATTTGAAAAAACAAAATAAATAGAAAAAGAAAAAAATAAATAAACAGTTGGCCGTACTGACTTAAAATTGAAAAAATATTTTGGGATGGTTTCATACTCGCTTTAGAACAAAAATTGGTCCATCTCCTATTGAGCGCCGACAATATTACCCATATTAAAGATTGGTAAGTACATGGCCACCACGATAAATGCGATGATGCCTCCGATGAAAACCATCATCAGGGGCTCGATCATTTGGGTCATTGTTTTGACCGCACTCTCGACGTCGTCCTCGTAAAAATCAGCGATTTTAGCTAGCATTCCGTCTAAGGTTCCGGATTGTTCTCCGATTGTGATCATTTGCGAAACCATATCTGGAATGATCGCTTCTCGACTTAGGGGCAATGCCAAAGGTTTTCCGCTCATCACGAAATCTTTGCTTCGCATCAGCACATCTTCGACCACTTTGTTGCCAGATGTTCGTGCTGAAATTTCTAAAGCTTCAACCACTCCGACCCCTGACGATAAAAGCGTAGACAGCGTTCTGGTCATTCGCGCGATCGAAGCCTTTTGGATCACAGGGCCTATCACCGGAAAATAAATCAAATAGCGATCGATGGTTTCTCTTCCCTGCGGCGATTTATAGTAGGTCGAAATCAGGTACGGAACGGCGAAGACAATACCGAAAATTATATACCACTTGGCTTGAATCGTGTTCGACATATTCACGATAAACTGAGTCAGACCCGGAAGCTCTTTGCCCATCCCCCTGTACATGTCCTGAAACTTGGGAACGATAAAAAAAAGCAAACCAGAAACCACTGCAATGGCCACCACCAAAACCATGGCCGGATAAAACATGGCTGACTTAACTTGTTTTTTAATTTTATCGGATTTCTCTAGATAAGTAGCCAATCGCAAAAGAATTTGATCCAAGATACCGGCCTCTTCGCCGGCACGAATCATATTGACGAAAAGCTTATCAAAAACTTTCGGATGCGAAAGCATGGCATCACTTAATTTTTTTCCGGACTCGATAGATTCCTTTACCTTCAGCGCAGCGTCTTTGATAACTACGTTTCTTTTTCCTTCACTTAAAATTTTTAAGCCGTCAACTATCGGGATACCCGCACTAATTAAAGTAGCGAATTGGCGTGTGAAGATCAGCAAATCCCTGGTCCCTAACGTCGGTTCGAAAAGACCTCCGCCACTGGGTCTGGTAGCGGAAATTCCGGATCCGCCGCCTCTAACCACCTGCAAAGTAACTAAATTTTTTTGTTTAAGCCTGGATTTGACGTCATTTTCATCCAGGGCTTCGATTTGCCCAACTTGAATTTTGCCATTAGCGGCTTTCGCTTTGAAAAGGAATTTCGCCACTTTTAAAAACCAACTTTCTTAAGCTGAAGATCTAGATCCACTGGATCTGGCGACAACTGAAAACCTTCTTTGAGATCAATTTTTCTTTTGATCAGCATTTGAAACAGGGCTTGGTTTAAAGACCTCATTCCGGTGCGGTCTCCAGAAGTCTTTTGTTCTTCCCAAACTAAATCCCACTGATTTTCCAACATATTTTTTTTCATAGACAAAGTTTTTATTAAAACTTCTGCGACTGGAACTTTCAAAGACTCTAGCCCTGGCGCCAGCACCACACCTATCGCAGACCCAAACGCTTGAGAAAACCAACGGGACCCGACCTGTGGTCGCGGATCCAAAACGTCTGAAACATTCTGCAACAAATTCTGTAGCTGTGCCGTTTTTTGAAAACAAACTACCGCATAACCCTTTTGTGAAAGCTGATAAGCCTTGGACAGTTCAGAAAGATCTTTGATGTTCAAAAAAACGACGTCGGCTTCAGGCAAATGCTCCATTTTTTCGATGGGAATCGAAAGCAAAAACGGATGGCTTTCGCTTTCGGCTGTCGGCGATCCAGAGGTCAATTCAATCACTGACACTCGTTTTTTCTGCGACAGCTCACTACGTATAGCTTGGCGATAAAGGTCCAAGGCCAGGCTTTGAGAACTTTGCACAAAATTTAAAGACTGGGCAGATAAATACAGATCCGGAAAACTAGCCGGCAAATTCCACGAGTTTAATATTTTTAAAGTCTCTTCGGCCGCATCGATCTGAATTTGGTAGTAATCATGATGCTTGGTGATTTGCACCAAGATCGAAAAAGGCGAAACATCAGAGAATTTTTGAAGGTAATTATTTTTTTTAAATTCATGGGACTCTTCAGCGGTCAAAAAATCATTGACCAGCATTTTTAGATCGGTCTTTTGTAAAATATCGCGTGTGGTGGGCGTCCAGCTTTTACTTTTTTTGACAAAAGTTTGGTTGCGCGAATTCAGCATCACTTGCGACCCTTGAGACTCCATCATTATTTCTAAAAGTGGTTTTAATATTTTCATGTTGAATCCTTGATTGAGCTGTTCACGACTTCTTCGATTGTGGTCTCGCCCCGTTTTAATTTCAAGAGCGCGGATCTTCGCAAAGTTCGCATTCCCTCTTCGCGCGCCAAATTTCGAAGCTCCATCGAGTTACCGCCTTTAAGAATGCATTCTTTCATTCGATCCGTCAGCTTCATCACTTCAAAAATCGCTAAACGACCTTTAATTCCACTATTGTTACAAGTCGGGCAGCCACGGCCTTTAAATAATTTATATTCTTTGGTTTCTTCAGGCACTGCGCCCAAATCAATCAACACTTGTGGCGGGACATCCACCGGAGCCTTGCACGCATCACAAACTCGGCCCACTAACCGCTGCGCCACAATCAGTGTCAGCGTCGAAGTCACGATGTAAGGCGGAATTCCCATATCAACTAATCGACTAATTGTTTGCGGAGCATCGTTGGTGTGTAGGGTGCTGACCACCATATGGCCGGTACTAGCGGCCTTCATCGAAATTTCGGCGGTTTCTAAATCTCGGATTTCTCCCACCATAATAATATCAGGATCTTGCCTGAGAAAACTTCTTAGCGCGTTCGAGAAATTTAAATCTATATCCGGATTCATCTGAACTTGATTAATTCCTTCTAAGTTAAACTCCACGGGATCTTCGGCCGTAGAAATATTCACGTCTGATTTATTTAATTCGAAAAGCGCAGAGTAGATTGTGGTGGTTTTTCCTGACCCCGTGGGGCCCGTAATCAGCAACAGTCCTTGAGGTTGCTGAATGGCTTCTTTGAAAATCTTTAAATCCTCGGGCTCAAATCCTAGCTTGGTCATGTCCAGCTGCAAATTGGCTTTATCCAACAATCGCAAAACTACTTTTTCGCCCCACATCGTTGGCAGAACACTGACCCGAAAATCTAAATCTTGCCCAGCTTTGAATTTAACTTTGATACGACCATCTTGAGGTCTGCGACGTTCAGCGATATCCATTTTTGACATGATTTTTAATCGACTGGAAATCGCCGGGCCCACTTGCGGCGGCTGAGCCGCGGCCTCGATCATATTGCCATCAATTCGGTAACGAACGCGAAATCTTTTTTCGTAAGGCTCGAAGTGAATATCAGAAGCTTTTCTACGAACGGCTTCCATCATCACCGCATTCACAAATTTGATGATGGGTTCATCGATCGTGGCTTTATCGTTGTCGATCACTTCGGTGTTTTGAACCACAAAATCTTCGTCAGAATCGGCGTTGTCCATAACTTGGGAAAGCTCTTGAACCTTTTGCCCGTGATATTTTTCTAGCGCCACGCCGATCGCAATCTCGGTGGTGACAACAGCTTGTATTTTACAGCGGGTCATAAAACGAAGATCATCTTTAACGGAAATATTCGATGGATCGGCAAAGGCGACGACCAAATTGGTTCCGACTTTTTGCACGGGAATCAAAAGATTTTTCTCACACAATTCTCTGGGCACTAAATCCAAAACAGATTGTTGAATATTAAAGGCCGAAAGATCAATTGATGGCACTTGAAAGTACTGCGCCAATGCTTTTAAAATATCATTTTCTTTGAACCCCTGACCGATGAGAACTTGCGTAAATTTGGTATTGGTTTTTTTCTGTTCATCTAAGGCCTTTGCCAATTGATCCGGTTTTATAAAACCGGTTTTAACTAAAGCTTGTCCTAATTTTATTGCCGACATAGAAGGAACTTCCTTTGATCTTCTATTTTAGCATGAATTATCAAGGATATATTACTGGACCTTAGTCTGAATTATTCTGGCTGAGGCTGAACAGACTCCAAATGAGATTCCCACAAACCCAAGTACTTAGAAAAGGGCATTTCGAAATGGGGATCCATTTTTTTTAAGAATAAATAATCACGATAGCCCCAATAGCGGCCGGCGGTAATTGATTTAAGATTAACGCCTTTGGCTTCCTCGATTAAAATTTGATCTAAGGGAAAAAGCTCCGTGTTCATAACCAGACTTTCGGCGCCCAAAAAATTTAAATAAGACAAAGTTTCCTCCATCGACAGCATTTCTGAAAGCGGCAAATGGTTAATTAAAAACGATCCCTGGTTGGGTAGCAAAGTTAAATCAGCTTCGTCGTACAAAATAAATTCAATGCCAAAATATTTTTTGCGAACTTGATTCAAGAAATTTTGAGCGGATTTTTTTTCTTCAACAATCAGACCGATTTTTCTAAAGCCCAAATACGACATGGCTGAAACAGACACCGCCGCCAACTCGTTGATTCCTGAAATAAAGCCCTTGCTTAAAACGCTCAGATCCTTGATCTCGTTGGGAATCAAATCAACCAGAGCCTCTCGCAACAGACACGAACTCAGCCACTGAGCATCCTCAAAAAAAAGAACATCCACACTGCCGACTTCTCGCGCGGTCAACGATTGATGTGTCGCTTGACTAAAATACGCTTCTGACAAACTGAAAGGAAGTAAAACTGGCTTACGATCTTTCAAGGTGGTTTGCCAAAAATTAAAAAAATCTTCTGTGGGTTTTGGAACTAATGTGCCTTGAAAATTTTTAAGCTGGGGTGTCTTGGCCAAAAACGGCTGCAAAGGCACTCGCAAAGAATCTTCAATTTCAAAAAATAAATTCATAGCTGTGCTTTGATGATATCTGAACGAATTTGATTTTGGAGGGCCTCAAGGCTTTCGAATTTTTTTTCTGGACGAAGGAAGGTCAGAAACTCGACCTCGATCCACTGATCGTAAAGCGAATCGGAAAAATCAAATATATGGGTTTCGATCTTTACCACCGCAGATAAAAACGTCGGCGTCTTTCCAACATTCGTGATCGAAGAAAAATTTTCGCTGCGAACTTGGGTTCTGGTTTTGTAAACTCCAAATGCAGGAGCAAAGCCCACGGTGGGTTTCAAGTTGGCTGTGGGAAAACCGATCTTTTGACCCCTTTGGTCGCCAGCGATGACCCAGCCACGTAAAGAAAAGTTTCTTCCTAATTGGGGTAACACTTCGGCCAAGTCGCCCGTATTTTGCAGCGTTTTTTTAATCCGTGATGTTGAAATTTTTTCGCCGCCAAAAAGAAAGTCTTCGCAAAGATCTAGTTTGAACTGCTTCTTTTCAGCCAGTTGACGCAAGAAGGAAGTGTCTCCCTGTTTTTTATGCCCAAAACGAAAATCATCCCCAACGACGAAATGCGAAAACTGGGTCGCCCGCTGAAGCAGATCTAAGAACTGCAGCGCCGAAAGCGACGAAAACGGTTGGTCAAAGGGTTGAATGATGAAGGCATCTAGACCCAGATTGGCCATTTGTTGAACGCGATCGTCCTCATCAAAAAGGCGATCGCAACTAACGGCTTGTGGTGTGGCTACTTTCGAAAAAAAACTGGCCGGGTGAGGCGAAAAAGTCAAAGCCACCGCGGGCTTTTGAAGCGCTTTGGCTGTTTCGACGGTCTGTCGGATCAATTTTTGGTGTCCCAAATGAACACCGTCAAAATTTCCGACAGTAAGAACACAACCGTTTGTGTGTTGAAGCCAATCGGCAGAGCTGGTCTTTAAATCTGCAAAAACTTTCATGATGGCCACCCGTAGAGTGTTATTCACAAATGAAAAAAACTTGAATAGTTATCCGCATTTGATATGGTGCACCACAATGAAAAAACGTGATCATTTTACCGTCCGACTGCGCCTGAAATTGCGCGGATATTGGAGCTTATTTTGGCGAGGACTGGTCGGTTTTTTGTTGAGCTGCTTATTTGTTTCAAACGATGATTCCAGCACCTACGACATTCGTTTTCAACTGCGGGGACCGCAAAAAGCGACCTCGGAAATTATTCTTTTAGAAATTCGGCCCGAGGATTTTCCAAGTCTTTTTGAAAGTCGAATTAATCCGCTGATTTCAATTCATGAAGTCGACGACATCACCGACCGCGTTCTGTGGAATGAAAAACTTTGGCAAGACTTGTTGACCACTTTGCTGCACGCGGAACCCAAAAAAATCGGCATCACTTTATTTTTTGGAAAGAATTTAAAAACAACGCCCATCACCGAAGAACAGCGAAAAATTTTTCAAGACCCTCGCATTGTTTGGGCGCAGTCGACTTCTAGTTCGGACTCGAGGTCAAAACCATTGTGGACCAATAGCGACGAATCCAATGTCGCTCGCAATGATTTCTATAAAGACGAAGACGGCGTTGTTCGAAAAATGGTGAACTTGCAAAATGATTTTCCCCATATGATTGAAAAAATCACGGACCGGCATTTAACCGGCACAACCACCAAGACAATTAATTACCGCGGGCCGCGCGACACCTACACAGAGTATTCCATGAAAGAATTTTTAGAAAATCGTATTCCTTTAGAAAAACTAACAGGAAAGATTATTCTTATCGGCACCGAAGCCCCTTCGCACACCGTGCTGACGCCGCTGGGGTTGTCGTCAAAAATTGAACTGACGGCTCAAATCGCCGAAAATATGCTGTCGCGCTTGTGGATCCGGCGAGCCCCGCATGTGATTTATTTTCTGGGATTATTCTTTCTATTTATTTTTAACCTGACTTTGTTAAAGGCTTACCCCCAAACGATCGCCATTATTTTGTTTGTCTTTGAGGGGATGATTTTGGCGGCTTTTTCGGCGTGGATTTTTGATACCTACTGTTTTTGGGTGCCGGTGCTAGCCCCCTGGGTGATGCTGGTATCAAATTGGATTATTATTTCAGGTTATCAATCCAACGAAACCGAAAAAAGAAATATTTATTTAGAAATGGAAAGTAAAAACCAAACAGACCTTGAAATATTAAAAAATAATTTTGTATCGCTGATCTCGCACGATTTAAAGACGCCCATTGCAAAGATTCAATCGATCGTGGACCGCCGGCTGACGGGATCGCTGGAATCTGAAACGCGCCGAGATTTTGAATCTTTGCGAACCTATGGGCACGAGCTGAATCGTTATATTCAGTCGATTCTGAAAGTGATGCGCGTCGAGGCCCAGGATTTTCGCATTCATCGAGAAATCTGTGACCTGAATCAGATTATCCTTGAAGCCTTGCAAGTCATCGAACCTTTAGCACTAGAGAAAAAGATTCGCATTGAAAAATCCCTAGAACCGCTGTTCACCATCGAGATTGATCCGCAATTGATCAGGGAAGTGATCTTGAATCTGGTCGAGAATGCGATTAAGTATTCATCGGATCACACCATAATCAAAATTCAGTCCCAGGAACTGAGCGATGGAGTTCAGTTTGTTATTCAGGATCAGGGCTATGGCATTTCTGAAAAAGAACTTAAAGCCGTCTGGCTGAAATTTGCGCGTGGTCAGGATCAAGATTTAAAAACAAAGGGCAGCGGGCTAGGCTTGTATTTAGTAAAATTTTTTGTCGAGCTTCACGGCGGGCAAGTGTCTGCAGAAAGCGTTCTGGGACAAGGTACAAAAATTTCTTTTACCATTCCTACCTATGCTAGTTAAAGTGGTTGCAAAATAAAGGAACACTGATGAAGAATTTAAAAATTTTAATCGTCGACGATGAAGCCGAATTACGAAACGGCGTAAAATCGCTACTCAAGAATTTACTCACGGATATTGACCTGCATATCGCTGAAGCTGAAACCGGTTTGCAAGCGATCGAACAAGTTAAAAAAGAAACTTTTAATTTAGTTTTAATGGATGTTCGGATGCCGCAAATGTCTGGTTTGGAAGCTCTGGCCTTGATCAAAGAACACGACCCCAGAACCTTCGTGGTTATCATGACCGCGCACAGTAATTTGCAGGACGCGGTCATCGCGATCAAAGAAGGCGCTTACGACTATCTTGAAAAGCCGATTCAATCCGCAAAGCTGAACGAGATTATTCGAAAAAGTTTAGAAGCTCAATCTTTGGTCGAAGAATTGGTTTTATCGCAACCCGTTTTTGACGATGATTTGGATTCTGATTTTGTCGGGCGATCTGAAAAAATGAAAGAGATTTTTAAACTGATCTACAAACTTTGCAAAGTCGACACCACTGTATTGATTCGCGGTGAGAACGGAACCGGCAAAGAACTTGTCGCGCGGGCCATTCATATTAACTCGCCCCGAAAGACCGGCCCTTTTGTGGCGATCAATTGTGGAGCGATTCCAGAAAATTTAGTCGAGAGTGAATTTTTTGGGCACGAAAAAGGCGCGTTCACTGGCGCGGTCGAGCGTCGCATCGGCCAATTTCAGATGGCCAATATCGGAACTTTGTTTTTAGACGAAATCGCAGAACTTCGTCCCGAGATGCAGGTGAAACTGTTGCGAGTACTTCAGGAGAAAAAATTTATTCCTGTTGGTGGCACCCGCGAAGTAAAAACAAATGCGCGAATTATCGCGGCCACCAATAGGAATCTAGAAAAAATGATCGAAGACGGTCGTTTCCGCGAAGATCTTTTCTACCGTCTGAACGTGATGCCTTTGTTTTTACCCCCTTTGAGAGAACGATTAGATGACCTGCCCTTTTTGGTCGAACATTTTATTCAAAAATTAAAACCGCATCATCCAGATTCGCCGATCATCGGAATGACCGACGAGGCCCTGACCGGTTTGCGAAAACACCGGTGGCCCGGAAATATTCGCGAACTGGAGAATGTGATTGAACGTGCATTTATTCTAGAAGCAGGATCAAAGATTTCACTCAACAGTTTGCCCGACGTGGTGAAGGCGCAGTCTCAGCCGACAGTTCCTGCGGCATCAATTGCCGTAGGAGGCTCAACGAGTGGAATATCTTCCGGGCACTACGGAGGGTCCTTTGATTTCGAATTATGGAAGGGCGAAAAAGAAAAAGAATTTATTGTCGAAGCCCTAAAGGCCAATTCAGGAAAAATAAATCAAACCGTAGCCCGCGCGAATATTCCTAAAAATACGCTTCTGCGGAAAATGAGAAAGTATGGAATTCAAGTCAAAGACTTGCTAGCCGAAGAATAACCTGGGCTAGAAAGTACAAAGATTCATCAGCTTTCGAGAATTATTGCCGATCAAACTTGAATGCAGCGGGCGCATTTTTTAGCGAAAGGTCCCCGACCCAAAAGTCCGATTAACAAAAAAGCGCCTACCTATGCACATGACGCCAGCAAATTCGCCTTGTCGAATATTGTCGACTTGAATGCGCTCCAGTCGAACACGACAGGTAGGTGGCGTCATGTGCATACGTAAGAAAAAGCGGAACAGACTTCATCCCGGATTTTTTTCCATCTCTGCGGCAACTTCGCCCTATCGAACAAGCTATCCTTCTTCTGGTAGATCTAAAAAAAGAACCTCACCTAATTGATTGACGCAAAAATTCGTTAATTCCGCAGTTGCTAGATTTTCATCGAATTGAACCCATTCTCCATTTCGTGAATACTAGAATTCCTCAGAGGTCATAAAGTTCATTTTTGTACCTTGCGGGTAAGGGTCAATGGGGCGGCAAGCTTATTTCTAAACATTTGAAAATAGAGCATCAAGGCGAATAAAAGACCTGATGTTAGAACGGGAACGAAGAAACCTGCGTATCCAACCTTGCTAAAAACGTAGCCGCCGAAGACTGAACCAAATCCAAAGAAAAAGATAATCCCGGCTCGCATAAGATTAGCTTCGACTTCGTTGCCGATTTCGCCTTTGAGCTTATGTCGATTCAAGAATCGAATAATTCCAATGCCGAGATCGGTTGTTACGCCGGTTAAGTGAGTAGTGCGAATGATCGACTTTGAAACTGTGGCGATTGTACCGTTTTGAATACCGCAAACTAAGCAGAGTAAAATGAGCAACGTGTAATCGCGAGAAACCTCTAATGGTTCTCCGAACTTTCCAAAGTACCCCATCATTCCTAATCCAAAAACAACGCAGATAAGAAAAAAAATAAGTCCAAAAGTGATATAATATTTAGGTCGCATATGAAGCTTCAATCTGATGTCCACAAGCTGCGCGCTAAGCATAAAGCCTAAAAGAAAAAATAGTGGGACAGCTAGCATTCCAAAAGCGTGGGTCTTATCGGCTTGATTTATTTCGTAACCGAAAAAGGTGGCAAAGCCTGTGACGTGCGAAACGAATCGGTGAACGGCCATAAAGCCACCGATGTTGAGGATTCCGGCCTGAAATGCCAACGACATCCAGATAGAAATATTACCCCGAGTATAGTGAGATATCGATTCATTCCCATAAAGCATCCGTTTACATTATTGCATCACTTTCCATTAGTCTAAAAAGTATAGACCTGGATGTTTGCGGCTCAATGAACACTCGAAAGAATCTAAGGATCCTCGAAGCCATCCCTGCGGATTCAAAAAAACAAAAAACTACTTTTTAGACTGATCAAAAAACGTTGCAGGGATGTTCAGGCATAAATCCAGGCCAGGGGGTCATTTTATACCAGAGGGTTTCACAAGGGCCGCAAATATAAGAATTTTTTGAATATCCTGTTTGAGCTCGGGTGATTGCTCAATCATTTTTTCTAGTCTCGCGGCGACGACCTGCAGAGAGAATTGTCTCAGGTTGTATTCGTTTAAATATCCCGCGATGTTAACGGTGCTCAAGTCAGCTATTCTTTCAATAAAAACTTGCGAGTATTGGACATCAGTCATCTCTATTTGGTAGGTCGCAGAGGTCTCTCCGGTTTTAGTGGTGCGCAGGTTGTTGACTATAAGAATTCCCGCCTGATTTAAGGTGAAGTTAGTGTGTTGGGTCCAAGGCAAGAAAATGATTTGGCCTTCAATAAAAGAGTCAAAATAAATGGGAATTTGAATCCCACTCAGCTTTGGCTCAGGAGAACTATTGGTGACACCCGATGCGACGGCCAGCGGGCCTGCTCCAAAACTCCAGCTTCGCAAAGATTTTAGACCTATATCAATATTGCGAATATCAATTTTAGTAACCGCCAAATATTTTTCGACATTTCGTTCGTAAGCATGGAGGATCAATGGCCCACAGTTTTTGTCTTGCGAACTCAAAACCTGGACACCTGATGGATGGTTATCAGCTTCTCTAGATTTGAGGAATTCATTGTATTGCGAGTTCAACCTTACCAATTGAATTTTACCACTGGATTCTGTCTGACTGTTAATTTGCGTAATGGAAATCGCTCGTCTAGCCCGGTCTTCATTGGCTTGAGCTATGGGGTTACCATTTTCGTCTGTGAGCGGAACTAGTGGAGTTAAGGTCGGATAGGCTCTTTGAGCCTGGACCAGAGGGGAAGCCACAATCATCAATACAGCTATAAAACGTTTCATTGGACCTTCCTTATTTGAAATCGAAAAGAACCGCCACCATAACATTTCCTGGCACTGAATGGCATAGCATGGGTTGAAATTGAAATCTTTTCACCACCGTCAAAAACATCATCAACTCGTTTCAAGACCAGCCAATAGTGAAGCGTTCAGGCAATGCACAGGCAATGCATTCGCATTTGTGAAAAATAAAATTAAATAGAAATTAAACGGCGGAGAAAAAACGTTAAAATCGAGTTTGTTCGATGATCTGTTCGACCAGCTCGGGTTTTAGGGTTTTCATGCACTCGTGAGTTCCCAAGGGACAAAGCTTAGACCCATGCTTGCTGCAGGGCCTACAGGGTAATTTTTGGTTTTCAATCGCGACACTTAGTGGATTCCATGCCGCAAATCCAAAATCCGTTAAAGTGGGGCCAAAAACTGAGAACGTTGGAACCCCAACTAAACTTGCTAGATGCTGACCACCATTGTCGTTCGTTACGACCAACTGCGAGCGAAGTAAAATTTGTAGAGTTTCTTGCAAAGGCAATTTACCGCACAAGTTTTCTATGCCTGGGCCTGAACCTTCTGCTTTGACTTGGGTTTCAATTTCTTGAGCATCAGTAAAATCATCTTCAGAACCCAACAGCAAAATCATCGTGTCTTTTTTTTGATAAGCTTTTGCCAACTTTACAAATTGAGCGATCCCCCATTCTTTGGTCGCCCACGAGCTTCCCGGAAAAAAAACAATGTAAGGAGATTTAAAACTTTTTTTGCTGGGTCCAAACCGATCCTGGATTTCTTTTCGCAAATTCATGGAAACAATTTCAAGGTGTTGTGGTGACAAGCCTTGAAAAAAAGAAAACGGCGAGATGGTTTTTAAGCCAAGACCAAATTGGGGTTCAGGCTGGGCCCAGTTTCTCGAAGCGTCGGATAAAAATAAATTTAAATCACTGTCAAAGGAAGACAGCAACTGCAAGTTGCGAAGGGACTCCGGAAGTTTTTTATTTTTTTTTACTTTTTGAATATCTTTAAATAAAAATAAACTGGGAGCTGAAAAACAAATCTTACGTTTCGCATGAAGCTGGTTCAAGAAAAAAGTTGTGCGCAGCGAACTGTGAGGGCAGAAGATCAAATCAAAAACAGTCGAACTGTATTTGCGAGAAAATTCGCGGTACGAGTCTTGATCCTTTTTTTTCACTGATTCAAGCGAATCAACTAGTCCCAAGTCTTTCAATAAGGCACCCAAGCCCCAGCGAGCCAATAAAGTTATTTCGGATTCCGGCCAGAGGCGCCTTAAATTTCTAAGAAGTGGAATAGTTAGTAAAAGATCTCCGAGGAAAGCGGTTTGGATAACCAAGAACTGTTGTTTTCCTTCCACCAAGCCATTCCCTTTTCGACTGATGCGATAATTTCAGAAAGGTAGACTAAATCATAGCACATGGTTTCTTTTTGACAACTTCTCTTCCAACAAGGCCCACACGGAGCCTTAGATAAAACTTTGGCCCCCCGATCGAACAGGTCGATTTCCTGTTCGCAAGTGGGACCAAACCACGCGACGACAAATTTTTTCAGAGCAATTCCTAAGTGCATACCTAAGCTGTCACCGGAAATAATTAGATCGCAAGCTTGAACGCTGACCAAACCATCTCGCAAGCCGGATTGGGTATCGCTAAGTGAAACCGGCAATCGCAAACCAATTTGCTGATTGCGTTCAGTTTCGCTGTTGCCACCCAATAAAACGATATTTTTAAAACCGCGATCGTTCAGTTTTAAAATCAAATCGCGATGGTACGCAATGGTCCATTTTTTATACGGAATCGCTGGACTGCAACCGGTATTGATCCCAATCACTGGTTGCAAATGATCTTCTAACCAGTTCGCTCGACGTGTACGGGCCTGTTCAGTCTCTAGATCCGTCAGAAACAAAGCGTACTCATCCCGAAGGTAGGGCCCAAGCTCTAAAGCTTCGTGACAAAGTCTAAGTTCACTTTTTTTGTTTTCAAAAAATTTTTTTTGATTGTCGCGACCCAACTGCCATAACTCATCGGCAGCTGGGGTGGCAGGTACGATCGAAAAATTTTTTTTGTGCGAACGAAATCCAAATACTTCTTTTATTTGAAACCAATCCGCCAGTGCCGTGGCCGAGGGGGACTTATCCAAAATGTAAGCGGCATCCCATTCGATCCCTTGAAACGGCAAAAGATTTTCAAAGCCCGAGGCCACCACCCGATCTATCATCGGATGCGTTTTCAGCAATGCGACCGAAGGTTGATCCGTGACCCAAATCAGAACAGAGTTCGGATGTTTTCGTTTGATTGCAGGCAAAAGCGCGGTGCTGCGGACCACACTTCCCAAGGCTCCCAGATGAACAAACAAAATGGCTTGCTTCACACTTTGATAGTGAGGACATTTGGAATCACAGATATAATTTTTTCGGCAGGGAGAGTAACCCGAAAAGTGGCGGCAGTCGCTAGCGTCCATTCTTATATCGTACTAGAATCTTGAGCCATTGAGGGATAGACCAAGGACTTAAAAAAGTTGGCTTCCGGCCATTTTAGGACTTTAAACCAGCGCCAGTTTTATTTATTCACATCTTTGCAAGCCTTAAGGGCCTCTAATCCCTGTTCTATTTTGAATAGGATCAATCAGCTCGCTGGGTGTGTTGACCGCGTTGAAAAGCAAAGGAGCACAACCATTCAAAAATTCTGCACATATTGGCTCACAATCAATTCAAACATTTATTTTGCCAATCAAAAACCCAAATCTCCACCGTATTTCCGCCTTCATTGAAGTCTGGAAAAATTCCAATTTGATTCATAAAAATCCAATTCATGAAAAAAACAACAACCAACGCTTTTCAAGCGAAGTACCCATCCCCAAAAGCACACACCCCCCCCCCCAAAAAAAAAAAAAATTCAGCGAAGGAAAACCCGGGGTCAGAAAAAAAGTCCTTTATTCTAGACCTCAGCGGCGGCTGGATGCCGCCCTGGCCAAAGGCCAGGAGCTGACGTAGGCAAGGATGCCGTGTCTAGAATAGTCGGCCCGGAAAAAACCCGATTTTTAAAAACCAAACCTAAAATTGGGCATCAGCCTAGACTTTATAGTTTGCATCGTAGCGGATATTAAAGTCAAAGTTGGCGCTAAAAACTCGAGACAGAAAGATCCTTGGATCTTTCTCAGGTTAAAACCAATAGCCATCATCAAAGCGTTGATTTGATCTCCCTGTTTGCCGAGTAAATGATTTCTCTTGGGG
>JANYDD010000008.1 GCA_025359945.1 Bdellovibrio sp. | reverse complement strand
CGATAAAGCTGACTTCAAAAAACAAGTGACAAAGTCTATGAGGTCGCTTCAAAATAATAAAAAGAAAATACGATCATTTTATCAAAAGAAAAGCCTTAAGTACGCTGCTTAATGTATACTATCTAACGCACTTATTAATAGCACCACTTTCCTTTGCTGCTCAGGAAAGAAAGGAGGCTTTGATGAGTTTACTTGGCACTCACTTTCGATCAAGCGCTGCGGACTTTACGAAGGATCAAGGTCCCTTGCGTCTGCTAGAAATGGACTTGTCTGTTCCTAAAGGACTGTCTGACGATGTTTTCGAAGATTTTCTTCGCAATCCCATAAACTTAGCTGGGTTAGATTCAAAATCTTTTTCGGCCTTGCAAACCCAATACATAAAAATCCAGCAGACAGAAAAAGAAATCCAAGATGCCGATGAAAACATTTTCAAGCTTTTAACATTGATCAAAGAAACCAAGATTAAATACGAAGCCATCAAAGAATTGCTGAAAGACCGCGGCGTTGCTCTCAGCACCGAACTGGGCAACATCCAGCTCTACGCGATTGATTCAGCCATATTCTTTGTGGGGACCTGGGTTTTTATACGAACTTACGATCAGTATTCGACAAGCCAGCAGCATTTTTCAAAAGTACATACTGAACTAACTCATAAAATTGAAGCTGAGGTGCAGAGAATGCGGACGATTGATCGGCTGATCGAGACCGGCACATCCAGAGCAAAAGAACTTTCTAAAGAAAAAGCTGTTATCGCCGAAGAACTAAAGAGCCAATATGCGGAACTTCAGCGACTCAAAAAAATCAGAAATAATTTTCTAGCTATTGTCCCTAATAAAAAAGAGGCAATACTAAATCTGATCAAAAAACTTGAATCCCAGCGCATGGAACTGCAAGAGGAAATTGAGGGATTCAAAAGGAAAGCTGAAGTGGCTGCAGGACGAGAACAGACAGTTCAAGCCATGACCGAGGAACATCAGCAATTACTAACAAGGAATCAATCCCAGGCCGATTTGCAAAGATGGAAGTTCGGAGTTCGTACAGGCGTAGTGGCCACAAGTGTTTTCGGAGTCGCGTTTTGGAAAATCAATGCTTGGATTTTTCCGGACATCGATCAAGAAAAGCGACCCTATTTCCGTGCTTTTAAAAATCTCAGCGACGCTGTTTTAGTTGATTTATCAGTTACTACTTTTTCTGATTTGTCTTTCAACGTGAAATTCATTGCTGAACAAATGACTCAGCAGGCACTGTTGATGGCGCAAAATAATTTGGCGCGCGCATCACTTTATCAGTCAATTTTTAAAAAGCCTTTTAGTGATGAATTCACGAAAAAAAATTTTCAGCACTTACAGACTTTAAAAAGACCGATCACTGATGAACGGTATTTTTAGTCGGTCATTCTGGATCGGTATTTTCAAAGCGGTCTTTGTTAAATAAGATTGTTAAATTTTATTGTTAAACCTGATTGCTGATCCCGATTTTTGATCGCTCAAATTAATCGCCGTTCTCCTGTCACTTTTATTGACGAAAAAATCCTATCAGGTAAATCTGGAAAAGCGCGGCAAACACACCGGATTTCGCCAAAGTGTCGATTGACTTGACGCTAGATATTTCATTTCGACGTTGGTTCAGTTTTCAGATTCTAAAATAGCTAAATCTTCTCAGGCATTTACAAAAAGACCTTTGTCGCAGCGACAAATTTTCTTCTGACTTATTAAGTATTTACCCTGAATTTCCGAATTACCATGTGACCCGGCTAAAATGAATGGTGATGAGCAATCATAAAGTCCAGTCCCATTCAAACAAAGCGTCAAACTTGGAGAAACCGATTTCTATGGGGCTTAAATTAGATCTTCCTACTTCCAACGAATGGCATGTGCTTAAGGGCGAGACCCAGTACGGACCGTACACATATGAAGACATGATCCAAATGATGCAGAATAAAACTTTGTTTGGATTTGATTACGTCTGGTCTCCACATCTAGAGGCCTGGACAGCGCTGACCGAACTCCCTGAGTTTTCGATGGACCGATTGAACCGCTTGGCCGAGAAATCAGATCCTAATTCGGATGTTTTTTTTCGCCGCAAACATGACCGCCACTTTTGCAGTTTTCAAGCCTATGTCCACGACAACAAAACTTTTTGGACCGGAGTCGTCGAGAACATCAGCTTGGGTGGGGCTTTGATCAAAATGGAAAACCCTCTTCTTCTTCCTGGCGATACAGTGACGGTTCATTTTCGAAAGGCCGGCCCAAAAGAAAAAGCTTTTAACGTGACCGCCGAAATTTTAACCAAACGTCTGACCAAACAAAAAATTCAGCACGATACTTTTTTATACTATGCCGTCAAATTTAACACCGTCCACAAAGATGGCGAATCCCAGCTGCGCACATGGATTATCGAGCTGGAAAAAAACCAGAAAACAAAAGCTAGTTAATTTAACGAATTAAAAAAAGGGGTAAGCAATGTCAGACATGATCAAATTTATCAATGACTCAGGTGTTGTCGGCTGGTGTATAATGCTGGTCGGGATTGGATCCTTAGCCTTGGCTTGGGAACGTATTCAAGTCTTGTTCTTCCGCTTTGGCATGAATTCAGAAGACTTTATGACCAAAATCCAAACCTTGGTTCTGTCTAAAAAAACAGAAGAAGCTTTGACCCTATGCAATCAACTGAAGGGAAAACCTTTGGCTGATGCCTTCAAAAGAATTCTCGAAAAATCAGATCGAGACGACGATGCGATTTTCCAAGCGCACGATATCGCGATGTCTGAAACCATTCCAAAGCTAACCAAACGCATTCACTATCTTTCAATGTTGGCGAACGTAGCGACTCTGATGGGGCTGCTGGGCACTATTCACGGTCTTATTATTTCGTTCCAAGCTGTCGCGCAGGCCGATCCAATGCAGAAACAAGCCATGCTAGCGAACGGGATTTCGGTGTCGATGTACACGACCGCACTTGGTCTGGTGGTCGCGATCCCGGCGATGGTGCTGTACTCGTTTTTGTTCTCTCGTCAAAACCAATTGGTCGAGATTCTGACAGAAATGTGCGGAAAATTGACCGAGCTTTTGACCGGCAGCCATGTTCCTAACTTAAATCGTCAGAATATTTTTCCTGATCACTTGGGCAAAGAAAATATCGGGACTAAAGCTCCACCGCCTACTGCCAAAGCTTCATAAAAGAATTTTTTTAAAAAAAGGAGATCCTCAAATGCGCGGAAAGTTTAAACCCAGAATTCACGGATCAGCCGAAGTCGAATTGGACTTGGCTCCGCTATTGGCCGTGATGGTTAAGCTTGTCCCCGTTTTGTTGATATCGTCAGCCTTTGTGCAGGTGATGATGGTCGAAACGGATCTTCCACAAGTCGTGAAGGAAGCCATCCAAAACCAGGACAACCTACCTAAAAAAACAACTGTCGGTCTGGAAGTTTCACGCGCTGAAGGTTTTAAAATTACCACTCTGAAAGACGGCCAAACATTTGCACAGGCCGTTCCAGTCAACGCGGCTAAAGAATTAGATTATGTGGGTCTTCACAAGGCTTTGCAAAAAGTAAAAACCGACAATCCAGAAGTTTTTCGCATCGAGCTTTCACCCGAGCCTTCGATCACGCAAAAAGAGATCGTCAAGGTGATGGACGAGGCCCGAAAATCGCGAAACAAAGATGTGAAGTTTATATTTGTCGATTCCAAAAAGAACGAAGAAGTGCAGACGGATTTTATGTTTCCTGATGTCGTGTTTGCTAACATGATGGAGTAATTTGTATGGGTTATGGCCGAAGACGATTTGAAAGAAAAGGTTTGGGCAACGCCACCTTTGGACTGAACATCACGTCGATGACGGATATGTTTACCATTATGCTGGTGTTTTTGTTGCAAACATTTTCAACCTCTGACGTGCAAATCATTCCTGAAAAAGATGTTCGCTTACCAACTTCGACGGTTGAAAATAACCCCGTTCAAACGCTTAAAATTTCGCTTTCCAAAACCGAGCTTAAAGTCGAAGGCAAACTGGTGACCAAGCTTAAAAACGGCTATTTTGAAAAATCTGACATTGACCCCAATGACAAAAATTTCTTGCCGGCCTTTTTCGCCGAACTTGAAACGACTTTAAAAAATACAAAATTTGATTTTGTGAAGGACGGAAAGATTTTGCTGCAAGCAGATTCTAGTCTTTCTTACGAAACCCTTCGCCGAGTCATGTATACCTCGTCGATGGCAGGATTTCCGAAATTAAAAATCGCGACAGTCATGGGAGACGGTAACTGATGCGTTTTGTTTTTAGTCTTTTTCTTTTTGCTATCACTTTGGGTTTGCCCAGAATAGTTTTAAGCCAGGATGGAATTCCGCCTAAGACCAATTCAGTGGCAAAGCCCGCCGAGAAAGGGACACTGCCCGAGCTTAAGCCTTCGGATGACGAAGGCACCAATCAGGACAAGGCCCTAAATACCGAAATTTTAATTTCAAAAGCCGAGAATCAGGCGATCGTGACTTTGCAGGGAATTCTGAAGCGAAAAAAGAATTCACCCGAAGAGCCCAGTCTTTGGTATCGCTTAGCTGAACTCTACACGAGACGCGCCAAAACCGGCCGCTTTTTTGATCTTAACCGCGATTCTCAGGCTGCGGCCCAGATTGCTCCGCCGGCCATTCGCGATGAAAGCGCTTCAAAAAATCTCAAAAAAGCTGTTGAGGTTTACGTTAAAATTGAATCTAGCTTTCCAAAGTACAACGGCATGGACGAAGTTCTTTTCAATCATGCTTTTGCCAGCCAACAATTGGGCCAGAAAAAAGAGGCCGAAGTTCTTTACCTTCGATTGTTAAAAAATTATCCCGGATCAGAACTGGTTCCCGATGGCCGCCTGGCCTTGGGCGAAATGAAATACGATGCAGGTCAATTTGCAGAAGCGCTGACTCAGTTTGTAGAAATCGAAAAGTTTCCAAATTCCCGAGCGTATTCGTACGGACTGTATAAACAAGCCTGGTCCCTTTATAATCTTCGAAAAAACGACGAGGCCATGAACAAAATGATTTTTGTGGCAGGACTTCATGATCCGCGAAAAGAAGCGATAGTGCAGCAAAATTATAACCTTCGCACTGAAGCTCTGCGAGATATCATTGTGTTTTACGCGGACATGAAATCAGCCAACGATGCGTATTCATTTTTTAAAAAAATCACGACGGATGCAGAATTAGGTGAAGCCATGATCAATATGGGAAAGCTTTATTCGGGATATTCGCGACAGAAAGAGGTCGTGGTTTTCCTTAATGAATTTAATTCGAATAAAAAATCCTCACCCTTTGTCGTTAAATCTAGAATGATTCTGGCCGATGCTCATGAAACTCTTAAAAATCGACCAGCGGTTATTGTCGAACTTCAAACTCTTTCTGAAATCTGCAAGCGCGATTCTTCGTTCCGCAAAACGAACCCCACTGTCGCGGAAGCTTGCGATATGGAAGTGGCTAAAGAGACTTTAGAGATCACCAAAAAATGGTGGGAGATTTGGCTTAAAAATAGAACTCACAAAGAATTTGCCAGTTACACCAAAACTGCTTTTGAGATTTATTTAGAACGCGATAATCTTGCGAAACCTGATACCAAGTCTCGCTTTGCTTACGCCGAGCTTTTGTTTCAGCTCGAGGACTTTCGAAAGGCTTCGCAACAATACGAAATGGTGGGTCGTCTGTCCCAGGATAAAGACAATCAACATGATTCAAATTATGCTGCTTTGTTGAGCTTGGAAAAAGCTTCCGAAACTAAATCACAAAGTTCAGACACCGACGAAATTCTGCGCCTAGCGCTGAACTACTTGAAAATTCACCCCCAAGGAATTCACCATGAGCCCGTAAGCTTTAAAGTCGGCTTGATCTATCATGGAAAAAAGAATTTTGCAGAGTCTGAAAAATGGATGCGCGAACTGATTCAGGCGGCCAAAGAGCCAGAAATTAAACTTAAATCTCAAGACCTGCTGCTGGATATTTTCAATCAGCGCAAGGATTATCCCGCGATTTCAAAATTAGCGCAGTCCCTACTGACAACCACTTCCGATGCAAAGCGAAAGCAAAAACTAACTCAGATTTTGCACGAGGCCGAGTACGCTTCGCTGCAAACTTTATCAGACCAGATGGATAAAAAGGAATTGGCTCAAAAGTACTACGAGTTTGCTAAGAAATATTCAGACTCCAGTCTGCATTCGGCGGCACTGTGGGAAGCCGTTAGCCTTTCTTTTTCGGGCCAAGCTCACATTCAAGGGGCCGATTATTCAGTCGAGTTTTATCGAAAATATAAATCAGATAAAAAATCCATGGACGCCTTGAAAGAAGCCGCCCAACGCTATAGCGAACTGGGATTTTTAAATGAGGCTGCGAACACATTCGATCTCTTGGCTTCAATCACAACCGGCGAAGAAGCTTTGGTGTTTTTGGAAGCCAGTGGAGAAATTCAGCTGCTGAATAAAAACTACAAAGAGGCCCGCAGAATTTTCGAGAAAATTCTGACCAAATCGCCTGCGAGAAATAAAATTCCTGGTCTTTATGAAAAACTGTACGAAACCTACAGCGAGACCCACGTCGAAACCAATGGTTCTGCTGGCGCCAAAGAACTGGCTAAGTTTGAAGAGGTTCTTATAGAGAAAAATATTGAACCCATGGCTTCGCAAATCCTTTTGCGTCGACTAGAGCGAGTTTACGCTCAAAAAAATATGGCAGAATCTTTTCGCTTGGCCAAAAATATTGTCGGCGGAAATTCTTCGGAAGAATCCAAAGCCAAAGCTCGCTTGATTCAAGCCCAGATTCTAGAGGCCGAGCTTAAGGATCAATCCCTTAAAACTTCGGTGGAACGACTGTCCGTGGTTTTGAATTTGAAGGCTGAAAAACTGGATAAAGCGCAAACGGCGTTTAACTCGGCCGCGAAACTAAGTCCTCAATATCAAATTCAGCTGCAGTCCTTGGAAGGATTAAAAAGGTCTTACGTCAACTTTGTCGATTCGCTAAAAAATATTAACCTCAAAGACGATCTGAAGCCTGAAGAAAAAATTGTTTTGGACGATGAGCTCAAAAAACTATCGAAGCCCATTGAAAGTAAACTGGCCGAGCTTGATCGACGAATTGACACGATTAAATCGCAAGCAGCTTCGCAAGGATCAGGTTCAATGACGCTGGCTGAGGACTTAAATGCGTCGGACACTTGGAAACCTAGCCCCCCTGCGCTTGCAACTTCATGGTTTCAACCCTTTTATCCTCAGCAACAGAACCAAGCCTCAGTCGGCAAAAAAGAAAAATGCAGTTTGGATTCCGTTGCTCCAAAGGGACTGAAAGAGCCTGAACTTTTACGCAAAGGCTTTGTTTGCTGGACTCAAAAAAACTGGAGTGGCCTTGAGAAAGTGGGATTTGAAATTTCGAAAACACGGTCAGATTCCCCAATTGGGTTGTATCTGCTCAGCCTTGAGGCCGGTCAAACCGGATACTTTGAGAAATCAGATTGGCTACTTCATTTGGCTGTCAAAAAAGATTCTAAAAATGAAAATTTAGCTCTGTTTAAATTTCACGATGGATTGATCGCGCTTCAACTGGGACAGAAGGCGCGGGCCGAAAAATCTTTTTTACAAGCCTTCGATCAAAAGTTTTCTGAAGACGGGGTGATCGCAAATCACGCCCGAGTTTCATACCAAAAAGGCGATTGCCTTTCGACTTTGGAAGACCTTCAACTTTTAGGTCAGAAAAAAACCAACGAGATGAAGTTGATCCCCCTGCAGATTGAATGTTTTGCGCAAAAGGGCGATTTTGATGCAGCCTTAAGTCTAGGTGGGAAAGACACCGAGATTCTGCTGGTTCAAGCACGCCTGCATGAAAAATACCAGGCGCAACCCGAGCAGGCCTTGAAAAACTATCAGTCAGCAAGATCTATTGCCAGTGTCGATTCGCAGAATGAATCCATGCGGAAATGGATACAGTCTAAAATTCAAAGCTTGAGCGAAAATAAGGTGACGTCCCAGAAAGAAAAAACCGATAATTTAGAGAGAAAATCCAATGAACAAAAAAATTAATTCCAAAGGATTTAATGTGATTAAAAACGCGATTATACTTTTTATTTTTTTGTTACTGGCACCTGGACTTCAGGCCAAAACCAAAACGGCCAGAAAAGTTCAGGAAGTCAATTTTTCAGAGATGAGTCTTAAAGGTACGGTTCGAAATCCCGAAGGCGCTTTTCTAGTTCAGAAAAAAGGAATTAAATTTTTACCACTTTATGATGTGAAAAAGGATATGGACGAAAAAATTCGGGATTCCGCCATCTACGTTAAATAGAACGCAAAAGTGATTGACAGAAGAAACTTTGAAGGAAGAAAAATGCAGAATTTACTGATTGAACAGCGCGGGCCTCAGGGTTTGCAAAAAACCTGGAGACTGCGATCCGAGCAGGGTCAGGCTACGTTTGGAACTTCCAAACACGCGGATCTAAGATCTCCGGAAACTTCGGCGAAAGGAATTCAAGGCCTATTTGAATTTCGCAACGGAGTTTGGCGCTATATCAGTTTAGATTTAAACCAACAAAATTTAGAAGAGCCCGTTGAAAAAGATTTAACCGAAAGTACCGAGCTTCGTATCGGGGCATCATACCTTCGTGTTGTGCCTTTTGAATCTCGAAAAACTTTATTTTCAGATTTGGATTCGCAAGCGATTTCTAAAAAGACTCCTGGGTCGCAAGCCTATCAGATTTTTTTGGTTCAGCACGGTAATCAGATTTTAGAGACTCAGATTTTAAGTTTGGGTAGCACTTTTGTATCCAAATACGATCCCGCAAAAACAAAAATTTCTACTCAAGAAGCCATTCAGTGGATTCGCATCCAACTAGGGGATTTCGAAATTTCTCAGAGGACAGTGTTTCTATCTGCCGAACAAGCAAAACAATTACAAAAGACTGATCGTTTTTTTGATTCTGGTTCTAAAAAACTTTTTATTCCAGTTTTTGTAGCTTCGCTTTTGTTGGGTTTAATGTTTTTGCTTTCTCCATCTTCCAGAGACGCCAGCGAAGCGGCAAAAAATTCAATCCCCCCTGAAATACGCGAGGCTCGATTGGTCATTCCTAAAAAGAAAAAAACTTCTGCCGGAATTCCAACTCCTCAGCCAATCAAAGCCCAGCAAGCGCCCAACATTCCCACCCCAAGTGCGGGGCCAGCAGCAGCGCCGAATCGGTTATCGGCACTGAAATCTTTGTCGACATCGCGTATTTCACAATTGATTGGAAAAGTTTCTGCAACTTCAGCCAAATCACAAAATATTATTGTCTCTCAAGGCACAGAAGCAGGCAACGGACCTTCGGGGTCGGCACTTTCGGCCTTGGGAAAAAGAAATCAAGAGGGCAAAGACTGGAAAACAAATACTCCGGGCGTGACCGTGTCTACTGTCGGAAATGCTGGCGGCACCAAAGGCATGGGCAAACTGGCGGTCGGAAAAACAGGATCCGGCGGAGCTGAACTTTTAGAAGACGAAAGTGAAGTCAGCGGCGGTTTGGATAAAGAAGTCATCGCCCAATATATTCGCAGCCAATTGGGACAAATTCTTTATTGTTACGAGCGGCAGTTGAGCGCTCAACCCAATCTTTATGGAAAAATCGCGGTCAGCTTTACGATCGGTCCAGTGGGAACTCTCGAGACCCAAAGAATCTCGGAGACCAGTTTGAAAAGTACACAAGTTGAAGGTTGCATCCTTCAAAAAGTTGCTAAATGGAAGTTTCCAGCTCCTGAAGGCGGAACACGCGTGAAAGTCACCTATCCGTTTTTATTTAAGAGCACCAACTGATCACGAAACTAAGGAGGGTTTAAGTTATGAGAATCACAAAAGGTCATCCAAAAAGAGCAAGGTGGATCCAAAGTTTTTTATTTTTAAGCTTTGTTTTTATTTTGAGTGCGGTTCGTGCGGAAGATAAAACACCCGAGAAATCCGACAAACTAGATTTGCAGAAATTAGAAGACAAGTACTGGTCCGCGAAGGATTCGGATTTTGCGGTCGTGCAAAACAGAACCTATCCCAAAGATAAGCGATTTTTTGCTTCGGGTTCCTACGGTTTGCTTTTCAACGATTCCTATTCGAACGGAAAAATGTACAATATCGCCGCTGGATATTATTTCTCAGAGCGTTGGGGCTTAGAGTTCGCGCAAGAGGTCGGTTCGCTTACAGACAACGCGTCCACGTCATTTATCGCAAATCAAAACGGACTGAAACCCAACCAAAATAAATTTGCCAATTACACCTCTGTGAATGCGATTTTTGTTCCATTCTATGCAAAAATGTCTTTTGTCGACCGAGCCATTTTGTATTTCGATATTCAAATTGCTCTAGGTGTCGGCACACTCAATTATGATTCAATTATCGCCGAGGCTCAAGGGCCCACTCGCCGTTCATCGACCTTGGGTTACAACTTTGATTTCACTCAGCAGCTCTTTTTTAGCCGGCATCTAGCGTTTCGACTGGATATTAAAAACAAATGGTCGAAACAAAATCTGTATCGATATCAGCTGAATTCGAATGAGACTGAGGCCGCCAGAAGTTTGGGTTCCAATAGCCAACAAGATACGACTGTTCTTTTTGGATTAACTTTCTTTTTCTAGAAAAACTTTGACGCAAGGGAGTTTAAAGCGATGAAAACATTGAACCAAAAATTAGTCACCAAACTTGGGATGCTGGGGGCTTTGCTTCTGGTGTCCCAAAATGGTCAAGCTGAGAGTTTTCTTCAAGAGAAATCTCCGCGAGTGGCGCCCTCGTCGCAATTGAAAATCAAGCAATCTGGCGTTCCGCAATTCGAGTTGGTGGAAAAAAATAAATCGGGAAAATCCGAAGCGCGAGTCAAAGTTATCCCGCTTTTACAAATTGGATCCGAGCGTTCGGTCGGTTTTCAAGATCAAAACTTCCCAACGCTTGAAAAGTTCACAAGCCGTCTCTCCCCGCCTCAGAAAAAAGAAATCTCTGAAATTAAAATCGAAAAATCAATTTTGCAGCCGTTGGGGGGATCGCCAACTCAAAAAATCGTGACTTTGAATCCGCAATTTAAAACTCCTTCAATCCCGGAATATAAACCCATTGCTGAAGCTCAATTAAAAAATCAAGAACCTGCGTTAATTGAAATTGCCAAGATGTCGGAAAGCGAGCTGAAGCTGATTGATGCGTTGATTTTCTTAGAGCTGCATAAAAACTACGGACTGGCGTTTGGTTTGTTGGCGGAGCTGATTAAAGAATCGGCGCAGATTCGAACCGAAGCTAGTTTTCACCTGGGTTTAAGTAGCCTGGGCCTTGGTTTATACTCTGAATTTAAAACGCAACTCCAAAAAGTGATGAAAGATAAAAATTCCGATTGGCAAAAACGCGCAAGTCTGGCTTTGTCCAAGGGGGCCGGGCCCGGCGACAAAGATTTGGTGGCGTATTTGGATCCTAAACTTGACGAGCTCAAGGCAGATCCTGCGGATGCTGATCAATATCAGCTGAATCGAGCTCAGTACTATTTGGAAAAAAACAATCTCAGTCGAGCCTCTGAAGCTCTTCAAGAAATCTCGGAAAGCTCGCCGCTTTTTGTGGATTCTTTGGTGCTGAAATCCATCCTTCAGTATCGATCGGGTGCACTGAAAGACTCGGTCGCTACGCAAACCGAGGCCTTGAAAACTTTGGAACGCTCAAGACCTCAATCAGAAATTAAATCGATCTCGGCTTTAACTTTAGCCAGACTCTATTTTCAGTTGGGCCAGTATAAAGATGCTTTTCAGGCCTACTTAAAAGTGGATAAATCTCACGCTGAATGGCCACAGGCAATGGTCGAAGAAGCCTGGTCGCAAATCCTTTCGGAAGACTATGTCGGAGCGGCCGGAAATATGTTTTCTTTGCACACTGATTTTTTCAAACATCGATTTGCGCCCGAATCCTATGTGGTCCGCACTGTTGGATATTTAAATCTTTGTCAGTACGGTGATGGTATGAAAGTACTTTACGATTTTAAAAAACGCTACACTCCCATTCACGAAATGATGACAAGCTATAAAGCCAAGGGCAAAAAAGATTCAGATTACTACGAAGCCCTGCGCGGTGTTTTTAAAAATCCCAACGAAAAAGTCATCGATGGATTGCCCAGACCTTTGATCATCGATTTGGCTCGCCACCCTTCGTTTTTGTCAGAACAAAAAGGGATTAATTCGCTAGAGGATCAGGTCACAAAAATCAATAACCTGACGGTTGAGCTTTTACAGACTGAACAATCTCTAGCCAAACGCCAATCAGAAATCATCACCAAAATTTCCGAAATTAAAAAACTAGGAAATCCCCAAGACACAGCGCCCGACGTTCGAAAATTTGAAACTGTTTTGGCTGGTTTAAAAATTCAACAGGCTATTGCCAAACGAGCTCGAACCTCGATTAAAGATCTTCGCGAGCAAAGTTTAGCTAGAATGGATAAAGAAAAAGATGGCTTAAAAGCTCGTGCAGGTTTGGCTTTAAAAAATCGATTCGTCGATATGGATGAACTTTTGACCAAGACTTTGGATCAATCTGAACTTTTATCCTACGAGATTTATTCAGGTGCCGGCGATCACTTGCGTTACCAACTGGCTGGCGGCGACACCGATCAAAAAACTAAAATCGAGCTGAAGCAAGGCGATGGCAAAACCGTGAAGTGGGAATTTAAAGGCGAAGTGTGGGAAGATGAAATCGGACACTATCGTTCGTCGTTAAAGAACGTCTGCGGTGTCAGCGCCGAAAAACTTTCTCAAGGACAATAAAACATGATTTTATTTTTATTAAATTTTAAAACATTAATTAAAGAAAGAGGAGCACTTCTATGAATGCAAACCAACAAATCTTAAAAATCGTAGCCCTAGTGACTGTTCTGATTTTTTCGATCCGGATTTTTGCCCAAACTTCGGCAAAGCAAAGTCTGGATCAGCTAAAAACCAACATCGAAAATTCCAAAGCTAATTTGGCTGAATACAAAAAGAATTTAAAAATCGTCGATGAGAATTTGATTGAGGTTGGAAAAGCGAAATCTCAGTCTGAAGCTCAACGTAAGCAGTTGGGACAAATCGTTAAGGAAAACCAGGGATCCCTGCAAAGTCTTGAAAAACAAGACAAGCAATTAGTGGAATTTATTGCTGCCGAAAACAAGCAAATTCAAAGCGATGAAAAGCGTGCCATGGAACTTGAGAAACTGGTGGCGCAGTTGAAAGAAAGTCAGGCGAAGCGAAAAGCCAATATAACTTCTTATCAGGAACAACAAAAGCAAATTGAACTTGAGAAAACCCAGTGGAAAGCGCGCGCCGATGAACTGGCAAAATCTCAAACCGAAATGAACACTAGGCATTCGCAGATCCTGGCTCAGGAAACTGAGTGGAAGAATAAGCAGCGTGGGTATCAGGGCGAGATTTCTCGTTGGGATAAAGAAGTGGATCGGCATAAGCAGCTTTACCAACACGCATCGGATCTAACCGAATCCCGGTAGGGCATCCCCTGCGTCGAGGAAGGCTAAAAATCCCCTTCTTTTAAACACGGCATCCTGGCCTCGCCAAGCTCCTGGCCTGCGGCCAGGGCGGCATCCGGCCGCCGCTGAGGTTTAAAAGAAGGGGATTTTTAGCCTTCCTCGACGCAGGGGATTTAAGTCGTTGCACTTCGAAATTCAGCTTGGTTGCCCGCATCGATCGCGCCAGAAAACATGAGTTGATTGATATTATTGTGATCTCGGCGCGCGGAGTTTTATCGGGTTGTGAGAACTGGGTGCAAATTGCCGAGTACGCACAAGAGCGAAAACAAAGGTTTGCGAAATTTCTAAAACTTCCAGGTGGGATTGCCAGTGACGATACGTTCGGTCGCGTTTTTTCGCTCTTGGAGCCTCAGAGTTTTCAAAAAGCTTTCTTTATTTGGCTTAGGAGTGTGACGGAAATCTCCCACTCGCAATTTATCCTGATTCAACTGAGCAAGCCAGTCGATCAAATGCTAGCCAACCAAATGCATTAAGCCCATTGACCTCCCATATACTTTTGTATATACTGTAAAGTATATTAGGAGGCCCCGTTGGGAAAACCCTTAATGATTCAGATTGAGGACGACGACCGAATTGAAAAGCTCAAAGCAAAGCTTGGTGCGAAGACTAAAATCGAGGTCGTGCGCTCGGCGTTGAATTTATTGGAAGCCGACGTCATTCGGGCAGAGCGGATAAAGCGCTGGCAATCTGCAACTCGACGAGTTGGAAAAACAAGCCTAGAGGTCCTTAAAGAGTTTCAAACCAAGGATCGGTTTAAGAAATGGGCGTGATCCTGCCCGCCCGTTGGCATCTTTACGTCGTAGACTTAGAACTTCGTATTGGCACCAAACCTGGCAAACAGCGCCCTTGCATTTGCATTCAGCCCTCGGAGTTTTGTGAAGCCGGATTGGACTCGGCCCTGATCGTTCCACTGACCACCCACCTCACCGCTGAAGATGCATACCCCTTGAGGGTCAAGGTTCCCGCAGGCGTTTGCGGCCTAGAAAAAGAGAGTGAAGCCCTGGTCGATCAAATTCTTGCCTGGGATATTTCGCTTTTTAAAAAAGAACTTGGCGTTCTTCCCGAAGGCTTACAAGAGGTGCTTAAAGCCGCCATTAAAGATTTTCTAGATTTATAAAAATGGCTTAAAACTCATCCGCCCATTTTCAAAAGGATCACGTCTGACTTTTTAATTCGATTGTCTAGTCCATAGGTTTTTTTGCCGATCAGGTCGTTGATTTCAGAATAGGATTTGATTTGGTCTAAGTTTGCGAAAGGATTCATCTCGAGAAATCCACCGTCTGCCGTTTTTTAGAAAAACTTCGGACCCAAGGGCTTTTGGAATTTGACCCGCATCCCGATGATGCCCGCGCAAGAGTGATCACACTCACCGCAAAAGGGAAAGCCCTTCAAGGTCTTAAACCTGGTGAGGTCATTGCAATCGAGACTTGCTTAGCCCAACTTGAACAAAACCTTTCTGGCAAGCGCTGCCTGTAAAAAAACACGAATTGCGATTTTCCAGGAGCTATTTTTTTTTCGCTTTTGTCACTTTTGCGTAGGAAGCGTCTTTTGTCCTTCCTGATTTTTTCAAATTCGAAACAGACGACAAATCCCTTTGAGCCTGCCGGCCTGTAATCTTGAGTCGACACTCAAACTCAAGTCTCTCAAGATAGTCGCCCACACCAAATCGTTTTTTCTGCGCAACAAGTTGTTTGAGTATCGTCAGACGATCGGCCTTTTTTAAAACTGCTGGAATTGCCTTTTGCGTATTATGGACGGCGATTTCACGCCCCAAATACCCCCACTTTAAAAAAAGACTCAAGGCCAGATCGCGATCTTTTTGCATTTCCTTTCCCGCAAACGAATTTAGCCCTATAAAGTATAAACGCACCGGCTGGTTGGGACCAACCCCAGCCAGAGCTGTTGCAGTCCAGGCCTTATATAACTTTTTTTTTGCCGGTCCCACAAAAAGTTCGCATTGATTCAAAAGTAGACCAAACGTTGCGGGATCCGGACTTTTTAAAATTTCTTGATTGAAAGGAACCGGATTTAATTTTTGCCAATTTTTGCCAACGAACTGAACCCAAATTTCCATCATCCGGGGATCAAAATGAGAGTTAAGCCCTGGACGAATCAGTTCTGCAGGCTGGATCTCTTTTTTGAGGTCAGACTGCAACCTAGAATAATCTTCGATCAGATGATTTTGATTCGGCACCGAGATTTTCAAATCAGCGGCCTCCATTTTTGGACACGATTTTCTGATCCAGCAAATCGTCTAAAAAATCAAAAGCATCCTGCGCGCCTTTAATTTTTTTTCGAAGTAGCAATTCGATTTGTGATTCAACTATTTCTAAGTCAGCGCCTAATTGAAGTAGCTTTCGGGCATGAGCAATGTCTTTTTTCCGGTGAGCAAAACACTTCAGAATCAACATATCTTCTTTTCCAAGCGCATCGACGAAAAGGTGGCTTCCGGAAAAAACCCGAATCAAACGATCGCCAAAATCAGACGGAATAGTAAATGCAAATTGAGCAAAATGCGGATTCAACCAATCGCCTGGAAGATTTTTTTCCACGGCGATTTTTTTTACCAACGGCTCAAGGTCAGCGGGTTCAATCCCTCTTGGAATTGCATCCACATCTGAAGTCGCCAAGGGAAACTGATGCGCCAAAATCATCGCACTACCGCCACCCAAAATCAGAGTCGTCGAATGAGAAAGAAGCTCATCCAAGCGACTAAATGCCGAAAGCAAAAGAACTTTAGACAACATCTTTTCTGACTCTTCCATGCACAAACCCCAATGATGTAAAGCCATATTACGACAAAATATAAAATGTCGCAATAGATAACAAAGCACTCATAATATTATCTACTTAAATAAAAAAATAACTAAATTTTTAGGCCATTTTAGCAAGCGACTAGCCCCAGATCCGGCGCAGGAAAAGAGTTGCGGCAATTTGTCCTTCGGATGGAATCTTAAAAATGGAAGTCTTGCTGGGCAAGCTTGCCTCCGCGTTTGATACATTGCCTGCCAAAGCAGATGGCAAGCGTGCAGACGGCACTATTTAAACTGGCGAGCCTTTAAGCATCATCAACAGACCAGTCATGAAAGAAACACGCTTTTATTAGCAGAAAATCTTAAAAAATTCAGTTCCGATGATCTAAAGCTTCTTTTGCGAAATGCACGACAGTACTTCCAGTTTTTGATTTTAAAAAGTAATTACGTCGGTCTGGTCTCCGAGCAGCTTGACGCAGAAACTTACTTTAAAAAATAACTCTTTTTGAAGAACTTTTTCCAGACAACCACGACTTCGACCAACTAAAAGTTGAACAAAGCCTTGTCGCTAGCGAATCAAAAGCCAAGACATTAGCGACAGAGCCCGAACTAGAAAATTTTGTTAAAAGCTGCGAGCCACCTTCAGGTTCGAATTTGTTCATCTTTGAGCCAACTCAGCAAAAGGTTTACGAATTGGAAAAAGGTTGGCGCTCCGGCACTTCATGCAAAGGCTTTTAGGAATTCGTGCCAGGTAGTGAATTCCTGATAAGGTGCCAGGTAAATTCCGACAAAAACAAATCCGGGCCAAAAAAAAGATTCTTTTCGAATTTGAAACGAACGTGGCCTGGCTTACATGGCACCTTTTTAGAGACACACTACCTGGCACCCAGCAATCCCAAGCGGCGTAGGATCTTTTTGAAAATCAGCTCATTGACCCAAGTGAATTCTTTGACCCGAAATTGCGCGCTTAATGCGAAGTAGCTGATCGCGGCTGCGATGATGACGCTGACGAAGACTAGCATTTCGACCCATCGGCTGGTGACTGTGGCCGGAAATCTTTCCACCCACCAGAAGTAGAACCAGCTCCATCCTGCGATGGTCATCGACAAGCTTGAAAAAATTAAAAACTTGGTCGATAATTTACGAAATGGAAAGGCTCCGATCAGCAGCGAACTTCCGCCGACGATCAAAATAAAATTCAGGCTTGAGCTTAAAAAAGTCGAGAACACCAAACCTTGCAATCTGTATCTTTCCATCATTATTGGCGCGACCAGGATATGGACCAACAAACAAAAACCGCTGGCCACCGCCGGAAACCAGGTGTTTTGAATTGCGTAGAAAACCGGAACCAAAACCCTGACTAGGCTTGAGGAAATTAAAATAAATGCATAGATCTGCAAAACCATGGCCGTCATTTCGGCATCGTGAATCGAGAAGGCTCCTCTTTGAAAAATCAATTGCACCAAGGGCATCGCCAGAAAATACAAACCAAAGCCCGCAGGAATAGAAATAAACAAATTCAATGACAACTGATCCACTGAAGTTTCCATCATCTCGCGCTTTTTGTTTTGCGCCCACAAAGCCGACAGCGTTGGCAGCAGTGCGGTTCCAAGACTGACCGACACTAGCGACAAAGGCAGTTCTAGCAATCGATCGGCCCAAAAGATGTACGAGATCGGCCCCTCGCCCAGCCGGCTGGCGTATTTTAAATTCACCAGAGTGGTGATCTGCGCAAGTCCAGTGCCCAAAAGACCGGGCACCATATTGCGCAATATTTTAAACACCCCAGGATCGCGCCAATGCCAAGAAATCTGGGGCAAAAGATTTTTTTTCAGCAGCGCCGGAATTAGAATTCCCGTTTGCAGAACTCCGCCGGCGATCACCCCCCAAGCTAAAAATTCGCCGTTAAACGCGAAGACTTGCCCCGGCAAAAGAGTTGAAATAATCATCGCCACGTTAAACAAAGTCGGCGCCATCGCGGGCAGTGTAAATTCACCGACCGAATTCAGCAGCGCCATAAAATAGGCGTAGGTGCTCATCAGAAAAATAAACCCAAACATAATTTTGGCCATTTGAACCGTCAGCAAAAATTTGCCTGGGATATCCCGATAAGCGGGTTCGAGGATCACACCTAAAAGTTCTTCTGAAAAAATAATTCCACAAACCGTCAGAAAGCTTAAAACGCAAAACAACAAAGTAAAAAAAGCCGAATTCAATCGCTGACTGTGTTGCAAACTGGGATCTTGTTCGCGGGCCTGCACGTAAACAGGAATAAAACTGACCGACAGCGAGCCTTCGCCCAAAAGTCTACGAAACAGATTGGGCAAACGAAAGGCCGCAGTCCAAGCGTCGGTGACCGTGCGGGAAAAATAGGCGGCAAACAAAATATCCCTAACTAGGCCCAGCACCCGGCTGGATAAAGTTCCAAATGCCATCGACAAGGCGTGTAGAATCACTTTTTCCGTGGAAGTTTGCTGGGTCGTTTTTGAAGAAGTGGTGTTTTCGTCTTGCGGCTTTGGCGGCGTTTGAGATTGCATCATCGTTTCAAGATTTTCCTTATTTTTAATTATTTAAGCATAAGACTTTAAGATCCAACGTTTGATTTCCAAACAAGAACGCCCCGGGAAAAGTGCTTCGAAGGGTCTGTTTTTTATGTTTTTGGCAAAACCAAGTTGAGGGTTTTCCCAAATTTCCTTTCATTGGCACTGATCGATTCTCTTTTAAAATTAATTATGAAGGGAACTTCTGGATTTGCAACAAAGCTCTTGATCTTTCAGGGGAATTTCATTAACTCATAGGTTTTACTTTTGGAGGTTCCTCTTGGCTACACATAAATCCGCAGAAAAACGCGCTAGACAGTCCGTTAAACGTTCACTCAGAAATAAAACAGTGATCAGCGCGGTAAAAACTTTCGAAAAGAAATTAGTGAAATCTATTGTTGCAAAATCAAATGACGTCGAAGCCAATTTAAAATTAGCAATGAGCCATCTGATGAAAGCGGTTTCAAAAGGCGTTTTGAAAAAAGAAACAGCTTCTCGACGTATCAGCCGTTTGAGCACCCGAGTTTCTCAACTGGCTAAAAAGTAATCCGCGGATTATTTTCTTTCGGAAACGTAGTTTCTGATTTCTCTTTTTTTCTCAAATTTTATATTTAAAAACGAACACCCGTGATGGAAAGTTTTAGCTTCGATTTTTTTTCCAGCAATTGCTACAGGCGTAAATCGCACCATTTGACTTCGGATTACCACATAGGTTCCATTGGGGATCTGAAAACTTAAAGTCATTTGCAGGCCTTGGGGATAGAGCAATTCGGATGCAAATGACAAACCGCCCTCGCCCAAATCCAAGGCTTTCTCGACCCGATATTCACCCCGGCACAAAATGCCAACCAGTCCTAAAAAATTTCGTCGTGGATATCTGCGAGTGTCTCGAATGGCCATATGCTTTTATCGGCCGCCGAACTGAAAAAATGAATCACCAAGTGATTTGCGCTGGGGAGGTGGCTTGGCTTTAGCCCTGTTGGGTGGCTTGAATTGCGCCGGACAGGCTGCCGATTTTAAGGATCAAGTTTTCGAGCCAAATATGTCCCGACAGTGGTGAAAGCTTTAGTGCCCCTTCGGTGTCGATAATAACTTTCAAGGCTTTTTCTAACTGGACCTCGGTCCATGCTTGGGCTTGGCTGTGGTAATCGTTTAAAAAATAAAAGGGCACTTGTGCAAACTGCGCCAATTTTTGCCCGGCAAGTCCTTGGCTAAGACCTCGCTTAAGACTCATCAGCAATCGAAAATGTCGGGCGGTTAAGGCCACCACACCTAATTCGTTTTGCCCTTGCGCCAAAAGATCTGTTAGCCGCAAGAAAGCTTCTTTTTTCTTACCGCGTGCTAGGACTTCTGCGAACTCGAAAATATTTTCTTCTTTGCGTTTTGAAACGCTGGCGGCCACGTCGGCCAAAGTGATTTGCTTACGATCACCAAGAAAAAGTCCAAGCTTAACGATTTCAATTTCAATTTCTGAAAGCTGCGATCCGACCAAGCGATGAAACAACTGCAAAGCATCGTCTAAAATTGTTAACTGATGCGCTTTGCAAATATGCCTGATCCACTGGGGAATTTGCGAGTCATAGGGTTTTTTAAATTCCACGTAGCAAGACTGATCAAATAAAGTTTTAAAAATTTTTTTTCGCTTATCAATTTTAGATCCGGTGAGGATCAGCACCGTGGTTTCCACGGGTTGCACCAAGATCGGCGACAGCACATCCCAGTCTTTGTCTTTCAGCTCCTGAATTTCGCGAAGATGAATCACTCGACGAGCCGCAAATAGCGGTAAAGTTTCGATCTCGTCGCGTACTTGCATGATCGACACCTGACCGCACAAATAACTTTCAAAATTAAAATCGGCAGCAATGCCATTCAACGAGCAGGCTTTTAAGTAATTAAATGATTCTTTAATCAGATAGGGCTCTTCACCAAAAAATAAATAAATCGGTTGAAAATTTCCGCTTTGCAGGGATTTTTCAATTTCTTGGTAAAGACTTTGAGCTTGCAGCTGTGCCATAAAAATTAAAAATTATCCGTCAGACGATCGTGAACATCGGCCATCATAGCTTTTGCCATGACCTGAATATTTTGTCGGCGGGCCGAAAGGTTGTACAAAGAATTGGCCGAGTTAAGACCCACGGTCTTCACCTTTGGCGCCGTGTAGTTTCGCCCTTGGCTATAATCTTGCTCGATCAAAACCACCCCGTCGGCGGCCCGCTTCAGCCGAATTTTGACATTCACCGTGATGGAATAACCACCGGCCATCAGAAATCCGCGAGTGGGTCCTGTTGTGTCCAAAGAGTAAGGAGAATAATTTACGCTAGTGATTTCGCCCTCGACGATCACCTCGGCCTGCGAAGGATCTTTGATCGATGCAATATGTCCGCGCTCGAATTCTTCGACCAGGGCGTTGGTAAATTCTACTTCAACCCCTGGTTCCATCGAATAGTTTTTAAAAATCGGCACATGCACTTGGTGATAATCGCCGGGAACTCCGCGACTGACTTTTCCCCACTGGTACGAAGCACAGTGAACCAGAAAAAAGGCACTGGCCGACAAAAACATTTTAAAAAAAAGCGGGCGAGAAAAACATGAATCCATCTTCTTCACCTTAACAGAAGCCCGAAGCCTAGGAAAATAATTTAAAACTAACCCACCGCTAGATAACTAAGCGCGTAGCTGGGCGCGCAGATGGGTTAGCTTTTCGATATCTAATCCCGAATACACATCGGATTTGCGTAGTCTCGAACAGTGAAGGACCAGATTCGATCAACGAATTGTCAAAGAAAGGTCAAAAGGCGGGATTGTTTCGACTAAATCTATTTTTACCAGGCGTTGGCGAAAGTGAGATCAAATCGTTTTTATCGCAATTGTTAAATTCACCAATATCCAAATGGCAGAAACTAAAAAGGGAAACCTGGAGATTAGAAGGCCTAGTTGATTGGAAAGACGTAAAAGTTTTGGTGCGTTTTTATATCGGTATGGACGGAAAGATAGTTTCGGTTTCACCGCTGACAAAAAAAGATCTGACTAACAAAACACCAGAAACCGAAGCACCTGCAATGCAAATTCAAAATGGTGCAAAAGTCCCTGGTTGGTTTACTAGGAAGGAGCTCCAAAGAATACTTGTTCGCGAACTCGAAAAACCAGGCCAAGTCTATTTTGAAGACCTGGTCACAGACCTTTTAAATGAATTTTTCAGCGTGCCCTTTGCTGAAGCTACGTCGCTGCTTTCTTTGACCAAAAAGCCATTGGACTACTTGCGAGCCAAACATGAATTATTTTTCCAAAAAAATACTTTTCCTAAACCCGCTGAGGCAAAAAAAATCGCGCTCACTTTGGCAGAAGGAATTAAAACGGTCAGATTTATTAGTTCTGATCCGCAGCTTTTCTTGCGAAAAATTCAAGATCACTTCGCCGTTCGAATGTCACAATTGGGCCAGTCCTATTTGCGACCTCTGCAGCAGTCTCGACGCAAAAAGCCAACCACCGGTCGATACTAGATCTCTTTCACATTACCTCTAGATTTTCGTAGTTATAGATCCCGCAGATTAGGTTAAATCGGAGAGCAAATCTTTTGCGTCGATTTCGATACTTGGTATTGAGTATTTTAAATTTTTTAAGATGCCCAATGAC
>JANYDD010000054.1 GCA_025359945.1 Bdellovibrio sp. | reverse complement strand
TAGGATCGCCTCTTGAACTTTTATTGTTGCCGAAAGAACAAATTCGGTTCCACGAATCGACTTTTTTGCGTTTTCCCCTGTTGGCAGAGACTCCAACCTTGGCGCAACAGATTTTTCAAAAGCTTAGAAACGCCGGTGTCCAAGTGACCTATGCCGGGGAGCCTCCCAGGACTTCGGCTAAAGATTTGCCTCACTTTAATTCTTTCAACCAGCGGATTTTAAAACTACCCTTTCTGGGAAGCCTTACCGAAGCTGAGTTTCAGTACTTACTGAAGCGCTTGGCGGAATTTTAAAATGCGGAGGTCAGTTGCCTTATCATAAATTTAAAGAATCTAGCGTTCGAAGAATTTTGTCCCACATCAATCTTGAACCAAGTTCGGTTTCATTTGGTTCCTTGGATCGAAACTTTTGGGGATGGAAGAAACGGGATTTTTCTGATTCGACACTTCAGTTTGCGCTTGTGCCCTTACTGCGGGCGTCTGTCGGAAATGAACACGATAAACTTTTGAAAGCCGCCATAGATTTTTCGATTTCTGTGACCCACAAAAATGGATCTTGCGATCAGTCCTATCCCTTTGAAGGTCATCCTAAAACATTTTTAGATATCGCCCCTTTGTTCTACCAAGGGCTTTTAAGTCAAAACTTAATTTTTGATTCAAACTGGAAAGACAAAATTCGAAAGCATTTGATGAAGTGCTTGGAATTTTCAGTTCAGCGAGACGAAGATTACGGAATCATTTCAAATCACCTGGCCCATGATGCTTTTAGATATTTAGAGGCCTCTGTAGTTTTGAACGAAGAAAAATATTACCAAAAAGCGTTTTATGAAATTGCAAGAATCGAAGCCTTCACTAGTCCTGAAGGTTGGAATCTTGAATACAACGGCGCGGATCCCGGTTATCAGACTAGAACATTGAGCTATCTTAGCCGGTGTCTGCAAATTCTGACGGAAAAGTATTCGCATCGAAGGGGTGATTTGCTAAGACTGGAAAGTCTTTGCCTAAATTCGATGAAGTTTTTGCAGGCCGCAATTCTTCCGGACGGAACGTTGTTCGATGCGTTTGGCAGCCGAAACACACAATTGATTTACCCTAGCGGCTTAGAGTTCTGTCATCACTATTTCAAAGGCGAATTTTTTGAGTTGGTAGTAAGAGTTAGAGAATCGATTGAACAGGGAAGAACCCTATGGCCGATGGATTTGGATTTTGATAATTTTTTGCGGCTTTTTGACGATTATTTGTTAGCCGATCACTGGAAAAAAATAAATTCAGGTGGCCCTATTGAAACTCAAAATGTTTTGGTTCCGGAATACACTTTAAGACTTTGGGGTCTGAAGAAAATCTTGATCGGTGAGTATGCGCTTTTTATACACATCGGCTATGGGGGAGCTTTCGCCCTGTACAAGGGGTCAAAACTGGTTGCGCGAGAAGCGGGTCTTCTCGTTCGATCAAGCTCGGGAAAATTTCTGGGTACAAAAAATACTCTATCTCCGGCTCGTGAAGTTTTACCTGAAAATGAAAAGCTATCAGATAAGATCGAAATAGAAAGTGATCTTTTTGAGGCCACTCACCAGGATTTAAATCCTTATAAATTAGTCGTTTTGCGTCTCTTAAATCTGACCTTTTTACGGTGGGGTTGGTGCGCTGACCTTTTCCGGCGCCTGGTTGTTCGTATTTTAATCTCGGGAAAGAAATCGGGCTCTTCGATGGTAAATCGTCGCAGAATCTCGTGGGAAAAAGACACGATTACTGTAGAAGATCACCTTTCTTTGCCATTTCTTGGCGCCGAAGTTTTTAGCGTGCCTCACCTGAATTTGTTCCATATGGCTTCGTCGCGGTATTTCTCGGCCTACGACTTGCAGTTCCCAGGGCTCCAAGCTATCGTCAACAGCACAACACAAAAAAACACCAAGATCATAAGAACTTGGAGATTGGGGTAGAACTGTGATTTACGAAATATCCAAAGCTATTGAAAGCATCCGGCATCCTGGCATTCGAACCAATCCTTTAAAACTTATGCGAAATGCATTTCCGTACTACGCCTATCCTTCGATGCGGGCGGCAGCTCCGCTGACAATTTATTGGTCGATCAACAGCGTCTGTAATTTAAGATGTAAAATGTGCGACGTCGGTACCTCGGATGAATCTGGAACCTTTTATAAGAATTTACGGATCGATAAAACTTTGCAGGAAGTTTCTATCGAAAAATTTAAAGAAGTGATCGACGCCGTCGCTGCGGACAAACCTTATATCAGCATTAATTCTACCGAACCATTGATCTACAAGCAGATCGGCGAAGCCGTTCGCTATTGCACCGCCAACGGTTTGGAATCAGCGATAACTACAGGTGGTTACCTGCTTCCAAAAAAGGCCGAAGAATTAGTTGATGCGGGATTAAGTCGATTAAATATTAGTATCGATGGGCCATCAGCTGTACATAATTCCATTCGTGGTCGCCCAGATAGCTTTGAGCGAGACATGGAAGGGATTGAAAAGTTTCGAATTGCTGCGGAAAAAAAAGGTTCGAAGCCCGAAATTATACTCAATTGCACTATTTCAAATTTAAATTATAGATCACTGACAGAGTTCGTTGATACTGTCGAAAAATTACCGGTCGATAGAATCAATTTTGCATTTCTTTGGTACATCGATGACAAAATTGCTGCCGAACATAACGCGCTTTTCAAGGAGCAATTTCCTGTTTCCTCGAGCTGCAGCGGAGACGAAATCAAACCGTGGGAAATTGATACAGATTTTCTATTTAACGAAATTCAGTCATTGAAAAAGCGAAAAAAAGTTCAATTTATGTCGGATTTCAGCCAGAAGGAGCTTTACACCTATTTTAAAGAACCTGAAAAGTTTGTTCGCCCCGGCGGACGATGCCTTGCAAGTTGGTTTTTTATGCAAGTAATAGCTAACGGCAGCGTGATCCCGTACACCCGATGCCATAACTCTTCATTTGGAAATATCAATACTCAATCCTTTGAAGAAATTTGGAACGGGCCCAAGATGTTAGGATGGAGAAAATTTATTAAGAATCAGCAAAAAATGCCGATGTGCCGTCGTTGCGATTTGGCTTACTGATCTAGTTCTTAATTAAATCAGGTATTTTTCTTTCTCAAGAAAACATAAATCATAAATGGTAAGTTCTGGTCCAAAAACCGGTGAAGAAATCTTGGAATTTTAAACGGCAATGAACGAGCCGGGAAAAAGTGAAAAAACACGTGTTCAATTTCGAAATAGGGTTTCAGCATTTCTTCGAACTCTTTTTGACTATAAGCTTTGCCCACCGGATTTTGTGCTCCGTCGTAAAGACGAACAATTTCGTTAACGTCTGAAGTTTTAAAAATTTGTTCGCGACCGCGGCCTTTAAGGCGTGACCCGATCGCAAAAAAGATTTTACCAATCCAATTCAGCGAAGACCAATTTCGAAGAAAGAAATTTTTATAATAAACTGAAATCGAAGCTGATCCCCCTGGTTCAAGCACACGTGCAATTTCTTGGATACAAGAAAGAGTGTTGGGAGAATGGTGAATAACACCCTGGCAATTGACGTGAGAAAATTCGCCGTCTTTAAATGTCATCGCTTCGGCGTTTTGAATTTTAAATTCAGCAATAACTCCGTAAATTTCGCAACGTCGCCGAGCTAATTCAAGAGCGGGCTGGGTCAGGTCGGCGGCAGTCAGTTTCTGGCAACCACGTTCCCAAAGTTCGACCAGCCAAAATCCAGGACCGCACCCTAAATCTAAAACCGATTTTCTATTTGCCGCAGTTGGAAAAATTCTGGGATCTAGTACTCCAACGGTTCCGTCTTCAATAACAACCCGACGATGCTCTTCAAAAAATTCTTTCGATCCCAAGGGCAGATCAGATTCGCCAGTCCACAGAGGGTTATTGTGCCAAAAATTTCGCACGTCTTCGATTGTTGAGCTGCTCTGCGAATTGCTAGGGGAATACTCAATTGCCATCACTGCCTTTCAAAGCGCCCTACTAGGCGTAACCGGTTTTATCTCTACGCCAACAGTCCGTCAAAAAGGATTTTTGGAAAATTACTGAACTTCCCACCCGGCGACTTTGCCGCCTTCGAAGTAAACGGTTTTTTTGCTCATCGCAAAGCCGTCTTCGGTTGATGCATACTTTTGATATTTCCATCGATAGTTCTTGTAGAGAGGATGTCCCGAAACTTCCACGGCATCGGGTTCGCCCCAGCTTTTTCGAACGATGGCCTCGGGCATGCCGACGGCAATGTCACGAGAATCAATAAGCTCTCGCAGTTGATCTTCTTGCTGCGCGGGGCGTTTAAAAAAGTCTATTTCTCGAATCCACTGTTGGCGTTCATACAGGCCCGCCAGCTGTAGAAACTCGATTTTTTCATCGTCATTTTCAAACCACGGCAACACACGCGAATATTGCTCAAGTTGACGTCGCTCGGTCAGAGCGGCTTCAAGTTGAGCAATTCTATCTTTTTGGCTGAATGAAGATTTACTGCCCGAGGATCGGTGATTGGCTTGCATGCTCTTTTGAAGGATCGCACAACCCGGCGCTAGAACGACCGTAAATAAAAGACTTAAGAAATAAAATTTCAGTTTCATTGTATTCCCTTTCCCTGGAAATAAAAATTTATTCGATTTTCCTTCACTGATTGATCGGCATTTTTTTAAAAAATATTAAGTGACTGGACTTTAAGCCGCTAGACTTTAGTGTTTGGGTATAGAATTCTTAATACAGGAGAAAAAGCAGTTGGCAGATCAAAAAGAAAAACCGTTTATGGGATTTGGAAAAAAGGAAGCCCCAAATGAGCCCAATACGGCGCCCCCCGAGCCCGAGGCCGACGTCCCCGAGATGAGCCTTGAGGACCTGGATCAATTCTTAGCCACCGAGGATCCTGAGTTTTCTAAAAAGATTAAAAGCATTGGCGAAGACAAAGATCTTTCGCTTTCGATTATTGATCTGGATAATTTAGACGAAGCCCTATTTCAAGAGACCGAGAAATGGCGTTCGGGGAAACTAGTTCGCCGACTTGTATTTTTGGCTATTCCTAATGTTCCAAAATATTCGCTTAAGATAAAATCTTTTGTTTTTCGTTTTCGAAACGGAATTAAAAACAGCAAGGAACTGACCAAAGCTTATTTTAAATATTTGACGACCGAAGGCCGTAAGAAGTTTTTTGCATGGCTGAAAACCCAAATTCTAGCGCTTTTTCAGTCCTTGGGACAAAGGATCCGAAAGTTTAAGGACCTTTCGATAAAAGCAAAAATTTCTCTTTTTGCGTCTGTGGCATTGGTGGCTTCGACATTTTTTCTGGCCTATTTGTTTTCGCAAACAAAATTATTTCATCTTAATGAAGAGCTTTACATCAATTCGTTAAAAGAAATCGGAACTTCAGTTTTTGATTACAATCCTGAAACCGAAGTCGAACCGTTTTATGATAATATCCGATCGGCGCCCAATTTGCTGATGCTTGAAAAACTGGTCGTTAATTTAAAAAAGTCAAAGTCTTCGGGCGACAATCCGATGGCAGCTTTTGAATTTTTTGTTGAAGGTTTGACCCCCGAGGTGATCGTCGAGGTGAAAGACAAAGAAGTCATGGTTCGCGATCAAGTTCAGCGCACGATCGAACAATACAGCTTTGACGATCTGGATTCCGCTGAAGGAAAGCGGGACTTGACTCAGGCGTTGACCCGAGAAGTTAGCCGGAATTTAACCACCGGAAAGCTGAAAGCAGTGCGCATAAAAACGATGATCTTAAAGCCTTAAATCTCGGCCAGATTAATTTGGTATTTTTTAATCCGGTCATGCAAAGTGCTCTTGGGCATTCCCAGTTCGTGGGCTGCGCGCCGCTGGTTTCCAAGATGGCAGCGCAGAGAATTAAGAATTAGTTTTTTCTCCTCGCTTTGAATCAAGGGCATCGAGCCTTGGATTATTTTCATTTCGGCGCTGTCCAAAGGATCCAGAATGTGAAGAAGGTCTTTCTCGGTGACCTGTTCTTTTTGAAAAATCACCGAAGCTCGGGCAACGGTGTTTTTAAGTTCACGAATATTTCCCGGCCAGGAATATTTTTTCAAAGCTTGCAATGCTGCAAAACTAAATCTCACTCGGTGTTCGCGAGCAAACTGATAGAAAATATCGTCGAAGTCTTCGCGGCGATCTCTGAGAGCTGGCAGGTGTACCTTCATTACGCTAAGGCGAAAATAAAGATCCAGCCTGAACTGTTCCGACTTTATTTTTTGAGCCAAATCCATATGAGTAGCTGCCAAAATCCGAACATCTGTTTTGATCACCCGATCAGTGCCCACCGCACGAACCTCGTGATTTTCCAACGCGCGCAAAAGTTTTGCTTGCAAAGACAAAGGCAGGTCCCCGATTTCATCTAAAAAAAGGGTTCCGCCGCGAGCAAACTCGAAGGCCCCCTTGCGATCCGAAACCGCGCCGGTGAAAGATCCTTTGACGTGGCCGAAAAGCTCGCTCTCGATCAACGTTTCGGTCAAAGCACTGCAATTCACGCCGACAAATGGCCCCAAGTTTCGATTCGATGCTTGGTGAATTTTTAGCGCCAATATTTCTTTTCCCGATCCTGATGGGCCAAGAATCAACAGTGGATGTTCCGTTTTTGCCATTCTGGCGCTCATTTGAAAGGTCTTTTGAAGCTCGTCGTTTTTACTTTGCATCGAGAAGTCACAGTCTTGATCTTCAAAATAAAAGTACTCCTGATCACCGAACTGCAATAAATCGCGGTTTTTTAAATTGGCTTCGGGGACCAAGGTGCGATTGACCCGAACTCCGGGCAGTGCTTTCAGATCGATCAAGCGCGCGCCGGTCTCACAAGCCACGATTTTGGCGTGGCGTTCGCAAATATCAGGGCTGTTGACACAGAACTGGCCTTGGGGATTTTTACCGACAATCAACAGTTGTTGAAGCTCGAACTTCTCATCATTTTGCGCATTCACTAAAAACTTTCGAATCATGGGTCATCCTTTCTCATTGAAATTCATTCGTCAAAAAGCATTCTTCAAATCCAATGCCACCGATTTCGGCCCAAAATGCGGGTTTCCAATGCCAAAATTCTTTTTTTTAAGACAGACATTCTTAAAAATCAGAAGATTTCGACAATTCAGTTGAAAAATCGCTCGTCGAAAAATAAAACTAAAGGTTATGCCTTTAACTGCACTTGGTGTGATCCCCGCGCGTTTAGCCTCAACTCGATTTCCAGCAAAGCCGCTGGCCCCCATCCTGGGTCGACCGATGATATTTTGGGTGATCGATGCGGTCCTAGCCTGCAAAAAAATCAATCATGTTTGCGTGGCCACCGATGATCTTGGAATCAAAAAAGTGGTGCAAGATTACGGCTGCTCTGCGGTGATGACTTCGTCCGATCATCTGTCGGGCTCAGACCGGGTTTGGGAAGCGGCTAAAGATCAGAACTTTGACATTGTCGTTAATATTCAGGGCGATGAACCTTTGTTGCGCCCACAACTTCTAGAGCTGCTGGTGTCGGCCTTTGATAACCAACCCAATTTAAAAGTAGCGACTTTGTCGCAAAAAACAACTCGTTCGGATCTTGACGATAAAAATAAGGTCAAAGTTTTAACCGATCGTGCGGGCCATGCGATTTATTTCAGCCGTTTTCCAATCCCGTTTTCAAGAATAGATTCAGCGGCAGTTTTGGCGGATCCGAAAACTTCTTGGGTTGGAACCCATGTGGGGTTGTATGCTTATCGAAAAAGTTTTTTGGGTCAATACGTCGAATGTGGTGTGACGGAATTTGAAACTGCAGAATCCTTGGAGCAGCTGCGTGTCCTTTGGATGGGCGAGCGCATGAAAGTTATTCCTGTCCCTACTGCCTTGGATGGGCTACTGTACGGCGTCGATCGCCCCGAAGACATAAAAGTCGTCGAAGATATTTTAAAAGTGAGTCTGAAAATATGAAAAAAAGCCCCCAAAGAAAAAAACAACAAAAATTTATTTTTATCACAGGCGGCGTGGTTTCCTCGGTGGGCAAAGGTTTAACCGCGGCAAGTTTGGGCACATTACTTGAAGCCAAAGGATTTAAAATTTCGATGATGAAGTTTGATCCGTATATCAATATCGATCCGGGGACGATGTCGCCCTTTCAGCACGGCGAAGTTTATGTGACCGAGGACGGAGCCGAAACCGATTTGGATTTAGGGCACTACGAACGATTCACTTCGTTGCAACTTTCGCGATCGCAAAGTGTGACGGCCGGTCAGATCTACGATCAGGTCTTAGCCCGAGAACGCAAAGGCGATTATTTGGGGGGCACGGTTCAGGTGATTCCGCATATCACAGATGAAATTAAATCGCGCATCTATGCTGGCGCCAAAGGTTCTGAAATTATTTTGGTCGAAATCGGCGGCACGGTTGGGGACATCGAAAGCCTTCCATTTTTAGAAAGCATTCGCCAAATGCGCGTTGATGTTGGCATCGAAAACTCAGTTTTGATTCACGTCACTTATATTCCGTTTATTAAGGCTGCTGGGGAATTAAAAAGTAAACCCACTCAGCATTCCGTCAAAGAACTTCGCGAGATCGGTTTGCAGCCCGATTTTTTAGTTTGCCGTTCCGAAAATCCAATTGATCAACAGCTGAAAAATAAAATTGCATTGTTTTGCTCGGTCAAACCTCAACATGTGATTTCAGCAGAAGATTCTCAAAGCATTTACGAAGTGCCGTTGCGACTTCATCAAGAAAAATTAGATTCACTGATGGTCGAGCGACTGGGCTTTAAACCTAGAAAAGGAAAAATTCAAGGCTGGCAACATATTGCCAAGGTTTTAAATCGACCGCAGAAAAAAGTTCAGATCGCTTTGGTGGGAAAATATGTGGATTTGAAAGAATCCTACAAATCATTACATGAAGCTTTGGTTCACGGAGGGATCGCCAATCTTACTTCGGTAGATATTGTTTATTTGGATTCTGAAAAATTGACTGAAGAAAATTTAGAAAAACATTTGTCTCAAGTTTCTGGGGTGTTGGTGCCGGGGGGGTTTGGGCCTCGAGGCGTCGAGGGCAAAATGCGCGCGATCCGATGGGCGCGAACTCATCAAATTCCATTCTTGGGAATTTGTTACGGAATGCAATTGGCAGCGATCGAATTTGCCCGGAACGAAATGGGAATTAACGATGCGACTTCGCGTGAGTGGAGTTCAAAATCGCAATCGAAAACCGATGACCAATCTTTTGTCATTGATGTGATGGCAGATCAAAAAAATATTAAAAACAAGGGCGGCACAATGCGCCTGGGCGCTTTCCCGTGCGCTTTAGTTAAAGGCAGTTTAGCTGCGCAAGTTTATGGAAAGTCTTTGATCTACGAGCGCCATCGCCATCGCTTTGAATTTAACAACAGGTACAAAGCGGCTTTCGAAAAAAAGGGAATGAAAGCAGTTGGTTTTTATACCCCTAAAAATTTGGTCGAGATTTTGGAACTTGAAAATCATCCGTGGTTTATCGGAGTTCAATTTCATCCAGAATTTAAGTCAAAGCCTTTAAGTCCCCATCCGTTATTTGTTCGGTTTATCAAAGCTGCGATTAAGGCTCGAAAAAATTTAATGGAGACTTCTTCAATATGAGATCCAGAATCGAAAAGGCGCAGGAGTTAGCTCGAAAAGTTTTTGAAGTTGAAGCTCAAGCGATTTTAAATCTTAAAGAAAAATTGGGACCTGCGTTTGTAACTGCCGTGGAATTGATTTTAAATACTCAAGGCAAATTGATTGTGACTGGGATCGGAAAGTCTGGGCAAATCGCCAGAAAAATTGCATCCACTTTTTCTTCGACGGGAACTCCGGCGATTTTTCTTCACCCCGCTGAAAGTGCGCACGGGGATTTGGGGATGATTGCGCCCACGGATTTAATTGTGGCGCTCAGTTACGGCGGGGAAACTCAAGAGATGCAGGCGATTTTGGGTTTTGCCGCTCGCCGAAATCAGGCTTTGATTGCGATGACTGGAAACTTGCAAAGTGAACTTTCAGCTTCGGCGCAAGTGACATTGGATGTGCGAATTAATCGCGAAGCCTGTCCTTTGGGATTAGCTCCGACGGCAAGCTCTACTGCGATGTTGGCAATGGGCGATGCCTTGGCCATGGTGGTGATGGAATTAAAAGGATTCACCGCTGAAGATTTTGCAGTCAACCATCCTGGTGGAGGATTAGGATTTAAGCTGACGCGCCTAAAAGATCTGATGCACACCGGAAAGGCGATGCCGCTGCTAAAGTTGGACACCAGCATGAAGCAAGTTTTATCGGTGATGAGTCATGGGGAAGTTCGCGGTACGGCCGGAATCATCGACGACGCTGGCGATCTCATTGGTGTGATCACCGACGGAGATTTGCGCCGAAAATTAGAAAGCTCGGCGAACCCGTTTTTGGAACCAGCGGCTAGTTTAATGACCAAAAATCCGCGCACCATAGATGCTTCCGAGGTCGCAGAAAAAGCTTTGTTTATGATGGAGCAATTCAGAATTAATTTACTTTTCGTTTTGGATAAAAATTCCACCACACCAAAGCGGCCTATCGGCATCATCCATATTCAGGACCTTTTGCGCGCTAAAATTCGGTAGGTTAGCTTCACTTCGAGATTGGCGAACTTGAATTCTGGTCACTGGATCCGGTTGAGTCTCTAATTCAGTCGGCGTTGTGATTGTAGTGGCCGATTGGTTTGGCACGATTATTTTCATAAGATTGATAGGTTTGGCGGTTTACTTTTAATCACGGGCGTGAGATTTGTGTGTGATGCTCGGATGGTGGAACTGGTAGACACGCAGGTCTCAGAAGCCTGTGCCCGAAAGGGTGTGGAGGTTCAAATCCTCTTTCGAGCACCAATCTGTTTGGGTCCAGACCGGACCGGCTCGTCTCATCGAAACAACCGTTTGTTAGAGAAAAATGGTGAATTTTATTTAATTTTCCGGTGAGTCTAGAAAATAAAGCTTCCGCCCAATTGGAATTGGGTGGAGAGGTTCCACTTATCGGTGAAGTCGGCGAAGGTCACGGTGTTGGGTTCTTGCGCCAGCTTTTCGCCTGGGGAAAAGACGTTTGGGGCCCCTGAGTAGTTGAGTAAAAAATCGGTTCGCATCGCCAATGATTTTGTCAGGAAAAATTTCCAGCCGATACCTGCGTTCACACCAAAGAATGACTTGTGCTGGTAGGTAGTCATTGAAACTCCAAGCAGCGGATACAAATGCAAGTTCATCACGGTTTGTTTGGTTAAGCTGATTTTTCCGTAGTAGATGCGGTATTCGTAATTTAAATTCATGGTCGAGTTCAGTTTTGGCAATCGATCAAACTGCGCGCCGGAACTTGCTTGCAATGGCGCTGAATACGTTGAGTTAAACCCTGCCGCCCATTTGGTGTAATCAAAAACTAAACCTGAATAATCGCTCCAGTGATATCCTAGAAGTGCTCCATATTTTGTTTGGTTGTAAATCGGTTCGGTAAAATTCCAGCCGTAGAATCCGCCGACTTCGACTTTTTTTTCCATTGAAATATTTTTATTCTTTACTGTTTGAAGGGATGAAAAAACCGGAAGTGCAGTCTCGCGCGCTAATTCTTCGTCGGGAAATTTCACCACTTCGGCAAAAGCGTTTGTCGCTAGGATCACACAAACGCTAAAAATTTTTGTAGCCCATTTGATTTCCATTTCAATGACCTCCGGGGTCGACACTTTTCAAGGGTCCATATTTTAAAATCAATTCGCAAACTTCTCTAACGCAGCCGTTGCCGCCGGGTCGCTCCGTGACATAGTGAACTTTGGATTTCACGTCTTCCATGGCTTCGGGCGCCGTCGCCGAAAAGCCCACTCGGTCAAGCAGCGGCAAATCAAAAAGATCGTCACCCATATATGCAATTTCAAAATCTTGCAGATTTGCTTTTTTTTTTAAATCTTCAAAAGCGGGAAGTTTATCTAGGTTTCCTTGATAAAAAAAATCGACCTTTAAATTGCAGGCGCGTTCGGCGATATCTTTGGCTTTCGAGGCTGTGATGATTCCCAGTTTGTAACCAGCTTGATGAAGCCGAAGCATTCCGTAACCATCGCGAATGCTAAAAAATCGTTTCCATTCGCCGTCTTGGTCTAACCAAATTCGGCAGTCGGTAAGGATCCCGTCAACGTCCAGGACTAAACATTTGATTCGAGAAATATTTTTTGCAAAATCCATAGTTGATTCTGACATATTCCAGCGATCGTGGGAAGTGAAACACCAGACGAAAGCCCCGGATCGAAAAGACTTTCTTTGAAGCCTGCCACTGGGTTCGTTATCCTTAAACACATGGCTGCCTTTCCAAAACACCTGCTGTTTATTTTTGTCTTAAGTTTTCTACCGAAAGTCTACGGGCAGCAAGATTCCGAGCTTGAAAGTTCAGGGGCAGAAGTCGAACTTAAAAAATCTCAGGTGCGTCCGCGCCAGCCTGTTCGCGGATCAGAATCGGCATCGTCAGCAGAATCAAAAACGCAAGAACTTCAGGTGGATAACTTATCTGATCTTTCAAAGCTTCAGCCGTTTCAAGATGTTTCTGTTTTGCAAAAAAGATTTATGCCCAAGACCAACCGAGTTCAATTTTTTGGCGGCCTTGCCACGGTAGCCAACGACCCCTGGTTTTTGGGGATCGGTTTCAATGGTCGAGTGGGCTATGGCTTTAGTGAAAATTGGGGCGTAGAACTGAGTGGTTATTATCTGGGGAATTCTGCCAAAGAGACCACCAAAAGTTTGTCCGAAAATCTAACTGTCGGAACCAAAAGTCTGATTTCCACAAAAAGCTATTTTGGATTGGATGTGGTTTGGACCCCCATTTATGGAAAAATGAGTTTACTTCAAAGTGATATTGTTCCGTTCGATATGTATTTTGCGGCGGGGGGCGGATCATCGATGATCAGCAGCGAAAGTTTAGCCTCGACCCAAGCGGGAACTTTTCATTTAGGACTGGGGCAAATCTTTTCGATTTCCCGATCACTTGGGTTTCGATGGGATCTTTCGGTGAACAGCTTTACCAATCCCTCGGGTGGCAACATCAACAACGTTCTTTTAAATTTGGGCTTAAGCTTTTATATCCCCGAAGTGAGAAGTCGATGAAAAGTTTTTTACGACTGATTCTGTTTTTCGCAGCGGCCGCAAGTGGCTTGGTTAGAGCCCAAAATCTGGGTTCGCTTTATCAGAATGTAAAGGCCTCAAGGACCAGCACAGGAAAAATGCAAAATCAGTTTGCCCTGGCTTCGGGACTTTTCGACGCCCAGTATTTTCAGTTAGCGGCTTTACAATACGTAGATGTGATCCGCCAAGGCGAATCCAAATATTTAAAACCTGCGATTGAAAAGTTGTCACAAGCAGCAGATATTTTAGGTGACGACACATTATTAAACTATTCGATTTCAAAAGTTCAGCTTCAAAGTTTTCCGGATTCACAAAAAGATATAATTTATTTTCGTTTGGGAGAACTGCGGCAGAAAAGTGGAAAGTACCAAGAGGCCCCCACTTTTTTTGATCAAATCCCCAGCGGATCCAAATTATTTTATCAAGCTCAGTTCAATAAAGGTTTATCTTATCTAGAAGCCAATCAGACGCAGAAAGCGATTCCGGTTTTTGAAAATCTACTGCAATTTAAATCAAAAGCCGAAGTCAACGATGCCGAGCGTGTGGCAACGCTGATGGCTTTGGCTCGGGCCCAATATCAAGCTCAAAACTGGACTAAGTCCATTGAATATTACCGACGAATTCCCCGCGACAACCCCTCGTGGCACGAGGCTCTTTTCGAATCTAGTTGGGCTTTTTTTCGAGACGCGCAATTTCGCTCGGCACTGAGCCAATTTCAATCTTTGCACTCGGCTTTTTATGAGGATTTTTATATCCCCGAGTCCTTAATCTTGCGAAGTCTGGTCTATCTATATATTTGTCAGTACGAAGAAATGGACAAAGTCATCGAACTTTTTTTTAAAATATACACGCCTCAAAAAAATCAGATTCAAAGAATTCTTCAGACCAACAAAGATCCGCAGATTTTCTATCAAGAGGTCTATCAAAAAAGATCGCGGCTGTCGTTTGCCTTGGTGAAATCCTTGCAGCAAGAGGGCGATATTTCCAGATCCTTCCAGTACATTAAGAAAATTTTAGCCGAGCGCACTCGCGCCGAATCCAGCCCTTGGGCGCGAAATTCTTTGGGAGCGTACGCCAGAAGAGCTTTGCAGACCAGGTTATCCAACGCTCAAGAAGGCATCGGAGAATTAATCCGACTGCATCTGCAAAGTCGGTTAAACGACCTTAATGATTTGGTCGAGCAAGCCAGTTTTGCAAAATATGAAATGATTAATGGCAAGAAAGAGCAATTGAAAAAAAGAATTGCTGGAAAAACTCTGCCAGCAAGTGCTTTGGACGAAAAAGTCAGCCGTCAATATTACGTTCAAAACGGTTATGAATATTGGCCTTTTAAGGGTGAATACTGGTTGGACGAGATCGGCAACTATCACTATCTGGGACGACAAAGTTGTGAATAAAAAAATCGCTCAAAGCAGTTTCTGGACGGCCATCGCATTTTCAGGGGTCTTGATTTCTGCGGACTCTTTTGCACTGAACTCCGTCGATGCTCTAAAAAAAAAGACTGCAGCCAAGCCTTCGAAAACTTCCAAGACCGTCGGGCAATTGCTGGATATTGAAAACACCAAAGCGCAAGCGCAAATCCCTGCGTTTAGTGAAAAGCTTTTTCAAAGTCGAGGATCCGCAAGGCCCGTTGATTTGGACCGCGTTAAACCACCAAAAAACTCACAGTTTATTTCACAAGATAATTCTGACAAGGCCAAGCTTGAAAAATTATTAGACCAACAGATCGATGAGCTTTTCAAGATGACCGAAAAATTCAAAGGTTCAGCACGGCGCGGGGAACTTTGGCTGCGCCTAGCAGAGGTTTACGTTGAAAAAGCTTCACTGATCGATTTTAAAAAACAAACCGAATATGATCAGGCTTTAAAAGAATTTTTCGCTGGCCGAAGAAAAACGAAACCGAAATTGGATTCTCAAAGTATTCTTGAATATAATAAAAAAGCGATCCAACTTTACGAATGGTTTCTGCGCGATTTTCCTAGGGATGAAAAAGTAGATCAAGCTTTGTTTTTCTTGGGTTACAATTACTACGAGCTAGGACAAACTAAAGCCGGAACGCATTTTTATACGCGACTGACAAAAGAATTTCCGCGCAGCCAATATGTGCTTGAATCTTATTTTGCTCTTGGAGAATTTTTCTTTGAAAATGAAAAATGGAAACAAGCCGCTGCAAGTTTTCAACGCGTTTTAAACGATAAGGGGCACCGACTTTATCATTATTCTTTATACAAATTGGCTTGGTGTTCTTTCAGAACCTCTCAGAGCCAGAAAGCCATGCAGCAGCTTCAAAGTTTGATCTCGTCTTTAAGGCAGGCGCCAAAAAACAGTTCGAATCCACGTTTGGAATCAGAAGCGCTGAAGGATTTGGTTTTAGTTTATACGGAAATAGGGCAGCCGCAAAAAGCGATTCAGTACTTCCGCTCGGTGGCCCCACAAGATAGCGATTTTTATTTGGAGCGCTTGGCATATTTGTACGCCGATCGCGGCGAAAGATCAGGGGCGCAACAACTTTTTGCTTATTTAATCGCTCAAAATCCCAATCAACCCAAAGCTTTCGAGTACCAATATCAAATCGTAAAATCGTTTTCGAACGCTGTGAAAACTCAAGAATTTAAAAAAGAACTTCTGTCGTGGATTCGTGATTATTCGGCAGATTCAGCTTGGTACAAAGCCAACAGCGGAAATAAAGACCTAGTTCAAAACGCTTTGGCCCTTCGCGAAACCAATCTTCGAATTTGGATCTTGCAACAGCATCAATCGGCACAAAAAACAAAATCCCTATCCGCGCAGAAGTTAGCTGCTGATGGATATTCGATATACTTAAGCGAATTCCGAAATGCGCCACTTTACCCCGACATGCTCTTCTACTTTGCCGAACTTCAGTATGACCGCGGTCAGAACAAAGAAGCCGCTGACAACTATCGACTTTTTGCCGACCAATATCCGCAACACAAATTCGCTGGCAACTCGGCGGAAAACGTTGTTCTTTCGTTAGAAAAAAGTTTGCCGAAGGATGCTGAAATTGAAAAAAAGGTCGGCCAGCGTTTGCAGCCAGTCGCTATGAGCGAAGCCATTCGAAAGTTTATCGATTCAGGTCTTTGGTACAATCAAAAATACCCGCAAAAAAACAAACGAGTTGAAATCGAATTCCGGATAGGCAGATTGTACTATCAACACAATTATTTTGACGAAGCGATTCCTTATTTCAAAAAAATTATCGAGAAGAATTCCGGAACGGTTTACGCTGAATATTCGGCGAATCTGCTTTTAGATATTTTCAATCTGAAAAAAGATTACGCCGGCCTGGAAAAAGTGGCGAAAGAGCTTTTGCAAATCCCCAGTTTTAAAGCCTCTAAAGCAGGTAAAGAAGTTCAAGCGATCCTGGGTCAGGTGGGATTAAAAAAAATTCAAGAGTTTGAACGAAATAAAGATTACCCGCAGGCGGCACAGTCATTTGAAGCTTTTGCTTTGGCTAATTCCGGAAGTCCCCAGGCCGCGGGCGCTTTTTTAAACGCTGCCGTAAACTACGAAAAAGCAGGCGAGCGCAGCAAGGCGCTAAAGAACTACGACAAATGTTTGGCTCAGAAACCTAGCGAAGAAATTCGCTACAAAGCTTTGGTCGGTTCTGCGCAGATCGAGCAAGATCGCGGAAATCTTGAAGGGGCAGTTCATTTGTACGAACAAGCTGCAAAAGGAAAAGTCGCGGCAGGAATGTCCTCGAGTGCTCACTTTAATGCCGGAGTTTTAGCCGAAGCTTTAGGGCAGCTTCAACGAGCCTCTGGTAACTATGCGCAGTCTCGCGGAGCAGATTCTTTGTGGCAAACGGCCGAGCTTAAAAGAAAATCAAATGCCGATACTGCGGCCGCAAAAGCCTACAAAGATTTTTTAAGTTTTGGGAAAATTCCTGAGGATAAAAGACTAGAAGCACAGTTTCAGCTTTATCAGTTGGCGCGTGCAAAAAATAATCAAAAAGAAGTCAGCCATTGGAAAAAACAATTCCTACAAAGTTTTCAAGCTTCGACTCAGAAAAATCTTTACTTAAATCATCGTGCAGCCCTTCAGTTAGATGAAGCTCGAGATCTTTTGGCTGTTTTCAGGTCGCTGAAAATTCCAAAAACCCAAGCTAGGCAACAAAAAGTCGTGCAAGAAAAAATTAAAGCGTTGAATCAGCTCAATCAGAAATTGCTGAGCGTAATTAAGATGGATTCAAGCCCTCAAATCGTCAGCTCTCTGTATTTGTTGGGCCAAGCCAATCACAATATGGCTGAAACTTTAATTCAAGCAACACGGCCCGCGGGAATGAGCGAAGTCGATAAAAAGAAATACGAAGACAGTTTAGCCGCAATTGTCGATCCATTTTATAAAAAAGCTCAGGAAAGCTATCAAGCGTGCGTGGATCGCGGGTCAGATCTAGAAACTTATGGTGAAGATTATCACCGAGCCAAAGACCAGGTGGCGCGTTTGAATCCTAAGCACATTGATTATTCAAAACATGGCGTGATCGAATCTTATCAGGTTCAATGGATGGGTTTATGATTGAATGGCGATCGATTCTTATCGCAGCATCTTTGGCAGGCTTGATTTCGTGCGGGTCTGAAACTAAAAAATCGAAATCCTTGGACGCTGATTCTTCCGACTTGGCGACGACCGAAAGCCCGTCGTCTCCGTTGGATGAAAGACCGTCGGCAACGCTGCAGCCCTTGCGCCCGAATACTGTCGCCCCCGAGGTCTCGAGAACCGATAGTTTAAAAAAGAGTTTATCCCAAAGTTTACGGGATCAAAATTCCTCTCAAACTGGTGCGATCGTACAAAATATTTTAGCCCTTGATCCTCTGGACGCCCAAGCCTTGAACGCGCAAGGGGTTTTATTTTACCGAAAGGCCCAGTGGGATGCCGCCCAATTGTTTTTTCAAAAGGCTCTGAAACAAAAACCCAATTCGTTTGAAATTTTAAATAATATGGGTTTGGTCGCAATTGGCAAAAAGGATTTCGCCGAGGCCCTTAAATATTTTCGGCGGGCCCTTCAGCAAAACCCCGAAGACTTTTCGGTCAATGCCAATATCGGGACGTTGTTTGTTCGCCAGGGGGATTTGAACAAAGCATCGGTTCCATTAGAGACCGCGTATAAAAAAAATCCAAAAAACGCGCCGGTGGCACATCACTACGCATTGACATTGAAATCTGCACAAAAAATCGAGATTGCCGAAATGGTGCTGACTCAGGCCATTAAAGAAAATCCATCGAACCAGTATTTAATTATGAATTTAGCGGGGCTCTACATCGAAAATAAAAACCAAATCGCGCAAGGCCAAGAGTGGCTAAAAAAAATAAAATTTTACGGCGTGCAGCCTGATCTGAAGACGCGCTTGTCAGAATTGGAAATCAAAGCCAAGTCCAAATAAACTTCAAAAAAGTCTTTGCAAAAAGCCCATCGGTGAATTTAGATTTTACTAAAGTAAGCAGGGCGGTCATTTTTGAAATTGAGTTCTCGAAATTCACACAGCACCCAAAAATCCCAAAAATTCAAGAACCCCATCAGTTTAATTTACCACATTTTGTTTTCTTTGGTAATTTGTTTGATCATTGCGTTTTGTTTGGACAGAATTTTCCGAGATTCATTAGCTATTCACAGTTTACTCAGCGATTTAATTTATCTTGAATCTATTTACCAAGATCTTTTTATCCGCGGCTATTCTTTGAGTGGATGGTTGGTCAGTCGTGCGCCCTATTTTTTTCCGGATTGGGTCGGGTTTTTTGCGTTACGCGGTCTTATCGGTAATTATGGGATGGCTTGGTACGCTTATATTTTTTTAAATTTTTCTGTGCTGATTGTTTTTTTCTACGCGTTGGCCCGTTTTTTTTTCCCGGGAAATCGGCGCAACGATGTTTTGTTTTCTTTAAGTTGGTCTGCGCTTCTGGTTTTAATTCTTAAACAGGGACCCTCTTTTTTTGGTAACCATACTTTTATTTTGCCGGCCTACCATTCAGGTGCCTTTTTGAATGGACTTCTCTTGGTCTGGATTTGGATTAAAGGATTTGGAGCAAAAAAATCAAAAGCCAATTTGTTGGGTGTTTTTGCTTTATCAATTTTAGCTGTTATGTCTGACGAATGGTGGCTGATCTGGTTTGTTGCTCCGATGGGAGCGACTGCTTTACTTTTAACCTATCAAAAAAAAATTCGCTGGCAGGATCATTTCTCTTTTTTTGCGGCCCTGGGCTTTGGGATCACCGTAGGAGAGATTCTAATCGGAATTATCGAAGACCATCAGTGGCTTTTTTTCTCAACGACCCATGTCGGAAGTCCCGGAGCCAGCTGGTTTGGACAAGCCAAATCGATCGTTCTCGATTTCGGAGAATTAATTCTAGCTGCTCCGGTATTTTCGATTTTAACAGTGGCTTGCCTTTGCATTATTTATCGTCAAAGAAAACAGATTGTTTCCAAGGCCCATCGAATCGAATTTTTGTCTTTGCATTGGTTAGTTGGATTTTCAATACTGATCCCTTTTGTGGTGATCTTACTTTTAAAATTATGGAGCCAATGGAACTTTAGGTACGTAGTTCCATTGATGGTTTTGCCATGGTTTCTGGTTGGCATTTACGTACAACGATGGCGTTTAAATTCAAGTTTTCGTTTAAAAGTGGCCGTTTATTTTATACCTTTTCTGCTGCTTAGTGTTTTTATCAATGAAATTTCTAACACTGAGGAATATTTACCGCCCAATTCCAGGACGTTTTTACCAAAGTCTCCGTATTCGTCGATGGCCCAATGTTTAGATATGACTGCGGTAAATTATGAATTGCACGCAGGAGCCAGCGAATATTGGATGGCAAAATTCCTGACCGAAACGAACAGGTCCGGCATTATGGTCAACCAATTCAATTATTTTTATCAACTAAATCACTGGATGAATAATCTGAATTGGTATCGTAGCCAAAATTCCGATTCTGTTTTGCAGTACGATTTTTTTACCGCAAATTCATCTGAAGAGTCTTTTAAAACATTGTTGAAAAATGTTGGACCTCCGACGGAAATCGTGTTTTGCGACGGAGCCGGCGTTTTTATCTACAAAGGACATGGGCGTGAGCTTCTGAACGAACTTTTGGGCGTCCGTGTTCAGCAGTATTTCGATTTGTTGCGAAAATTACCCAGCACGGGATTGGATTTATTGGCGGACTCTGCCGGAGCGCCGGTGAATAAATCAATTTCTTGGTCGTCAGTGTCTGAACCTGTTGGATCAGAGTTCACTTGGCTGCCGCTCGAGAATGAGGTTGATCCATCAGGAAGCCAACAAACAAAATTTCTTAGATGGAAGACCGATAGTGCAAAGAAATTTGCGTTTCTTGAAATTCGATTCGATGACATCCGCAAAATTGCCGGAAATAGTTTAACTCTCAGTTTTTGGGGAAGATCGCTGAAGGGCTCGACAAGAGTCTCCAGTCACGGATATCTTTTGCCGCAAGGAATATTAGATGCCACAGCTCTTCATTTTGGCTTGAGCGCATCTGAAAGTTTTAAAATTAAGGGTGACTGGAAAAAATTTGAAGTCACTTTTTACGTTCCCCAAATTGAAGAAAAAGAGGTTGGCCCCCTCAGCTATGCCGTAATTCGACCCTTGTTTGTGGAAGATTCAGGAACAGCCGCCGAAGTCGACATGGTCGGCTTACGCTTGCTGACGACTCAAGAAAAAAACGCGAAACAAATCGACCTAAGTAAATATTCGCCATACCCAAAGGCATCTGTTGCCGAATTATTATCCCAAGCCGATCGTTTTTTTGATCATAGAAATTTCCAAGAAGAATTTCGTTGGTTAAAACAAGCCGAGCTTACTTTGCCCGAATCAGTTAAAAGTTTGTCGATTTTTGCGCCCCATGCAAAGGCACCACCCCAGAACTCAGCCTTGGTTAATTCCGAAATTAATTGGAGAATAGCTCGATTTTTGCGAAATTACTTTTTATGGTATCGTCAGAATTCAAAAGATCCGCTTAAAAATGATTTAATGGAAGGTTATATAAGAAGGGCCGCAGGATACGCTTTTCAAGCTCGCAGAGCTTCAAAGACGCCGGAAACCGCAAAATGGTTGGCGGTAACCAGTTACGAATTACTAGAATTTTCGGACTTTGACTCAAAGAAATTCGTCTCTCAGAAAGTTCTTGAACTTTTGCAAGAAGTCTTAAGACAATATCCGCAGGACATCGAAGCGCTGAAAATAAAAAATCAAATTCGCGAAAATGGTTTTTCAAGGTGAACAATGGCTCTAATTCCAAAAGGAAAAGTAATCCATTGGCCAAGAAATATTTCAACCCTAACCATAGTTTTCAAAATCAGACTACTTTTTGAGTTTCGAATTTGCTGGCGAACTTTTTTTTCTCGTTCGCTCTTCAGGGGGGGATTCCATCGACTCCATTTCTTTATTAACCAAAAGACGGGAAACGGAAAAAATCCCAAATGTGTTTTGTAGATGACGTTAAACCCCGCGGATTTCGCTTTTTGAACAAGGTCTTGGATCGTATAACGGCGAAAATGCATAAGGACCTCGTCGTAGGCATCAAAACATTTGGGGTCTGCAGGGACTTCTAGATAGCAAAATCCGCCGGGTTTTAGAATTCTAAATATCTGTCGAAGCGCTAATTCATCCTGTTCGATATGTTCCAATACATTAAGAGCAACGACTTGATCTATCGACGAATCCGCCAGTGGGCATTTCGTCAGATCGAACTGCAATATCGGAATTTTCGGAAACTGCGAAGCGATCTTTTTTAAAGGTCCGGCAATAAAATCAGATCCGATAATCCGAAACGAGCCCGCCGCGAAGAGATCCCTCAAAAGAAAACCACTAGAGCAGCCTACTTCCAATGCCAATGGAGGACCGATTAATTTCTGGGCGTTCTGCAACATTGCTTTAACGGCCAAATGGCGCGAAGCTAGATCGACCGGATGTTGCCCACCGTTGGCTTCGATTTCGTGCAAGTTTGTCAGCTCATCGCTCCATCCACTATCATCCGTGCGATAACTCAAAACACGACCTGGTTTCCAATTGATCAATTGATCGGGTGCATTTGGATGAGGAAATCGATTTAGATCTTGCATAGTCAAGGTCACCGGGGCCTTAGGTTGAGTCCGATGCAAAGATTTATTTTTACAACAGGGACCAAAAGCGGAAAAAAAGTTTGCTTCTCGATGCTGAAATAGGGCGCAAGCTCGTCGAAGATTTCGTGCGGAAGATTAATATGTTCTCGTTCGATAAACCATTTGTAAGATTGCTTATAAGTTTTTTCGAAAAGTCGTTGCGCACTTATTTTTCTAGCCAGTCGATGGGCCCAGCTGCCCTCACAAGGGATAACCACCTGAAAGACCCCGTCGGGTTTACAAAGTCGACGCATCTCTCGAAGACATTCAGGAAGATTGGGTAAATGTTCAAGAACATGCACAGCAATAATCCGATCAAAACTTTGATCTGGGAAGGGAAGTCGATCTTGGCAATCGCCTAATACAGATTGAATTAAAGGAAATCTTTTTTGAATTTCGTTGACCATGTTTTGTCGGTACTCGACAGCGACATAGTTTTTTATTTGTTGCGTGGAAAGCTTTTCGTAAATTAAATGCTCGCCCAATCCAGCGCCAATTTCTAGCGTTCTTAAAAAGTTTTTTGGAGCATATCGAACTGGAAAGCCGTGATTAAAGTCTTCAGCTATTTTAAATTTCTTCGGCGAGACTTCGTGCCACAGTCGAGTAAAGTCGTCGCTAATAACTTGTTTTTCTGGACTTAGTGGCGGAACAAACTTTGGCCACTTTTGCGAGGCGGGATCAGCGCTTAATTTCATGGTGGAATAATATTCGATATCAGCGTCGTAATACAAACGTTTCCATAGATTCGGTTGACATTTTCTGCAGGCGCATCGAATTTGCAAAGATGCGGACTCCTAAAGCCAAGGCGCTTCTAACAACCTTAATGTCCTCGACACTTGCGATCCTTCTGTATCTTGTCGCCAGAAAAATGTCTGCCGGGCACGATCTAGATTCAGATACCCTTCACGTTGAATCGTTATTTCGAGACCTCTTCGTCGATCATTTTCCCATCCACGGCTGGTTAGTCAGTAAAGCGCCCTATTTTTTTCCAGAATGGCTTACTTTTTTTTCAATGAGGTACCTGACTGGGGACTTTATTTCAGCGCTTTTTCTGAACTACCTTTTTTACTTGATTGCGTTTGTATTGGTTTTTTATGTCCTGTTAAGAATGTTTTTCGAAGAGGTCCATTGGGGGGACATTCCATTTATTCTTTTTTGGATTTTGATTTACTCGGCGCCGTACTTGAATCATGGAATTCACAAATTCAATTTTATTTTAGAACCCTTTGCACATACTGGTGCCCTGCTGGCAGGACTGATTGTGACGCTTTACTGGTTACGTTTCGCCGCGCGCGGTTTGCGGTCTATCGACTTTGCATTTTTATTTTTGTGGAGTTTGGTGGCAACAGCATCTGATTTGTGGTGGACCATTTGGTTTGCTGTGCCTCTATTTTTAACTAGTGTGATTTTGATCATCCAAAAAAAGTTAAGATCCGGACCCAACGTCAAATTTTTTGCGATATCGGGGTTGGGATCTATTTTGGGTCTTCTCTTAACAGAGTTTTTAGGATGGGCCCACTGGGTCCACTTTTCAAAGGCCCCGCTGGGAACGATTTCGATGTCGCTGATTGAAAGCGCCCGATTGATTGGACAAGACCTTATTTACAACTTTCAAGTGGCCCCTACATTTTTAGTTTTTTTAATTTTAGCTTCATTTCTTTTTTGGCGATCGGGAATTCAAGGCCAACGGTTGTCTTGGTTTCCCAGCCACCAAAGGCCTGCGATTCAGGGGTTTCACATTTTAACCGGTATCTCGATTTTGTTCACATTGACTGTTTTATGGATTCTTAAAATGTGGGGAGGTCTGGCAAACTTTCGTTATCTGCAGCCGCTTTATTTTTTGCCTTGGGCCCTTGTCGGGATTTACGTCTTCGATGCGCAGAAAAAAAATCCTATCTGGAGAAAAGTTATTTATTGTCTTTCTTTTTTTAGTTTTAGCTTGTTTGGGATGATCGATTTAGATTTAAGTTTGCCCAAAACAAAATTGGATTCGACCAGCAAATGCATCGTGAAAATGTTAGATTCGGAACAACTTACGGTAGGTGCAAGCGAATATTGGCCCGCAAAAAGGATCACCAATCTCTCGGACGGCCGCGCCAGGGTCGTGCAGCTCACTTATAATTTTGATCCTCTACATTGGGTGAGCAACGTTTACTGGTATAAAGATAAAAACGGCGTGCTATTAAACTATCAGTTTTTTATCGCCGCAGAAGAGGACGTTTCTTATGGAAAATTTAAAACCTTGTTTGGTCAGCCTTTAGAGGAAGTTAATTGTGGCTTTTTCTCAGTCCTCGTATTTACGGACGAGCAAAAAATCACCTTTAACAACTATCTTCGACCCAGAATGGAAAAGTTTTTTCTAGAGTTCCCGCAGCCTCGCCGTTTCTTTGACTGAGGCTCTGCCTGAAGATTTGCTTGTCATCTCTTCGGAGGCTAAAGTATTTTAATTTGTGACTTCAAAACCCTTGGTTTCAATAATAATTCCGACTTTCAAAGAAACAAATCTGGTTGATACTCTTTTTAAACTAGAAAGCTTTTTGCAGAACGAAAATCACTTGCTGTGGGAAATTTTAATTGTGGATGACAGTCCCAATGATGATTTCAATTTGTTATCCGCCACAATTTCTTCCAGCGGCTTAAAATATTCCAAGCTTCTTCGCGGTCAACAAAACGGAAAGGGTGGTGCCGTTCGAGTTGGGGCTAGCCAGTCCATGGGAGATCCCGTTTTCTTTATGGATGCGGATTTGCCCGTCCCAATGGAGAAAATCCCGCAATTTGTCCAGCTGCAAAGGGACCGCGGTTTTGATGCGGTCATCGCAGAGAGAGTGGTGAAGCGAAACATCAAGACGCCACTTCGATTTACGCTTTCCTTAGGTTTATTGATCATACAGCAAGCTTGGGTTTTTAATTCGCGCGAGTTTATTGATACCCAGTGCGGATTTAAATTATTTCGGCGCGATGTCCTTAAAAAAATAACTGATCTTCAGCGAGTGAATGCCGGGCTTTTTGATATCGAGTATCTTTACATTTGTATTAAAAATAACCTTCGCGTCGGAAAAGTCCAGGTGATCCCCGAACTTGAAATGCGACCTTCTAGACTTAGTATACATAAAATTCTTATTCGAGCCCCCGTCGATCTCTTGCAGATGAAGTGGATGGGTTGGATCGGCAGATACAGTTTTTCAAAGGTGAAAACTTAGGCCCAGTCTCTAACCCGGTCTCTACCTCAGTCCATACCAAGGTCCAGTGGTTAAGAAACGATTGAGCCTGGGCGCATCAACAGCCACAATAGGGCATGGGTTTTGTAAACAGATATACTTTCTGTGCGATTTTATTTTTAGCCAAGGCTTCGACGGTGCACGCACAAAATAAAAATCAAGCAGTCAACAATCCCAAAAAACAAAGTTTGTCTTTTGAAGATGAGCTGGTTGAGGGAACTGCGCAGAAGCCAGAGCTTATTTATCTTTTTCAAAAAAAGAATTTTAACTATAAAAAATTGGTTCGATTACGAGAAAATTTTTTACCTGAAATGCGGCAAACATCCGAGGAATTACAACAGTCAAAGTCTAGTTTATCTAAAAACAAAACTCGGAGATCGCCTTGATACTGATTCGAGTTTTCAAAAACAACCAGTTGCTTGAAGTCAAGCAGTTGACCCAGTCTTCGGTGCTGATTGGATCTGGGGACGAAGCTCAACTGCGGCTAAAGGACGATAGTGTTTCGGGTTTGCACGCGCTGATCGAGCTGCGAAGCTCGGGGTATTTTATCAGCGATCTGGGATCTAAAACGGGGATCCGAATAAAGTCTCAAAGCGTTTTGGACCAATCGATTTCTGCTGGTGAAGTGATTCAGATCGGAAATTTCGAACTTCACTTTTTTGTCGGCGCGCCGAAATCGTTAACGTTTGAAAACACAAATCCAAATATCGCTGCCACGCCCGAAAAAAAGAACACTCATTCAAGCCAAAATCCAACTGCTAATACCACCCAAATCATTGTCGAAAAGCCAAACCCCCAAAAATCTGCTTTGAAAGTAACAGCTAAAGAGGCCCACTTAAATTTCAAAGTTCCTACAAACATGAAACCTAAGGGCAAGAAAAAACGACAGACTTTTTCTCCAGCCAATCAAATTTCTGACTTAAAAAATTATTTTAAATCCACTCAAGGGCCCACTTTAGAAGTGATCGTAACTTGGAGAGAAAGAATCCTATCCACCCAACATTTTTGGGGAAAAAAATCGATCACGCTGGGCTCGCTTTCTCATTCGCAAATTCAAGTTCCAAGTCACTTTGTACCAACCCAAATTGGCTTTATCGATTTGGGTCCTAAAACTTCCGTGTTTATTCCAAGCTACATGCAGTGTGAACTGAAAAGAAACGGTCAAGTCACCCTGCAAACGGGGACTTCGGCATCGATTCAACAAGGTGACTTGTTGATTCTGACCTTGGGTGCACCGGGCGAAAACGAGCTTCAAATATTTCTGCGATTTATTCCCCAGCCGCCCATGGCCGCCTTGCTTGGTACCGACTTGACCGCGGGTGAGATGACCGGGGTTATTGGATCTTTAGTTCTGGTGGCGTTGTTCGGAGTTTACATTTCGCTGACCTCTCCGTCGTTAACAGGCCCGAAAGATGAACAAGAGCCCGTGCGTAGAGCCCAGTTTGTTTATCAAGAAAAACTTGTTCGCGAAAAAATGGAAATGACCACCGAACAAAACGAAAAGCCCGCTGCCGCTAAAACTTCCAGTGAAGCTGCAAAGCAAGAAAAGCAAAAAGAAACCTTGCGCGACCAAAAAGCCGCGCGCGCTAGCAAAGTTCGACCCAAGCCAGGTTTGCAACGTCCAAAAAAATTCACGTCCGTTAAGTCCGGTGGCGCAGTCAAAATGACCGAAAAGCAAAGCGCCAGCGCCCAAAGCAAAGACGTGACCAAGACCGGAATTTTAGGATCCTTGGGCGGCGGTGGAATGCGACAACAACTAGACCAAGCTTACTCGGGCACTGGCGAACTTTTGGGAACTGCCAATCAAGCCACCGGAACCTCGGGCCAAAATGAAAATCGAAGTGGCGATGATCTGGGTTCTAAAATCAAAGATTCAGGCGCGGGCGGCAAGGGTGTTTCGATGACCGGGATCGCAGGGGTTGGAACCAAAGGTAGAAGTTCGGGCCAAAGCGCCTACGGAGATATCGGAGTGGGCGGCAAGGGCAGCGTGGCCATCAACATCGAAGGCACGGGCGCAGGCTTTACGGGCGGTTTAGATAAAGAAGGCATTCGCCGAGTGATCAAAAGTATTATCGGCCAAATTCGCGCGTGTTACGAATCCGCATTGCGATCGCAAGAAAATCTAGAAGGCAGTTTCTTGGTCGAGTTCGACATCAACGATCAGGGAAAAGTTTTAAGAAGTATTTCAAAGGCATCAACCATAGGATCTAAAGCAGTAGAAAATTGTGTCGCTCATCGAATTCGGGCTCAGAAATTTCCGGCGTCTCCAAAAGGGGTTGTCGGCGAAGTCAGTTACCCGTTCACGTTTAGGCCACAAAATTAATTAGTTTCATTATCAAGGAGGAACCCCGTGAACCCAGAATTAGTCAACCAACCCCTAATCCAAAGAGCTTTCTCAGAAGGCGGACCGGTGATGTACTTAATTCTTTTTATTTTTATTATCACCTTATTTTTGGTGGTCGAGCGTTTTCTGGCGCTGCAAAAATTAACTCTTAGCAAAAAAGAATTCTTGGACCAAGTTTTTGCGATGATCTTGCGCGGAGACTTACGCCAAGCTTTGGCTTTTTGTGACACTCGACCCGCACCGCTTTCCAACACGATCAAAGCAGGTTTAGTTCAGGTGATGAACAAACGCCCAGATGAAGAGGTGCAAGTCGCGATGGATGCATCTGTCCTGCGCGAGACTCCGCGATTGGAAGGCTGGACGTCATTTCTGGCCGTCAATGGAAACATCGCCGTGCTGTCGGGATTGTTAGGAACCATCATTGGGATGATCGGATCGTTTCGAGGTGTCGCCGACGCCGATCCCGCAACTAAAGCGCAAAGACTTTCCGAGGGCATTTCTCATGCCTTGAATTGTACCGCGTTTGGTCTGTTGGTCGCGATTATTGCGATTGTTACTTACGGGTATTTTCAATTGCGAATTCAGCGCGCTGAAAACGATATGATCGAAGGTAGCATGAGCTTACTGAACATGGTGGCCTCGAACCGCGACAAAATGAAGGAATAAAATGTCAGAGATGCAGTCGGAATCCGGCGGTCGAAAAAAAAACCTGGATCTTAATTTAGTTCCGTTTATCGATTTGATGAGCGTGCTGATTACTTTTTTATTGATCACCGCCGTTTGGACCCAGATTTCTTTGATACAAATTGGCAGCTCGATTTATGGAAAAAAGACGAATCAAAAGGTGGATATTCCGCCGCAAGCCGATGTGGTTCTGAAACTTGAAATTAGATCTAACGGCTATGTTTTGGCGACAGCACAACAAAGTCTGTCAATACCCAAAATCAATCAAGAATACGACCAAGCCACTCTGATGCAAAAGCTAGAGCAGTTTAAGAAATCTTACCCCAACAAGTTAGACGGTGCGATTGCCATGGCGGATGAACTTCCCTACGAGCAGCTGATCAAAGCGATGGATGTTTTATTAAAAGCAGGGTTTCCGCAGATTTCTATTCTTACCGGAGGGCCTCAGTAAATGGCGATTTATCCACCGGGACAAAAATTCAGAAGTTCCAAATTGTTGAAAAGAAAAAAAACTAAACGCGAAGTGGTGGCGGTGTTATCGCTGGCCGCAATGGTCGACATGTTTACAGTGCTAGTGATCTTCTTGCTTCAGAATTTTGATCCAGCCACCAATGCGGTGATGTTTATTCCAGAAAAAGTGGACCTTCCCAGCGCCCAGCAAGTGAAAGATCTTAAGCCCGCGGTGGTCGTCACCATTTCGCGAGATGAAATTTTAGTGGATCGCAAGACGGTGTTGACTATCCAGCAGGCAAGATTCCAAACCGATTGGCTTCTGGGAAAATTATTTCAGGAAGTCAAAACTGCGCTAATGGAATCCAAACGCCAATTTGATAACGATCTGTCTGATCAGTTAAAAAAAGCAGTCAGTTCTAATGATACAAACAAGCGCCCGCAGTTATGGAGTTTTGTCACGATTCAGTCAGACAAAACGGTCGATTTTTTAACTGTTAAAAAAGTCATGTACACGATCACCGAAGCCGGTGCGACGGAAATTAATTTTGCCGTCAATCGCGAAGCCAAAAAGCCTTAAGACTAGCCGTAATTCTAGCCATAATTCTAGACCTTGCATCAAGTTTTTACATTCGATAGCCTTGACCAAATTGATGTTTAAAAAATTCCGTCTTATTATTTTTAGTTTTTTATTGCTGATTTTGTTTTTGGAAGTCTTTGTAGGATTTCCAAAACAACTAGAGCACGACAAAGATTCGCCCGAGAATCAAAGCGCGCAGACAACAGCCGGCGATTCCAGCGAAAAAGAAATGTCAGGGACAGGTATCCACTACGTTGAAAGTCGCGGGGGCCACAAAGACTGGGAACTTTTCTCGGATTCCGCAGAGGGCTCGGGCAATAAAGGCCAATGGGATTTAAATAAAGTGAACATTCACTTTTACCAAGATGACAAATTGCAATTTCGGGTCTCGGGAGAAAAAGGGAAAATTGATACCGAAACCAAAGACATGACCATTCAGGGTAAAGTCATCACGACGTCTGCCAATGGCTACAGGTTTGAAAGCCCGATTTTGTATTACAAAGCCAAACTGCGAACGCTTCACACTCCGGAAAAAGTAAAGATGACCTCGCCGCCGGATTCACAAGGGTCACCGCTGAACCTGACGGGATTGGGGATGGAATCTCCCATTGATCGCAATATTATGAAAATTTTGAAAAATGTTCGCGCCGAGAAAAAAATGTCCGACCAAAAAGAAATGGTGATCACCAGCGAACAGGCTTTGTTTAGCAGCATAGATAATTCAGCGCATTTTTCTAAAAAAGTTTTGATCGAGTATCAGAAAATGAAAATCGAAGGGCCCGAGGCTGATTTTTTCTACAAGACGGGGACTGATTTTTTTCAATCGATCCAAGTTCGAGGCGGTGCAAGGTTGTCGGATCCTCTTCGGCAGGCGACTTCGGACACATTGCAGTTTGATCCTGATTTAAATCAAATGGTATTAAAAGGGTCTCCGCGAGTAGTTCAAAACGAAGACGAAGTTTTAGGAGACGAAATTATTTTTACCGATGGTGGCCGCAAAGTAAAAGTAAAAAACCTAAAAGCCCACGTCGAGAAAGATGAGAAATAAAGCATGAGTCAACTTGAAGCCCGAGGTATTTCAAAAGCCTTTAAGAAACGACAGGTTGTTCGAGAAGTCTCGTTTCAAGTCCAATCAGGGCAAGTAGTGGGCCTATTGGGTCCCAATGGAGCCGGCAAAACAACCAGTTTTTATATGGTCGTTGGACTAGTGAAGCCTGATGAGGGCGACGTTTTGGTCGACGAAAAATCGATTGGGCAAATGCCCATGTATCGGCGGGCGCGCGAAGGTTTAAGTTATCTACCTCAAGAGGCTAGCATCTTCCGAAAACTCACAGTCTCAGAAAATTTATTGGTAGCTTTAGAAGCCGGTGGGTATTCAGACAGCCGTAAATCCGAAGCGCTGGAAGTTTTGCTAAATGATTTTCGCATTCAGCATATTCGCAACAATAATGGGTTTTCTTTGTCAGGAGGAGAACGTCGCCGAGTTGAAATTGCCAGGGCCTTGGCTGGAACTCCAAAGTTTTTGCTGTTGGATGAACCCTTTGCGGGGATTGATCCCATTGCGGTTCACGATATTCAACAAATTATTTTGCAACTGAAAACTAGGGGCATCGGTATATTGATCACAGATCACAATGTGCGCGAAACTTTGGGGATTTGCGACCGTGCATATATTTTGAAAGACGGCCAGATCCAAGTCCAGGGTACGTCAAATGAAATCGCCAACAACGACCTAGCCAAAAAGTTTTATTTAGGCGAAAATTTCAAACTATAGGGGTATAATTTAAACAATGGCTAAGATGGTCCAATCCCTAAGTATGAATCAGTCGCTGCGAATGACTCCGCAGCTGCAACAAGCCATCAAGATGTTGCAACTCTCGCGCATGGAACTTGAAACTCAGATCCGTAGCGAGCTCGAAGAAAATCCCATTCTTGAAGACGCGCCTGAAATCAGCGAACAAGATTTTAATCGCATCAAAGAAGCTTCTGCCGAAATTGATGGTGGCCAGGGCAATCAGGACCAAGATCCCCAACGCCAGGATGAATTCGAATGGGAAAACTACGTCGAGACCACGCACAAGCCCATGAACGCGCATCTTAGCGGCCACGATGAAATTCAAAATTACGAAAATTCTTTGCAGACATCCGAAAGCCTGCACGACTATCTAAATTGGCAAGCCAAGATGTGGGGCTTTAACGAAGAAGAACTTCAGTATGTCGAGTTGATGATCGATTACATCGACGACGACGGTTATATCCTAACGCCATTAGAACAAATCGCATTGGAAGAAAAAGTCGAACTTAAAGAGCTAGAAGAAATTATTCCCTTTGTGCAAGAATTTGATCCGCCAGGTGTGGGCGCTCGAAATTTAAAGGAGTGTCTGATCCTTCAAGCCAAGGCGCTTGAGGAAGACACCAAAGATTTAGTGCACATCATCAATCATCACCTGAAGGATTTAGAGAAAAAAAATTACGATGTGATCGCCAAAAATATGGGACGTGACCCTAAAGAGGTCATGGAGATCTGCAAAATTATTTACTCGATGGACCCCAAGCCCGGCCTGGCGTATTCGCCGCAAGACACGCATTACGTCACGCCGGATGTATATGTTTATAAAGTCGGGGACGAGTATCTTGTGACGATGAACGAAGACGGGTTACCGCGATTAAAAATTTCAAACTATTATAAAAATATTTTGAAATCCGCCGACAAAAACGAAAAGACGCAAACCTATATTCAAGACAAATTAAGATCAGCCGTATGGCTTATAAAATCCATCCATCAACGCCAACGAACGATTTTTAAAGTGACCGAATCGATCGTAAAACATCAGCGAGAATTTTTCGACAAAGGCGTAGGCCATATCAAGCCCATGGTTTTGCGAGACGTCGCTCAAGACATCGGCATGCACGAATCCACCGTTAGCCGCGTGACGACTTCAAAGTACGTGTACACTCCGCAAGGAATTTTCGAGCTGAAGTATTTCTTCAACTCTGGAATCAGCACCACCGACGGGGATTCATTAGCCAGCGAATCGGTAAAAATAAAAATCAAAGAAATAGTTGCGAAAGAAGATATTAAAAATCCATTCTCCGACCAACAACTGGTCGACCTACTCAGAGAATCGGGAATCAAAATGGCCCGCCGAACCGTCGCCAAGTATCGCGAGATGCTAAGAATTCTGCCCTCATCCCGCCGCAAAAAAGTGTATTAACCTAAAAAACATTTTTGGATTGACCAATTCCAAAAATTCAGCAAAAATGGAATAATGTATTCTAGATTTTTATCTACTTAAAAGAACTCATCTTTTTTCCTTTTTGGCGCCCGCGGAGTGGGCAAATCCAGGTGGGTTCAGACCACTTTTCCCAACGCGACCTATATCGATCTTTTATCTGCCAAGACATTTAACGAGCTTCAAGCGAACCCCTCGCGTCTTGAAGAGCGGATTTTGATCGGCAAATCCCCATGGGTGATCATCGATGAAGTACAGCGAATACCGACGATTTTAAATGAAGTTCACCGGCTGATTGAAAAAAAAAAGATCAAATTCATTCTCACGGGATCTTCGGCAAGAAAGCTTAAACGAGATGGAGTCAACCTACTGGCCGGTAGGGCTTTGCTTCAACATATGTACCCGCTGACGGTGCATGAGTTAGGCGCAGATTTTAACTTAGAAAAGTCACTTCGCTTTGTGCATCTTCCAAAAGCTTATTTAGATCCAGACCCCGATGCATTTTTGCATTCCTGCGTAAAAACTTATCTTAAAGAAGAAGTCCAGTTTGAGGGTTTAACCCGAAACATGGATTCCTTTGCGCGATTTCTTGAGGCCGCGAGCTTTTCGCAAGCGCAATACTTGAATGTCTCGAATGTGGCGGCCGAATGTCACGTCGAACGCAAAACTGTTGATCAATATTTTCAGATTCTACAAGACTTTTTTGTGGCCTATCGTTTGCCGATGTTTACCAAAAAAGCTCGTCGAAAGATTCAACAACACCCTAAGTTTTATTTTTTCGACACCGGGATTTATCAAACCCTTCGCCCCAGAGGCCCGTTGGATTCGCAAGAAGAGATCGACGGGCCTGCTTGGGAAACCCTAGTTTTACAAGAACTGATGGCCGAAAATGAATACAAGAATTTAAAGTATCAGTTTTTTTGTTGGAGTGTTCAAAACGGAGTTGACGTTGACATCTTACTTTTCGGACCCCAAGGGTTGATCGCGATTGAAGTGAAGCGCAGCGATCGGATTCGTGGCGGCGAGCTGGACGGCCTAAAACTTTTCAAAAAAGACTACAGCGTTGCAAAAACATTTTTTGTTTGGGGCGGGACGGAAGAGCGAAATATCGACGGAATTCAAGTCATCCCAATAGAAAAATTTTTAAAAACAATCCCGGCGATTCTAAATCCAGTCGTGAGCTGATCGGTCTTGTGAAAAAAACAAAGGGTCTTGAAGTTACGATCCTAGAATTTCATTTTATCGAAGGACAAGCTAGTTTAAACCTTTGTTTGTAGATGATCGAATGATTTTTCGCGGCTGGATCAATCCAAAATCACGACTTTGGTTGGGGCTTTCCATTTCGGTTGAACAGGGCCCCGACTTTTTATTGCTGGATGGAATCCTTGGCAGAAAAAGGCTTATACTTAAATCAGATGCCGATGCGATGGGTTTTATTTTTAATTTTGGCACAGCAGGGGGCGACGGCAAGCACGCTGAGCCAGATTCTTTATCAATTGAATTCTAATGATCCGTGTTGGGAAGTCACCAAGGACGAAATAAAACCTTTGATCAACGAGGAAAAAAAGTGTGGTGGTCAGGTCAATCCGAAAGTGCTTCAGCTAGGCAATCATCAGCGCGTCTACGATCCTTTTGTGCAAGATTTGATTTTTCAGATGGCCGCTCGCGAGTACAATGAAACCGCGCAATGCCTAAAAGGAATGCTAGAGCTGATTAAAAAAAAAGATAAACCTAGTGGCATATATGATTCTTGGATTGGCACCGCTGGTTCGCATTTAGCCTACTCGCTTCAAAGTAGGGGGATCGCCGCGCGCGAAAAAATTCTTTACGACCAAAAAAAATTCGAAGCAGCGCCATTTCTACCATTGGCTCCTGATAAAAAATTACAGGCCCAAAAAGAAAAAGAACAAGAACTTGAAAAGCTTGCTAGAAGTATCGGATCAAATGAAAGCGATGCCTGGGACAGGATGAGCGAAGTCCCTTTTATTAGTCATCCTTTCGTCAGAAAGGCTATTGATAATGAAATTCGCGGAATGTTTCCCATACCCGATTCCGCTTTACCAGAAAACATCGACATCATAGAAAAAAAAATTTACGAACGCCTTCACAAGATTTCCCCCAAGCTTTTTGCTTCTCTTTCAGAGCAGTTCGATCGCCAAATAAAATTAGACCCCACGCTACCTGACCACCGAAAGCAACTCTTTGACCTAAAATTTGTGGAACGAGTTCTTAATAAAACGCAAAAACTAAGCGAGCCCACAAAAGCAAAGCTCAATAGCTGTGTCCAAGGTGACTACGGTCCGATGGCAAAACGCGTGGACTTCATGCGTGATACTGCGACAGCTATTGGAAGTGTGGGTCCCGCCATGTTGGGTTCCGTACCATTGGCCGCTTGGGGAATTGTGCGTTGGAACGCCAAACTCATACTTGGCGGATTCCTAGGGCAACAAATGGCTACAGCGCCTTCCAGAGCTATACAAGTTTGTCTAGACCAAATTGACTTGGTCGATCCTGTCGGATCGTTAGACTGTAAAAATACTAAAAACCTGAATGCGTTTGCGATGCAATGGTTGGAAAGTGATTCATGCTTGATGGCGATTTTTGATAGTATCATTTTCTAGATCCTAGATAACTAGTTTATAAAATCCGCGAAAATATTTGTTTGGGACCGTTTGCAGTGATATGCGGTGACGCTGCAGTTGTTTCGAAAGTTAACCGCTTTTTCCAAGGGCTTTCCGCTGATGCCTTTGACCGAAAGTGTCTCAGTTCGATCCATGGCACGTCGGCTGCATTGATGATAATAATGATCTTTTGTTTTTTGGAGTTAACATGACGGTTTTAAAATTTTTGTCGCCGATAATTTTTTTAGTTTGTTCTTCATTTATTTCGGAATTTGCCGCTGCCGGGCCTAGGAAAGTTTTGACAATTGGAAGTGGGGCCGAAAAACCTTCGGGCGTGGCGCCGTGGACACGTCGTTTGGATCCTTTTTTTTCTTCGGGCGGAGGTGGCACTTCGCCCAGAAGTTGGCAAAACACTGGAATCCAGGCGAGTAATATCCAAAGCATTGTGCCCCAGGCCAATTCGCTTGCCGTATTTTTAAAAGGATCATCAAAACCAAGCTTTTTTGCGCGCCTTCCGAATGACAGCAGCACCCTGACTATGGGAAACCCTGAACTTTATGAAAAATATATGTCCAACGTTTCCTACTACGTGGATCGAAGTGGCCAGATCGTGGTGAACCGAGGTTCAAAAGAGCTTTCAGCTGAATATCACTGGAGTGAGCAAGGCGAACTTATTTTCGCCAAGATTAAAGGCCCGCGAATAGATCTTTCGATCAACAGATCCGAAAACCGACTAGACATTTACTTTCAAAATAAAGACTACCCGGGTTCAATCAATTCACAGATTTATCGAATTGAAATGCCCGAAGGGAGCCAACTAGAAACTTTCGACGCTTTGGTCGGCCAGAAGCTTCATTTAAGCATAAAACATCTCGACGGCCGAATTGAAGACGTCGCCCTTATTCTACCAAGAGACTCTAGTTTTATTCCAACCAAGGGCTTCCAGCAGATATCCAGTGAAAAAGCACAAACCGCAATTATTCCATCTGCCGTCAAATAATCGCCAGTGCTCAATCGATTTCAGTCTGTGGACCAAACCGGATTTCCTGTATGCCAGGTAGCCAGTATACCGGGTTCCCGGTAGTTGAAATCCCAAGCCCCCACTCGCAAGTCGACCCAAAAATCTGATCAAAAAATTGACAGGTGTTGGACGAATCTTGCTTTGGATTGTTCTTGAGTCCCCGGCGTGGCTATGCCCTTGGGGTGGCCGTGCCCTATAGGGATTGGGTGTCTCGTTTTGGGATTGGCATTTGGTCTGCAGCCATAAATTCTGAGACCACTTTTAAATTAACCCGGAGCTTTTCATGCACATCAGATTTGGAACCAAATTTTTTACTTTTTTACTTTTAAATTTTGTGATGGGTTTGTCTGCTCATGCGGGCGGAATAACAAGCACTTATAGGAAGGCAATCCAGGAAGCCGACGAACTTAGTGCTATGGACACACGCAGGATTATAACAATCGTGCGCTCGGGGCCGAGAACCTTGGCAGTCCCTAAAACTTTGGCTGATGGAACTCGCATGGCATTGGCCAGTGGCGGCAAAATCATAAACGTCAGACCATTCGAAGGACTCGCCAGTGAATCAGTCTATCTTCAAATTCCTGACGACTTTTCGGCCTTGAATAAATCCACACTCAGTAAAGACGCGCATCTTAATGGTAAACAATTAGCGACGAAAGAAAAACAATATTCGCTTTCCAGTGAAACGCCTAATGCAGGTAGAAGATATGTTTGGGGGCCTAACGGCGACCTCATCAGTTCCCACCTTTTTTGGCAAAATAATTTCAATTTTGTTATATCCCAAACAGACGGGATTCTTCAGATTTCTTACATGAGAAAATCTGGAAATCTTTTGACCAAAGCAATCCAGGTTGAAAGAAAAATTGATCTGGGTGCTGCACGGTTGAAATCTTACACGTTGGACAGCGAGGGGAAAATAAGCCTTCGACTAGAGTGGCCCGGGGGCAGAATTTCAGAATCTGGCGTAACTGATTTGCACCAAATTGCCCAATTGCCAGCATCTCCGCAAGCTGCTGCCGGCAGGGTTTCTAGAGTGACCAATTGATTTTTAAAAAGAGGTTTCGTTTGAAAATAAATTTTAAACTCGTCTTTCTAGTCGCAAGCCTTGGGTTTGAGTTCGGATTTATTTTACCGGCTTCTGCGGGTGCTCTAGAGTTGGTCGCAAAGACCCGGGAATTTTTCGCAGGAGCCCGCGCGGCCAGACCAGGAAATCCAATTTGGATTCAGGAACAAAATATAATTCACATTTCATCGGCAGACCCAGCAATAGAGCCGATAAAGCTTCGGGTGCCCACAGATAGAACTGAAGCATTGCCAGGATCGATAGATGAACACGGTCTTTTCAGTCGGAGAAATGGATTCACCGTCGAAAAAGCACGTTTCAAAATTGATTATTCTGTCAGACCCTATGAATACGTATCGAACAAAGGCGGACCATTCCAAGGCAGCGTCTATCGGTGGGATCAGCAAGGCCGTTTAATTCAAGCCGATCATTGGAGCCCCGGCCTTAATTACTCTATTAGACAATCCGGGCAAAAAATCGAAATCGCCAATTTTAATCCCGAAGGCTTTTCCCAATGGGATGTCGCCGCCGAAAAGCCGCGCGTGAACTGGAATGAACTAGAAAGCTCTGGTCGCGTGAAAAGAATCCTAATCGAACTTCCTGAAGGAGCAAGCCTGGTTTCCTACGATGCCGTTTTTTCTCCAGCGCTTCACCTAAATGTAAAAGGATCTAATGGTGAGATTTTAACCCAAATGGTCAGGTTGCCAAACTTACAGGATTCAAAAGGAGCTCCCAGAATTCGCGCCACATCCATGATTGATAAGTCTGTATTCAATCTTTTTACAAAAGGGCAAATTTATGAAAATCAAATATAATCCCAAATATCATTTATTCGTGTTGATCGGTTTGACGGCGTTGTCACGTCTTTCGCAAGCCAATGTCCTTAGTGAATTCTTAGATAGAATTTCATCACAAATCTTAAAAGGTGAAACTCGTTTAGAACGCATGAATGAACGCGTTTATGCCCAATTGAAGCAAGAAATTCTTTCGGGAAAAAAAATGGGGGTAGACCTTCCAGTTGGGCGTTTGGCTATTTTGGATAATGCGACCAGCCCCAAAAATATCTTGGTCTTATCAGGCTCGGTTACGGGGGCGCCGGCGATGGTCTTGCGAATCCCGAAAACGCTAGAAAATCTTGGACCTTCAAAAATAAGATTGGTTTCCAATTGGGACAATCCAAAGATTACTTTAAGGATCGGTAGCGACGACATTTATTCTTACCAGGAATGGGACTTGTCCGGAGAGCTGCTCAATGCACGGCTGATCTCAGAGGGCACAGACTTTCATTCTTTACGGACAATGGGTGAAAACCGCATTCCACTTCTCAAAATTGGAAACATTTCCGCGAGCGGCCCTGGTCCACAGTTCGCTGCAGAAAGCCGATTGATACCACTTCCAAAGGATACAATTTTGACCAGCTTCGACTTTGGAGGCGATCACAAACTGAAGCTCTATCTTAAAGAAAAAAACGGAAGTCTAAGCACCCAAGAAGTTGATTTAAGTCCCACAAGCCAATTTCAGAATGCTTTTGACCGTAGGAATTGGGCAACCCCTGAACCTAACCATGAAAAGCAAACTCAATAGACAAAATTGAAATAAATGAGATTTTATGCCTCTCCGGTTGACTAAGGTTGATGTCTAAAATACATTCAGTCGATGGTTAAGCCAAAGTATCCTAAAACACTTTTAGAGTTTGTAGCGCAGTTCAATTCTGACGAAGCCTGCCTTGAATATTTACTTGAACACCG
>JANYDD010000069.1 GCA_025359945.1 Bdellovibrio sp. | reverse complement strand
ACTTTCAGTGTTCTAAAAAAACTTTCTACAAAAGCATTGTCGTAACAATTGCCCCTTCTGGACATGCTGGCCTGGATCTGATTTGCAGCTAATCGATCACGATAGGCTTCTGCAGCGTACTGGCTGCCTCTGTCAGTATGTGCTACTAGTTCATCACATGAGCCTATTCCCTGATGTTTTAATCCCATATCTAGGGCGGCTAAAACTAATTCTGTATGCATCGTCTCCCTCATCGCATGACCAACAATTTTTCTGGTAAATAAATCTAGAAAAATAGCCAGATATAACCAACCCTCTTCAGTCGGAATATAAGTAATATCGCCGCCCCAATACTGATTTAATTTTGTCACTTGCTCGGGTGCAGATTCAGTCTTAAATACTCGCTCCGCTATCGGTAAGTTGTGATTCGAATCCGTTGTTACAATTTTAAATTTCTTTCTACCAGCGCCTTGAATGCCGTTTTTCTTCATTAGCTTGGCAACACGATTTTTTCCACAAACTGTGTCCTGCTTTCTGAGCTTATTCATAATCCGGGGAAGACCGTAAGATTTACGGCTCTCCTCCCATATTTTTTTTATTTTCTGCCACAGCTTTTCGTCCTCGATCTTACGAACCGAAGCCGGACGCCTTAGCCATGAATAAAATCCACCACGGCTGACTTTTAAAACAACACATGCCCTTGCAACGTCTTGTTGCTCGTGCCAAAGCTCCTCGACCATCCTAAACTTCATTTCAGGTGGTCCTGAGAGAAAAAAGCGGCGGCCCTTTTTAAAATGTAATTTATTTTTTTTAGCTCTTCAATTTCTCGACGAAGTCTTCGACCTTCTTCAGCATCGACAACCAGCTCGGCTGCACTTTTTGACTCCGGTGCTATTGAAAACTTGAGCTTCTTTTTCCACATATGCAAAAGGCTATCCCTAACTCCTAACTGACGGGCAGCTTCAGCATATGATCCTAACTCTTTTGCCAGCTCTAACGCCTGAACTTGAAATTCTTTGGTGTACTTTTTTCTTGGTTTTAATTCCATTTTCTCCCCTTACTTGTTTTGTGTGTACCACACTATTTTGTGTCAACCAAATCGGGGTAGGACCATGATCGCAAGATCTTCCACAAGTTAAATCCGATTCCCATCAATAATGCGTTGATTTAATCGCCTTGTTGCCCCAGCAAGTGATTCCGCCTAGACCCACCGTGACTTTTCATGTGACCAATCAAAGGCTCTATGGGGAAACATCAAACGTTTTACTAAAAACTTTACGACTACAATTCCAACAGTGCTTTTCCCAGTTGGGACGCAATAGCAGGCTAAAATTTAACTGGTCGTCGATCGATTGGCTTGAGTGTTAAAGAGAAGCCCAAGGATTTGGGCAACCCGCCGAGATTCAGATATGGATTCAACAAATATTTTGCGACCGCCTTAGCAACTGATCTCCAGTATACCCAGGGATAAAAGTGCTTCCACTCAAAACATTGACCTACGAAATTAGAAAAGTTGCAATTGAGGTCCGTCCTCTTGATAGTGAGATCACAAACCAAACCGCTACAAAAGCTTAAGGAAAAAAATGAGCAATGCCATAGAAAATTTAGTGGAAGCGCAAAAGTTTGCAATGAGGTATCGACCCAAAGTTGGTGGTTTTCCTTTTCTGGCGGAAGTTCTAAGACAGGCCGGAGTCACAAAAAACTTTTGGTCACTCCCCTCGTGCCAAAGTATTTTTGTCACCAGATTCGGACCGGTCGTAAATCAAGGTACTCCATTAACAACTGGCGTTTCGGACGTCCCCCCGTTTAATGAAGAAGCACTTGTCCGTGCGTTACGAAAAGACCAAGCTGGAGAAAGCACCTTCCCTGAATTTTTAAAAGCTTCGTGGGATGCGGGAATTGTTGGTTACGAAGTTGATTTCGAATCACGCAAGGTCACCTATCGTGGGGCGAACGATGAATCCTATGTGGAGGCCTTCGCCGCTGTTACGCCCGGCGCGATTGTGCGGACCTAGGTTTAATTTTCTAAAAAATCAGCGTTTCTCATTTAAACCACTTTTAATTTTGGAAAACTTCATCGCTTAAAAAAGCATCGTGAAAATATAAATAACCAAAACCAGAGGTGCATCTTGTCTAGCGAAACTAGTCCGCGGGTCATTTACACTACCAACGAGAGGGTTTTTCTATGGAGCTTGGCCGTGGTTAGTTTTTTTGGAATTAACTCGGTCTTTGTTTTTGGCTTGGTCTTTGATCAGGAAGCATTGATTGGGGCCTTCAACAATCCCATCGCTTTTGCATTTATTCTTGAAGCTTTTTTGTTAATGGGAACTTTCAGTTACTTTTTAACAAAGTGGAAGCTCAGCAAATTGCATTGGGGGTGGTTTATTTTCCTTTCGATCTCGGGAAGCCTTGGATTCGCGCTTCCCGTAGTTTTGCTTTGGCCAGGTTCCGAAAAATAATCTGCGGATTTTTTTGACGCAGTTTAATTTTCGTTCCCATCGGGTGTAATTAAACTTTGAGGCGTAACTATCTCATAAACTGCAGTAGAAAATTTTTAATATGATAGAGAACTTTGGGACATCAGCGACATATTTGCGGGAAGTTGGTTTAACCCGTCAGTGCCCCGAAGATTTGGCTTCGTGATGGTCGACCAGGGGTTGCATAAATTCGACCATTTTTTCGATTACTTGTCGGTAAATTTCTGCAGCGTCTTTGTCCCAAAGATTGTGGTGCCCGCCTGCGACGATCAGGGCTTGGCGACGATCGGGTTGCGCATGTAAATAATTTTTGATCGCAAGCCTGGCTTTGACGGAACTCAAGATCGCTTTTGGATCGTTCGGGTTAGAATTGTCGATGGCTAGAACTTGCGAAAACGTTGGATCTTTTTGGCCTATCAACAGTAGTTCTGGGACTTGGGATTTAGTTTTATGAAATTCGTAAGAATACCAAAAATATTTTGCCGGAATCCACGAATGCCAATGCAATTTGACCGGTCTTCCAAACAAAGTGTTCATGATGTCAGGTGATTCCAAGTTTCGAATCATATTATCGATCAGCTCGCGTTCTGGAATCTGGGGATTCATTCCAATGACTCCAGTGACATCATTGAAGAAATGACCGTAACCCAACGAGGCCGAAGCCCCGTGACTGCGACCGGCAAAAAAGAATGGCAGGTCGCCGTAAACGTGTTTTAAAACCAGTCGGACGTGGCGAAAAACTTGCCCCAAACCCATTTCAGAAAGAAAATCCACGGGCGCATCAATGCCCATTCCATTGCCGGGTAAATCCATGGCAAAGGATGCCATTTTTAGGCCACCATCGACGATCGCGACTTTCTTTCCTTTACTAGCAGGCTTTCGATGAAAAGCAGATGCAATTTTCACCACTGATTTTGCTGTCGAGTGATCACTTCCATTTCCTGGCGCGAAAACTAAAATTCCACGATGAAATCTTTGGTCGACCCAATTTTTGTTTTCGACTTGGACTCGTAGAGTGGGCTTAAAAGCATTTTGCAGAACACGCTCAATATTTCCTCGATCGTTTTGATCCAGCAAATAATCGTTAACGTAGACACCAGTAAAAGCTTGCGGAAAAAGAATTTCGACAACCGACAGTCTTTCTTGGGTATTCTCTCTGCCAATGGGTTGAACATTAGCGCTGCCCAATCGAATGTAACCTTGTTGGACTAGTTGCTGAATCGAAAGCCTAGGGGATTGTGCCAGAGCGTCGTTGCTTCGCGTGAGTTCTTCTAATGCCAGCCGACCTTCGGCGGTGGGACTAGCGCGTTTGTCTTTGTTCTTTTGCGCTCGGCATTCTGTTGCGTTTGCTAAGCTAGAAAAAAACAACCAGCTTAAGGCGAACGCCAAAAAGCACGTGGTAAATCGTGACAGCAAAAACTCCTCCTTACGATCTTCGAAAATTGTCTTTAGGCTTTATTGCAATCCAAAATTAGAAAGTCAAACTAACGAAGCTTGGCCTACCTATGCACATGACGCCAGCAAATTCGCCTTGTCGAATATTGTCGACTTGAATGCGCTCCAGTCGAACACGACAGGTAGGTGGCGTCATGTGCATACGTAAGAAGCTTGGAAAGGTTCTTCATCTTTTTCGTGGTCGATGATCAGTCCTCGCGATTTAAAAGATGGCTCGAGTTTTAAAATGGATGTCGATTTTTTTGAGTTTATTACATCGTCGCGGCGTTGATCGTTGCACCCGACTAGAGCGAAGCTTTATAAGAAAATTTCCTGCCCGAATGGCCCACCGGCAAAGCCCAAAAGGGAATGCTAGTCGCTATCCGCGGAACAACGATGAGCCCCTATTTATTTTTTTTGCCGGCGTTACAAGAGGAAAAAAAAGCGGCTGGAAGCGCCGCCTTAACGGATTATTGGCGCGCCGTTTTTATTGGTCGGTATTTTCATTCTGGTCGCCGGCATCGGGATGTTTATTTTTTAGTTAGTTTTAATCCCAGCCCTGATCTTTACGCGTTTTTTACACCTCCTGTGATTTTATAAATAAAACACTTGGTTTCATTTTTTTTGGAGGACCCATGGATTTTATCTTCACCGGAATCGTCGGAGTACTTATTTTAATTTATTTATTTTATGCCCTTTTCAATCCGGAAAAATTTTAACCCAGTCCAAAAAAAAGGAAGTCCCAAACAATGAAACTCTCGGATCTGTCGCAAATCTTTGTCTATGTTTTTGCATTGGTTTTATTGGCGCCCTGGTTGGCAGAATTTATTTCACAACTTTTTTTTGGCCAACGAACCCTTCTACACCCGGTTTTTGAGCGACTTGAAAAGTGGCTCTACAGAGTTTGCAAAATTGATCCAAAAGAGGAAATGAACTGGAAAGATTATTGCATCGCCCTGTTGATTTTTAATTTTTTAGGTTTCGCGTTTGTTTTCGTTTTACAAATAACACAAAACTTTCTTCCTTTAAATCCTCAAAACCTACCTAGAGTGTCGTGGCATTCCGCGCTGAACACGGCGATCAGCTTTATGACCAATACAAATTGGCAAGGTTATGCGGGTGAATCGACAATGTCTTATTTTACTCAAGCACTGGGGCTGACCGTGCAAAATTTTTTAAGCGCCGCAAGTGGCGTGGCCGTCTTTTTTGCTTTGACCCGAGGCCTGATCCGAAAATCTCAAGGGTCATTAGGAAATTTTTGGGTGGATCTTACTCGCACGACGGTTTATTTGCTGCTTCCCTTGTCCATTCTTTTTTCAATTGTTTTAGTTGGGCAAGGCGTCGTTCAAAATTTTTCGCCCTATGTCTCGGTGAAAACTCTTGAGGGGGCGACTCAAGTTTTACCGATGGGACCCGCGGCTTCTCAGATCGCGATCAAACAGCTGGGAACGAATGGCGGCGGGTTTTTTAATGCGAACAGCGCTCACCCTTTCGAGAACCCCACCCCATTAAGTAATTTTTTGCAAATGCTGGCGATTCTACTTCTGCCTGCGGCTTTGGTTTTGGCTTATGGAAAAATGGTCGGCGCACGGTCTCAAGGCTGGACACTTTTTGCGGTGATGTTTTTAGTTTGGTTTTTAAGTTTGGTTTTCTCGATGGCGGCCGAATTTCAGACCAATCCCAACTTTAATTTGGGAAGTCTGATGGAAGGAAAAGAAACCAGGTTCGGCGTCACCAACAGTTTGATCTGGTCAACCGCAACAACCGTGGCTTCAAATGGATCGGTGAATGCGATGCACGCTAGCTTGTCCCCTTCGGCCGGAGGCCTTGCCATTTTTAATATCATGTTGGGTGAAGTTATTTTTGGCGGCGTTGGCGCTGGCATGTACGGAATGCTACTTTACGTTTTTCTCACTGTATTTTTGGCGGGTCTAATGGTGGGGCGTTCCCCAGAGTATTTAGGAAAAAAAATCGAAGCTCCGGAAATTAAAATGGCCATCTTAGGAATTCTTGGGCCTTGTGCTGTCATTTTAGTGGGTGCAGCGATCTCGGTGGATTTACCGTTAGCTACTGCTAGCCTTGCCAACAAAGGACCGCACGGATTTTCGGAAATACTTTACGCGTTTACCTCTGCTGCCGGAAATAACGGAAGTGCATTTGCTGGACTTAACGCCAACACGCCTTACTTCAATTTGATGTTGGGTCTAGTGATGCTTGTCGGAAGATTTGTGGTGATCATCCCGTCTTTAGCTATTGCTGGGCATTTAGTTTCTAAAAAAATATCACCGCCCTCGACGGGAACATTTGCAAGTGACACTCCCCTTTTTGGAATTCTTTTAATTGCGGTCATAGTGATTGTTGGCGCGCTGACTTTTCTACGAGCACTTTCACTGGGTCCTCTGGTCGAGCACTTTTTGATGTTGCAAAAACAAGTTTTTTAGGAGGATTCTAAAAATGACTATAAAAAATCCAATCTTCGATCGCCAGCTTCTGGTGCCCGCAATCGGCAATGCCTTTAAGAAACTAAACCCAAAAGAAATGATAAAAAATCCAGTTCTTTTTGTTACCGAGATCGGAGCCTTGATCACCACGATAGGTTTGCATCAAGGTTCAAATCGTTTTGAAATTCAAATCGCCATTTGGCTTTGGTTCACGGTCCTGTTTGCCAACTTTGCCGAGGCCATCGCCGAGGGTCGTGGAAAAGCACAAGCAGCTCACCTTAAAAGATCGCGCACCAGTTTAATGGCCAAAAAGTGGATGGATAAAAAAGAATTTTCGGTTTCGGCAACCGAGCTTAAAAAAGGCGATCTAGTCGTTTGCCAAGCTGGCGACACCATTCCAGGTGACGGCGAAGTCATCGAAGGTATTGCCAGTGTTGATGAATCCGCGATCACCGGAGAATCCGCGCCGGTCATTCGCGAAAGCGGCGGAGACCGCAGTGCGGTCACTGGTGGTACTTTAGTGATGAGCGATCGGATTGTGATTCGCATTACCGCCGAAGTAGGTCAAAGTTTTCTGGACCGTATGATTGCTCTGGTCGAGGGCGCTCAAAGACAAAAAACTCCGAATGAAATTGCCCTTAGCATTGTTCTCTCGGGCTTAACAATTGTTTTTGTATTGGCAGTGATGACTCTGAAACCCTTCGCGGATTATACCGGGCAAGATCTGTCTAGCATTGTGACTGTTCCTGTTTTGATTTCGCTTTTGGTGTGTTTGATCCCGACAACGATCGGTGGACTTTTGAGCGCGATCGGGATCAGCGGAATGGATCGCCTAATCCGAAAAAATGTGATCGCCACCAGTGGACGCGCGGTCGAGGCCGCCGGAGATATTGATGTTTTGCTGCTGGATAAAACCGGCACCATCACACTAGGAAATCGAATGGCCAGTGAATTTTTTCCGGTTCAAGGAACGCCTGCGAAGCACTTGGCTGAAATTTCGCTCATAACGTCTTTGGGTGACGAAACGGCAGAAGGCCGATCTATAGTGGCCTTGGCTTTGGAAAAATTTAATTTAAGAAAAGAAGACCATTTGCAATCAGGCGCCGAATTCGTAGCGTTCTCGGCCGTCACGCGCATGAGCGGACTAAATTGCACCGATTGTGATCAAGGTCAAAGAACTCTTCGAAAAGGAGCCGGCGATTCAATCAAGGCCTTTGTTCTTGCGAACGGAGGACGAATTCCAAATGATTTAGATGCTTGCATCGACAAGGTGGCTCGAACAGGGGGCACACCCTTGGTCGTCAGCGATTCAAAAAATATTTTTGGCGTTATTCAGCTTAAAGATATTGTCAAAGCCGGGATCAAAGAAAGATTTGCTGAGCTTCGCAAAATGGGAATTCGAACCGTTATGATCACAGGCGATAATCCGGTCACCGCGGCAGCGATAGCCGCCGAAGCTGGAGTGGATGATTTTATGGCGCAAGCGACCCCGGAAGATAAATTAAAACGAATTCGCGCAGAACAAGCCAATGGCCATTTGGTGGCCATGACCGGAGATGGCACCAACGATGCTCCGGCATTGGCGCAGGCAGATGTGGGCGTTGCGATGAATACCGGGACGCAAGCCGCACGCGAAGCCGGAAACATGGTCGATCTGGATAGCAATCCCACCAAGCTTATTGAAATTGTTGAAATCGGCAAACAGCTTTTAATGACTCGGGGGTCGCTGACAACTTTTAGCATCGCCAACGACGTGGCAAAATACTTTGCGATATTACCCGCATTGTTTGGCACGATCTATGTCTCAGGACCCCTTTCCGGATTGAATTTAATGAATTTAAGATCTCCGCAAAGTGCGATCTTAAGCGCCGTGATATTCAATGCTTTGATTATCGTCGCACTGATTCCTTTGGCATTGACCGGAGTTCCTTACCGGCCACTGGGCGCATCGACTTTGTTAAGGCGAAATCTTTTTGTCTACGGCGTTGGCGGATTAGTCATTCCGTTTGTGGGAATTAAAGCAATAGATGTTGTCGTCACAACATTGGGACTTTGTGTAACATCAAAATGACTTTGCCAAAAAAGGAGATTAAACTTGAAACACCTTCTACCTGGACTAAAACTTTTTGTTCTGATGAGTCTTTTCACCGGACTGCTTTACCCAGCTTTGATAACTATTGTGGCCCAAATTTTTTTTAAAGAAAAGGCAGATGGGCAAATGACTTTGATCGCCCAGAAATTTGAAAACGAAAAGTATTTCTGGGGTCGCCCCTCCAGTGTAGCTTACAATCCCCTGCCCTCAGGAGGATCAAACTTGGGTCCCACTAGTGCCGAACTCAAAAAACAATTTGAAGATCGCAAAACAAAATTAAGAAAATCCCACCCGGAAAAAACTTATGATTGCCCTCAGGACTTATTGTTCGCGTCAGGCAGCGGGCTAGATCCCGATATTAGCCCCGCATCCGCCATGTATCAAATCGAACGAGTCTCGCGCGCCAGAACCGGCATTTCTGTTGACCAACTGTCGGAACTTATCCAACAACAGACTCAAAACCGTCAGTGGGGAGTTTTTGGAGAACCCAGAGTCAATGTTCTTCAACTGAACTTGGCCTTAGATAGTATCGAAGTACAAAAATAATCGAGAGGATAGATCGGTGGCTTCAGAAAAAAAGGGTAAAACTGAAATCTCATTTCGACCCGATCCCGATCAACTGGTGCAAGCATTGAAACAAGATGGAATCGAAAAACAAAAGGCGAACCTTCGAATTTTTTTAGGAATGTCCGCAGGAGTTGGAAAAACCTATGCGATGTTGCAAGCGGCTCACCGCCAGATCGAGACTGGCGTTGATGTCGTAGTTGGAATCGTCGAAACCCATGGTCGCGTTGAAACCGCAGCGCTATTAACAGGCTTGCCTGTCATCCCCTTGAAGAAAGTGGAATACCGCGGAACTGTTTTCCATGAGTTGGATCTGGATGAAATCCTCAAACGCCGGCCACAGTTGGTGGTCGTTGATGAATTGGCGCATCTGAATGTCGCCGGCGGATCTAGACACCAGAAACGATACCAAGATGTTTTAGAAATTTTGGATGCTGGCATCAATGTTTGCACTGCACTGAATGTCCAACATCTAGAAAGCCGAAAAGATTCGGTCGAGGCCATCACCAACGTGACCATTCGAGAAACCGTGCCCGACAGTTTACTTGAGCGCGCTCAACTGGTTGAACTGGTCGATATTGCCCCCTCTGAACTTTTACTCCGGCTTCAAAACGGAAAAATTTATGCCGGTGAAAAGGCGGCTCGGGCTGTCGAAAATTTTTTTAAAGAAGATCGGCTGACCGCTTTACGAGAAATCGCTTTAAGAATTACTGCTGAAAGGGTGGATCAAGATCTGCAAAGAATGATCCCTTTCAATGGCGCCCAAAGTCCTTGGCAAACTAACGAAAGGCTTTTGGTTGGTGTCAGCCACAGCCCTTATTCCGAGAAATTAATTCGGGCCACCCGCCGGCTGGCTTATAATTTAGAAGCTCCGTGGGTTGCCGTTTATGTTGATACTGGTCTGGCTTTAAATGATGCGGACCAGGCTCAACTTTTTAAAAATTTAAATTTGGCGCGCGAACTGAATGCGGAAATTTTAACCACGACAGATTCAGATATTGCGTTGGCGCTTCAACGAATTTGCCGAGCAAAAAACGTGACACAAGTTATTGTGGGAAGGCCGACAAAAAGATGGCTTCAAGATTTCTTCCAGGGGGGCACCCTTTTAGATCGCTTAGTTCGCCAGAACTCTGAAGTGGATGTTCACGTTATTCGTCAAGACGGAGTGACTTCGTTTAGGTCGCGATTCTTTGGGTTTTTAGAAAAATATAAAAGCTACACGGGTACTTTAAAATACTGGTTTGTTTTTTGCTTAGTCACTGCCGTCGCATTTATGTCGGGATTCTTGGAAAGCTTGATTGGTTACCGTGCCGTTGGGTTTATTTTCTTGTTGGCCGTGATGGGGGTGGGCTTATTTGGTTCGCTCGGCGCGGTCGCCTTTTCAGCATTACTGAGCGCAATTTTTTGGAATTTTTTCTTTATCCCTCCTAAGATGACTTTCGCCATCGGATCTGCGGATGATCTTATTTTGTGTTTTTCTTATTTTGCCGTGGCCTTAATTACTGGTCTGTTGACTCAAAGAATTCGATTTAACGAACGACTGATAAGAGACCGCGAGGAAAAAACTAATTTTTTGTATGAACTGATGCAAGATATCGCCGGCAGTTCTAATAAATCGGAATTTCTAACTAAAGCCTGTTCGAAAGTGGGATCGCTACTGGATGCGGAATGCGCAGTCATTTTGAAATCCAACGACAACTTGTCCGCAGAGGACCACTTGGTTTTTGAAAACGCTAAATCGTACGGAATTAATTTGAATGAAAAAGACCGCGCTGTCGCCGATTGGTGTTTTAAGAACAGAAAAAACGCCGGCTGGTCGACGGATACTTTATCCCAATCCAAGGCACTCTATGTTCCGCTAGCTGGGTACACAGAAACCGTGGGAGTTTTTGTTTTTCAGCCGCGAAAGCGAGTCCGTAGGCTAGATCTTGAGAAAGAAAATTTACTTTTCTCGGTGACCCGCCATTTGGGAATTTCCATCGAACAAAGATATCTTTCTCGACGTAGGGCCGAGGTTCAACGAGATATTGACTCACAAAAATTACAACAAACTTTGTTGGATTCCATTTCTCATGAACTTCGGACTCCGCTGACTTCAATGATAGCCACAGTGCAGTCCCTACAGAAAATCCCAGAGCCCGTTGACAGGTCTAAGATTCATCGTAACTACTCACCTAAATTCCGCAGTTTCTTAGTTTTTCAGAAGCGGTACTCATAAAATTTCGGTTATTTCTTTTGGCAGTAGCGATGATGCTCATAAGGATGGCTTGATTGTTTTTTCCAGCTTCCGATCGGTTACAAT
>JANYDD010000104.1 GCA_025359945.1 Bdellovibrio sp. | reverse complement strand
CCCCAACCCTTTCAGTGGGCCGTACAGGGCTCGGTGAATTTTGATCAGGTCGAGGGAAAAATTAATTTTGTTCAGCCCGGTTTGAAAACCAGCGGCCCTATAAAAACCCAAGGACAAACGATTTTTGCTTGGAATCCCACTGAGGGTTTGCAGGTCTCACAGTTCGCATTGGGTTTAGATCTCAGCGGAATTCGTTTGGAGACTTTTCTGAAAGACCAAGTTTTGTTCCAGAAATTACCACAGGATACATTGGTTTTTTCAACTCAAGGTTCGTATTTAAAAAAAGATTTTCGATTTGAAAAAACTTTTTTAAAATTTAATCAGCTGAACGTTCAGGTCCAGGGGGTTATCAACCCATCGCTCAAAGGGCAGGTCCAAGTCGTGGTTCCCCCGTTTGATTTGCAAGGCTTCGAGAAAAAAGTTCCTGGCCTTCACCTTTCGGCGCTGGACGGAACTCTGCAAGTCAATGCGGCTTTAAACGGGAATTTTATGCAACCCGAGCTTTTGCAGATTGACCTTAATCCAGTGCGATTGACGGGCTTTAAAACTTTGATCGAATTCAAAAACGATGATCTTGAAATCAATGGACCCGTCCAATTGTCCAGTTATTTAAAACTTTCCAGCCACGGCACTGATTTGAAGTCAGCGCAATTGAAGATGCAGGCGCAGCTGACCGAAACAAAACTTTCTTATAAAAAACTTTTTCGAAAACAAAAAAAAGTTCCATTTCTTTTGTCGGTTCAAGGATCTGATAATGGATCAAAGATTATGTTTCAGAATTCATCGCTGAAATTGGGAACAAGCCAAGTGACCATGTCCGGAGAAATTTCTAATCCTTTGAAGCCAACCATGAATTTAAAAGCTGGGCTTTCAAGAATTTCTTTGCAGGAAATTTTTTCTTTTTTCCCCGATTATCAAAAATTTCAGATGAACGGATTGCTGCAGGGTGATCTTTCTTTGTTTGGAACTTTTGATCCGGCTGTGGGTTTTGATAAGAATCCAATTTGGGTTCAGGGTTCAACCCAGCTTTCAATCCTTGAGTTTATATTTCCAGAAGATCCGTCCCCAGCACCCAGCAAACCCCCGCCGCCTGTGGCTCAACCTAATGCCGCATTTTCGCTGCCACAATGGCCGTTGTTTCAAAAATCTCAAATTCATTTTGATGTGCAAGTTCAGTCTGTAAAAAAAGGGAATTTAGTTTTGGAAGGCGTAAAGACCCAAGGCGACTATCGTCTGGGGAATTTAAGTTTGCAGGCGCAAATTGCAAAAACTTTTGAAGGGTCTTTGCAGATCAAGAATTTGAAAAGCTCGCTTTTACAAACTACGCCGCTGTTTAATTTTGAAGTCGATTTGAAAAATGCAAATGTGAATCAAATGGCGACTTGGTTCAAGCCCGATTTCAAAGATATGGTCCGCGGCGGATTGGATTTGCAAACTACTGTGCAGACTCAGCAGCCTTTTACAATCAATTGGCTGGACCGTCTTGCTACCGCCGGTCAATTCAAGATTGAACCTGTACAGTTGAGCTCGCAAAGTCTTGATGAACTTTTAGTTCAGAAACTTTCTGCGATTCCGCAAGCGCAGCCGCAAAAATGGGTGCGACCGCAGAATCTGAAAGCTAGTTTACGTTCGAACTTTAAAAGCATAGGCTTAGTCTTTGATTTGACCCAATTTCTTTTCGCCACATCCGATGGGAACGAGATTTCCGGAAAAGGCCAATTGAATTTGGCGGCGTTTTTTCTGGATCTAGAAGCCCGAGCCTCTTTGACACAGTCCCCTTTTGGCGGAAGTTTCAAAGAAGCCAATTCAGACAATCAGGGACGCTTGAGTATGCCATTGAAATTCAAAGGTCCGATCAAAAATTTAAGCGCAGACCTAGGCCCTGAAATCATCACCGAGATGACCAAGCGAACGATCGAACTAGAGGCCAAAAAATTGCAAAAACAGGCCCAACAGAAAGTTCAAGAAGAACTCGACAAAAAGAAAAAAGAACTGGAAAAATCCGTAGAAAAAAATATCCAGAAAAATTTAGAGAACGCTGGTGAGGATTTGAAGAAGAAATTTTTTCGATAGTCTTTTCTTTGAAATGGATTCTAAAATATCTTAGGTCCGTGGGGCCAAAGCGGCGATCGGTACCGACTGAAGCTAAAGGTTTTCACGAAAGACAGGCAGGACCCCGCCCGGTGCGCCAAAGTGAACAAAACGATCATTGTCTTTGATAAAAGACACGGGTTGAAAGAATTGTTTTTTCTTTTTGGAATAATAAAGACAACCCAGATCTTCTGGAGGCGCCAATCGAACAAATTCTTCCGCTTCCGAAAGCATAACTAACCAGGCCTGTTTCATTTCGTGCAGGTCGACAATTTTCACCAAGTTCAATCGTTTAAAGTCTTCCTCGTGATATTTTCCCCGCCGGCGTAAAATTTCTAAAAGCGACGTCGGGTTGAACCCCGGATCCTTTCCGCAAGCGGCCCAACATTGGGCCCCAAATGGCAAAATATTTTGGTGCGTTGAGTGAACATCTAAATAATCCCGAGCTTCATCTCTTCCGGCTAAAGCTAGAATTTTATTTATGGCTAGATCTATGGGATTCAGAACGTATCCCAATGACTTTGCGAAAAGTGGCGGTAAAAAACGCCAGCTTGAATCTTGCGCCCACTCAATTTTTGTAACATCTTTTCCGGCAGAAACCTGACATCTAATATACCCAGGCTGCGCGATCTCGACAGAACACGAAATTTTATTTTGCTTTAAGAGAAGTTGGTCAGCCTTAAAAGAGCTGGCCACGCGCTCTTCGGAATCATGGAAGTAGTCTAAATCCAAACTGTATCTGAGTGAGTTTGGCAAAAAATGCAAGGCAGCTCCACCGGCCAAATAGCTTTCTTCGCTGCGGTTCTTGGCCAGCATCGCGGCAATTCGGGATTGAAAAGGTGTTAGCGGCAAAGTTTCACACCTAGTTTCCAGAGCAGACGATCCCCATTTTTCATCAATTGCTGCCCCACCCATTTTAGATCTTTTGATTCAATCTTGTAGTTTGGATCGAAGGACCAAAAACATCGATGATAATAAAGCCGAAAGGCTTTTTTAGCCTCGCGAACTAAGACCATTTTTTTAGCGTCGGTTCTGGAAAGAGTACGGCGGCTTTTTAGCCCACCCTTTCTTCCGATCTGAGAAAGATACTTATGTAGCTGATTTTCCATAACTTATATCATAACCGGATTACGATATGGCCGCAAGGCCTATTTGTCGCTGGGACACTGGTGGCAATCTTTTGATAAATTTAAAATTACTAAGAGCGTGTTTAAGAAGTGTTGTGTCGAGCAAGTCTGTGCAGCATGAGCTGTATCATGGCGATATAAATCATCGATTCACTTGAATCGGTGAAGTGTTCGTAGTCTTTGCTAAGTCTTCTATATTTACAAATCCAGCC
>JANYDD010000103.1 GCA_025359945.1 Bdellovibrio sp. | reverse complement strand
CTTGTTTTCTCCTCGCTGGCCCATAAGATTTTCTTATGGGAGTTTAGAGCAGACACAATTTTTCTGACCTACCATCAACAACTTCAATCCGTAAGAATCTCATTGGCATGTTATCAAACAAACCAAGGACTCTTACTTTTTAAAAGGTTTTTTTCGGATTTAAAATTAAAACAAATCCATCATAAGATGATAGACCTGATTAGGGGATGCGCAGTCGCCCACAATGCCCTTTGCCTGTAACAGTGTTTGCCGCAAAAGTTGTTTAAGTTTGTGTTTGGTTTCGGCGTCTGCCGAGAAAACTACCGAGACATGGTAATTTTCTGAGCTCAATTCTCTTTTTTCAATGGCGTGTATAGTTCTGATTCTCCAATTGATGTGGTTGGAAAAGGCCAAAGGAGAATTTTCTGGAAGGTGAATGCTTTCCTCGACGCGGATTATTTTTTTTCCTTGGCCTTCGATCAACCTTAGTTTTTTAAGCTTTTCCAGTTCTAGGTCCAGCTTTTTATTTGAAATTCCAAGTTCTTTTACCAGCAGATCGGGGTGATGCTGAAAAGCTGGAATCGTTAAGTACATATGAATCATCGCCGTGATGGCCTCGCTATAATAATTTTGCAGCTGATTTTGTCGATCTTCATCGGCCAGTATTTTTGCCTTGATTTTGTCTGATATCTTTTGTTTCTCGTTTTGAATATTCCTGATTTTTTGTTGGAAGAAATCTTTTTCGACTTTCGATTGGGCGGCAGACAAGTTCCAGAGCAGAAAAAAGTATTCAGTCTCAAAATCACTTAAGTTTAAAAAACCGGCTATTCGAAAAACTTGTTGTTGAGAAAGGGCCGCATCCCCTTTGATCGCCCGTGAAAAATACGAGGGATGAATTTGGCAAGCCAGAGAAATTGTCCGCGAACTGATTTTTCGCGCTTTGAGCAAGGTAACAATCGCCAGACCAAGGTTGTTGAAATCAAAAAATGAATTTTCCACCCTCAAAGGGTAATTGATTAAAAATTAATTTTCAAATCATAATTAATTTATTTATTATATACAGATGAATTCGTATTGATAATACTGAACTTGCTTTCGAAGGCAAAAAACAAAACAATTTAACAACAATGAGGTTCAGACAATGAAAACATTCAAAGTAAAGCAGGTTCTAAATTTGGTGGCCGCTCTGTCAGCATGCCTAGGCATTTCACAGATCGCGCAGGCCAATTCTTTCCCCGGTGTCCCTACAAACGCTTTTTCGAAAAAAGCGCAAAGCACCTTTCAGGCAGGATCCGCCAGCTGTCCTGACTTTTCAGGCCAATGGACGGGTTCGTGTTATTCAAATCAATCAACGCAACCCGATCAAATGGATCTGGCACAAACCGGCTGTGAACGACTGGTTCTGAAAGTGGGCAATGGTCGAAGTTACAAACTCAGTCTCGATTTAACTGGCGCCACCTTGTCGACAGAAAGTGGGAGCGATTCTTTCGGCACGTATTCAAATATTTTTGGAGCCGGCTGGGCCGAGAACCGATCGATGCTTTTAGTTAGGGGAACTTTGGCCCATGCAAGACTTGGCACAATTCCTTCCGTTCTAAGTTTTTCAGCAGAGCTTATGATGGACAAAGCAGATCTTGTGATCTTTTCGAAAATTTCAGGCAATCTCGATTTTGAATCTAGCTGCCGCTATAGTAAAGTGCCCTAAGAAAATTGAAAACCCGTTCATCTTTGCTAGGAGTTTTACGTGCTCATCAAAAACATAAAAATTTTAACGATCGCTCTTGTGAACTTTTGGATCTCTTTCTCAATGTTTTTCTTGATGCCCGCGCAATCTTTGCTAGCTTCGGACGGGGGATGGTCGGGCACCGGAGGCGGATCCGCAAGCACTTTTGCGGATCCAAATCCTTGGTTTTTAGGTCTGGATTCTATTCCTTACTGTTTGATTTCAACGCCAGGTGCTGTACCCAATCAGGATATTTTGAAAATGATGATCAAAAGATCTTCGAATAAATGGTCAGATTTCTATCGGCGATACAACTTAAACCGAACCCTTGGTGAACAAACCCGCCTGATTTTCATAGATAAAATCGACCGGGCGATATCACTAGAATTTCAGCCGGCCACGGACTGTGTTGAGGTCGAAAAATATTGTTCTCCGCAAAGTTCTGAATCCGAATTTTGCTACAAAGCAGTTCAAGAAAAAGTCCTGTTTCTGGTCGGCGAACCGAATCAGCCCGTCAAAGACTACCTAAAAGTAAATTCGAATTTGAAAGGGGTTTCCCTAAGAACTGCGTACAACCACTCAAGCTATCGCACCGGCGGAATTGTTTGGGTCGGAAAAATGGCTCGCAAAGAATGGTCCAGTTATTCACATATGCTTCTTCACGAAATGGGTCACGTAGTTGGCATGAAGCATGATTCGTGTTGGGTCATGGCGACTGATGTCAGTGATTATGCAAATGCCTGGGATGGAATCGGGGAGCTTGGAAATATTGAATCTGAAAACTGGCCGTATTCATTTGTGATTGACCAAAAAATTGTCTTCACTGATCGTAAACTTCCCTTCAAAGATAGCCGCCCCGGTTTTTATCCCAATAAATATTTGTTTTTCAATTTGCTGGACGAGCTGGGGTTGGACAAAGATGGTTCCACACAAATTCTCGGAGAAGTGCTTTCGGCAAATCCACAAAGCTTAAAACTAAAAATTATTTTTAATGAATTCCCTTCGGGAAAATCCCTCGAGTGGGTCGGCGACCTCTACGAGAAAAATTTTGGTGGCTACTTTCCATTGACACCTAGTCTTTACACCAAGCTCTACAGTCCGTCGGATCAAAATCTTCCAGCCGACCTAAATCAATTGCCGATGAGGACTGTGCAACTGACCAGTGGCTGGACATCCGACAATCTGCAGGGAGTTTTAACATCGAACGGGAAACAGTATCCAGTTACGCTAGATCGAAAAAGAGGCATGATTTTCTCAATGTATTTTGAGAATTCAAGAAAATGGCTGACGGTTTCTACGGCTCAGATTAATTTGCCAAAACTGGTCATATCTAGAAAAACTAGCAGCCCTTGAAAACAGAGCTTAAGCTTTCACGCTGCCAAGCCTTGAGACCAAGTTTTCATCGCGTTCCGTGATGAAATTCACGACAGTGCCGGCGCGGCCGGCGCGGGCGGTTCTTCCAACCCGGTGAAGGTAGACGTTCATCTCTTTGGGCATATGGTAGTTGATCACTCTGGAAACGTGATCGACGTCCAATCCTCGGGTATAGGAAGAACAAAGCCTATTTCTGAGCCCAAGGCCAGGTATTCGATCCCCACTGTTGGACAATTTCCGCATTATTGTGGGCATCGATCAAGCCAAATTCTGGCAAATTCAGGATTCTCCTCTTGGATTTTTGGGT
>JANYDD010000085.1 GCA_025359945.1 Bdellovibrio sp. | reverse complement strand
AAACAGATAATTTGCGTTGAAGACTCGCTAGATCTTATCGAACTTGATCAGGACGGCACCGGTGTCGACGGAGTCTCCTTGTTTTACGCAGATTTCTTTGATTTTAACTTTTGAGGTTGAGCGCATTTCGTTTTCCATTTTCATGGCTTCCATGATCAGCAAGGGCTTGTTGGCTTGAACGATGTCGCCTTCTTTGACGAAGATTTCGATGATTTTTCCGGGCATTCCTGATTTTAGTTCTTTGTCGCCGCCAAAATTTCCGCCGCGTTTTAGGGACTCATGTAACAGCATTTCGTCGTTAAAAATCTTTACCGTCTGAAAAGAGTTTCTGGTGAATACCGTGTACTCGGTGTCTCGGCCGATCACGTCCACTAAGTACGAGACTCCTTTGAACAAAAAGCTAAAATAACTTTCAGATTTCTTGTAATCGGTTTTTGAAATGTCGTAGTGGATCCATGGGGCATCGCCTTTTTGGATCGAGATCTTCCACGAGACTCGGCCTTCGACCACATCGACTTTGTATTTATCTTTTTTAAGTTCAGCTTCAAAATACATATCTATTAAGTCCTTAGTTGAAGTTTTCGTCCGATTCGGCGCCAGTTGGAAACCAAATTGAGCTGCCTAACATCTTTTGACTTTCGGTCATTGTAGGCCGTGATGGCCGCTGAAATCAAAAAAACATGATCGTCCACTTCTTTAAATAATTCAGGCTCAATCACTTCAAAGTTTTTTTCTAAAAACTGGGTCGTGTAGGATCCATCCAAAAATTTCGGATGCCGAAGGATGGATTTATGAAGAACAATATTTGATTTAATCCCCGATAAAATAAATTCAGTCAGTGCCCTCTGCATTCGATCGATGGCTTCTTTTCTGGTTTCACCCCAAGTGATGACTTTAGCGATCATAGGGTCGTAGTAAATAGGCACTTCGTAGCCCGGGTAGGCATATGAATCCACACGCACAAAAGGCCCCTGAGGATGTCGACAGGCTCGAATCATCCCAGGGCTTGGTTTGTAAGTGATCGGGTCTTCAGCGCAAATTCGAACTTCGATTGCGTGTCCTTTTTGCTTTAGATCTGATTGCTTAAAGCTTAGGTGGTTTCCAAGAGCGACTTGAATTTGCTCTTTAACTAGATCAACACCCGTGGTCAGCTCTGTGATGGGATGTTCAACCTGAAGACGAGTATTCATCTCCATAAAATAAAATTCTTTTGTGGAGTTATCAAAAATAAATTCAATCGTTCCCGCACCGACGTAATTAATAGACTTAGCTGCTCTGACCGAGGCTTCGCCCATCTTCTGTCTGACGTGTTCCGGTACCGATGGACTTGGAGCTTCTTCAACCAATTTTTGATGGCGCCTTTGTACCGAGCATTCCCTTTCAAAAAGGTGAACAACATTTCCGTGAGTGTCGCCGAAAACTTGAATTTCAATATGCTTTGGATCAGTTATAAATTTTTCTATGTAAACTGTTTTATCGGCAAAATAATTTAGGCCTTCGCTTTGGCAGGCGCGAAAAGCGCTTTCGACTTCAGAATCTTTTTTGACGACCCTCATACCCTTTCCGCCGCCACCCGCTGAAGCTTTGATAATTACGGGGTAACCAATTTGCTGAGCAATTTTTTTTGCGTCTTCGACAGTGTCCACCGAACCCGTAGATCCGGGCACCGTCGGCATGTCTGCTTTTTTCATCAGGGATTTTGCTGATAACTTATCACCCAAGGCTTCGATATTGGCGGGCGTAGGTCCGATAAAAACAATATTTTCAGCAGCGCAAGCTTTGGCAAACTGAGCGTTCTCTGACAAAAAACCATACCCTGGATGAATGGCATCGGCGCCCGCTTTTTTGGCGACCTCGATAATTTTATTCATGTTTAAATAAGATTCTTTTGAAGGGGCAGGTCCAATGTTATAAGCCTCGTCGGCCAAAAAAACATGAAGGCTGTCTCGATCGGCATCGCTAAACACTGCGATCGAATGAATTCCAAGCTCGCGACAAGCCCTGGTGACCCGAATCGAAATTTCGCCGCGATTAGCGATCAAAATTTTATTAAAAGTTGTTGGCTTTTTCACAATGGAATATTTCCGTGCTTTTTAGCGGGCAAAGTTTCTTTTTTATTTTTCAGCATTTCCAAAGCATCGATAATTCGTTTTCTGGTCAAGGCAGGCTCGATCACTTCGTCGGTGTATCCAAGTTCTGCAGACAAATACGGATTTGAAAATTTCGCTTCGTACTCGCTAGTTAATCGAAATTTCTCGGCAACAGGATCTTTGGCTTTTTTGATTTGCTCGCGGAAAATAATATTCACAGCGCCTTCTGCACCCATCACGGCGATCTCAGCACTTGGGTAAGCCAAGTTAACATCTGATCGTAAGAGCTTTGAACCCATCACGATATAAGCGCCACCATAAGCCTTTCGTGTGACTAAAGTGACCTTAGGAACAGTGGCTTCTGCGTAGGCATAAAGAAGTTTTGCACCGTGAGTAATAATGCCATTCCATTCTTGATCAGTACCTGGCAAAAATCCTGGCACGTCGACAAAACTAACTATTGGGATATTAAAGCAATCACAAAACCTAATAAAGCGCGCAGCTTTGCGACTGGCTTCGATATTTAAACAACCTGCAAGCACTTGCGGTTGATTGGCGACAATACCAACGCTTCGGCCATTCATTCGTGCAAAGCCAACGATGATATTTGCGGCATAGTGTTTGTGAACTTCTAAGAAATAATGTTCGTCAACCACTTCGTTGATCAAGCCCAACATGTCATAAGGTTTCTTGGGGCTCTCGGGAATAAAATTATTTAACAAATCACAAATTCGATCAGGGCGATCCAAGGTCGGTAGACTTGGTGAATCGTCTAAATTATTCGAAGGCAAAAAACTTAAAAGTTCTCGGATTAATAGTAAAGTGTGCTTGTCGTCCTCGCAGGCAAAGTGTGCCACGCCTGATTTTTGCGAATGAGTTTCAGCGCCGCCCAAGGCCTCTTTGGTGACGTCTTCGTGGGTCACAGTTTTGATCACGTCGGGACCGGTGACAAACATATAGCTTGAGTTTTTCACCATAAAAACAAAATCAGTAATACTTGGTGAGTAAACCGCGCCACCCGCGCAAGGCCCCATGATCCCAGTGATCTGAGGGATCACGCCCGACGACATTGTGTTTCGAACAAAGATATCAGCGTAGCCTCCCAAAGACTCGACGCCTTCTTGAATGCGTGCCCCGCCAGAATCATTTAGGCCCACAATCGGCGCGCCATTTTTTTGCGCCAGATCCATAACTTTACAAATTTTATTGGCCTGGGTTCGCGACATAGATCCGCCAAAGACTGTAAAATCTTGGCTGTAAACATAGATTAATTTTCCATTGACGCGCCCGTATCCAGTGACTACGCCATCGCCCGGGATTTTAGAACTAGCCATATCAAAATTTTCGCAACGATGGGTGACGAACCGATCCATCTCGACAAAACTTCCGGGGTCTAACAAAATATCTAGACGTTCGCGGGCCGTAAGCCTTCCGCCTTGTTTGTGTTTAGCTAAGCGGGCGGCTCCCCCGCTCAGCATAGCAAGCTCGTTTCTTTTTTCTAAATCTTGCAGACGACTTTGGTGAGACTGGGTAGAAATTTCTGTTTCCATTTCTTATTTTGTCCTTGGGTTTTTTTAAAAAAAATAGTTAGGGATAGCTTCTTCCATAAAGTCTTGGGAACGGTACAGTCTCGCGAACATGGGGTAATCCGCAGATCCAGGCAATTGCACGCTCTAGCCCTAATCCAAACCCCGAATGGGGGAAAGATCCAAATCGTCGCAAATCCAAATACCAACGAAAGTCATCTTCGTTTAGTTGATGCTCTTTTATTTTAACCATTAATTTTTCAATGCTTTCTTCACGCTGGCCGCCGCCGATAATTTCTCCGTAACCTTCTGTGGCCAACAAATCACAGCCCATGGCGTAGCCAGGCTCTTTGGGATCTTCTTTCATATAAAAAGCTTTGATCGCCTGTGGGTAATGGTGGACAAAAACGGGCCTTTCAAATTGGCTTGAAATAATTGTTTCATCGGGGGCCCCAAAATCATCGCCGATATTAAATTCAGCATTTTCTTTTTTAACCAGTTGCGCGGCTTCGCTGTAATGCAGACGTGGGAATGGTGCTTTGATATTTTCTAGTTTGCTGAGATCGCGTTCTAAAACTTTAAATTCTTCAGGGCGATTTTTAATTGTTCGTTGAACAATGTATTCAACAAAAGCTTCCGCAAGTTCCATGTTGTCGTACATATCGTTGAAGGCCACCTCCGGTTCTACCATCCAAAATTCGATCAGATGTCTGCGCGTTTTAGATTTTTCGGCGCGAAAGGTGGGTCCAAAACAATAAACTTTTCCAAGGGCCGCCGCCGTCGCTTCAAGATAAAGTTGTCCGCTTTGGGAAAGATACATTTTCTCATCAAAATATTTTGTTTCAAACAGATTAGAAGTTCCTTCACAAGCGCTTGGAGTAAAAATGGGTGAATCCGTCAGCGTAAATCCACGGCCATCAAAAAAATCTCGAATCGCCGAAACAAGCTCTGAACGAATGCGCAAAATGGCGTGCTGGCGTTTGGATCGCAACCAAAGATGCCGATTCTCCATTAAAAAATCGACACCGTGCTCTTTGGGTGAAATCGGAAATGGTTCAGCAATCGAAAGGATCTCTAGATTTTTTACCATTATCTCGAAAGTATTTAGAAGCTTCGGATGTGCTTGAACGACGCCCGAGAGTTTTAGCGAAGATTCTTGAGTGAGTTTTTCAAAATTTTCCAAGGATTCTGGGTTTGCTTGATTGGCCATCAAAATACATTGCACGACGCCGGTGCCGTCACGAAGCTCAAGGAATTTAATTTTACCTGAAGATCTTTTGTTGTAGTTCCAACCCTTAAGCTCGATTTGCTGGCCAACGTGATCTTTTAAGTCTTCAATATAATAGCGCATAGTCTCCTCGCATCGATCAAACAGTTCGAAGGTATCAATTTATCGGTTTGGAGCTCTGGATTCAACGTTTAAGAGGCCGTTCAAGAAAGTTCGATGATCGACCCATAAATTGGAAGCGCCGCGCCCCAGTTTTCCGGCGGCCATTTCAGACTGAATCGGCAACTATTTGGCGCACAAAATGGCATTTGTTCTGAAGCTACTGGTGTGTCACTATTTGAGGGAATGGATTTTAATAAATCTCGATGAAATGACCCTTGCCCTTGTGGCAGTGGTAAGAAGTTTAAGAAATGCCATCTGTCTGAGGTTGAGCGCTATGAAGAGTCAGAAGCTCTTCGCCAGCGGGGAGCAAAAATTCTCCAAGAGTTTGCCGGATACGGGATTCGTGGCCGTGTCGGGATCGCCAATCGAGGGTTGGGAAACGCCTCAGCTCTTGCCGAGTCTACCAAGTCATCAAAAAAATAAATAGACACCCCAGGTTTGCTATGGCTTGACAATGGTGATGTAAAAGTGTTACACTTTTTTCAGGAGTGGACAAATGCCTACAGCAAAAAAAAGGGTCAATATCACCATCGAAGATGAGGTTTTTGAATCCTTAAACAAGATAGCAAAGAAACAAAATTCCTCCGTTGCAAGCGTAAGCAATTTTTTGCTTGAGAAGGCGCTGGAGCTTCAAGAAGATTTCTATTTTAGCCGCGTAGGCGAAGCGAGAATTGCGAAAAAATTTAAAAGACTCTCGCACAGAGATGTGTGGGATTGATCGGTGTACAAGATCGAGTACGTTGACACAGTCGTTGATGACCTATCGCAGATCTCAAAAACTCAAAAACAACAGATTCAAAAAGCGATTGAATTTAAACTAGCTTTAAATCCCATCGAATTCGGCAAACCCCTTAGATATAGCCTAAAGGGGCTGCGCCGATTGCGTGTTGGAGAATACAGAATTATTTATCAAATCGAGGAATCCAAAAAAACAGTTTTGATCGTAAAAATCGGCCATCGACGAGAAGTCTACGACTAGTGCCCTGTTGTTAAAATATTAAATTCTAGGGAGTAGCGGCCTGGGGTAGCATTCGGATGATTTCGGCGACGGCTTTCTCTACATTAAGTCGACCGCGAGTTTCAGTTTTGTATTCTTTAAGGTCGACGGTCTTCAAAAGCGCTTCTTTAACTTGAACTGCGGTGGCTTGTGGGCGTGCGCTGAAAACTAAAGCGGCTGCACCTGATACAAAGGGAGTCGCCATTGATGTTCCGCTCAGTGTGCCGTAGGACCCAAAAACTGTCGGAAATGTTGAATAAATCTCGCCACCGGGTGCGACCAGTTGAACTAAATTAAAGCTTGAATTTGACCAAGAAGCCATATTGTCAGAAACATAAGTCGCACCAACGGTGATTTGATGGGGCAGTTTAAACGCCGCTGGGTATTCGGGATCTACATCTAAGTCCAATCCTTCGTTTCCAGAGGCCACCACAAAAAGCACATTTTTGCTGGCTAAGTTTTCGATCGTTTGTTTCAACGTTTCTGTGTAACAATTTCCGCCCCAGCTAGCGTTGATGACCCTAGCACCCCTTTGCACGCTGTAGTTGATGGCGGATATCGCTGCGGAAAGCGACCCTTCTCCGTCGTCATTCATAAAATTCGCGGGGATCAGTTCAGCTTCGGGAGCAATCCCCTGCATAGGCCCTTTGGTCGAATCAGCTAGAATAATTCCGCTGACGTGAGTACCGTGATGATTCTGCTGATCAGCGGTCAAATTCGGACGATTAGCTAATATGGGTTTAGGGGAATTTTTGAAAAAATCCCATCCATAGATATCGTCAACAAAACCGTTTTTGTCGTCGTCCTGACCAGTGCTTCCATCAATTTCGGCCCTATTTTTTGAAAGGCGCGGAGCTAGTTGTGGATGGTCATAATCCACTGCTGAATCCACAACGGCAACTTTGATGGACTGACCTTTAATATTTTGCGCCCAAACTTTTGGAGCACCAATTCTTTCTTGTCCCCAACTCTGGGTGTCTGCTTGTGCTTGAACCACCGGACTGGTTTCGTGAAGTTTTAAAATTTTATCAAATTCTACGTGTTGAATTAGGGCTAGATTTTTATCTAAAAACTGACTCTTAAATTCCTCGGCGTCTTGGGCGCGCTCTAAGGTGATACGGCCATCATTCCAAGTGACTAAAAATCTAGTTTGCAGCATTTGTTGGCCGCAGATTTTACTTTGTGGAGCTTTGGGCCCGGCTTCGGGAAAGACCGTTTCAGAGGTCTTATTATTTTGGCAGGCCGCGAGGGAAAAAACCGACAGAAGAAAAAACAGCAGTCGCACATCCATGTTCACCTCAAAGAGACCATCCCAGTCTCATTGATTAAGACTGCTCGAGGGCCCCATGTTGGTTACTGGATCGGACTATTTTGAAAAATAAACAGTCGAGTTTGTTAACTTATAGGTCTGGACGCTGTCTGGCCTTTTGTCCTTCTTTGCTGCAGGATAGACTTTCGTAGGCGGCCATTGCCGTAGCGACGATTGAGGCCGGCTCGGAAAGGCTTGACGGCACAATCACGATGTTCGCGGCTTTTGCAAATTGGGTGTAATTTTTAATGTACTCTTCCGCGATTCTTAGGCGAGCGGCTTGGTCTCCTCCAGGGGCGCTTAGCGAATCAGCAATTTCTTTCAGACCATCGGCGGTTGCTTTGGCAACTGACAAAATTCCAGATGCTTTTCCTTCGGCTTCATTGATCTGAGAAATTTTTCCAGCTTCAGAAGTTTTAATGGCCTCTTGTTTGAAACCCTCGGCGCGATTGATTTTTGAATCTCGGTCACCTTCGGATTCTAAGATCTTGGCGCGTTTTTCTCGTTCGGCGCGCATTTGTTTTTCCATAGCTTCAAGAACTTCTTTGGCCGGCAATATCGATTTGATTTCATATCGAAGTACCTTCACACCCCAAGGGTCAGTGGCATGCTCAATCGCCATAATCACTGCCGTGTTGATCCGATCGCGTTCTTCAAAGGATCGGTCTAAATCTAATTTGCCGATTTCAGACCGAAGGGTGGTTTGGGCCAACTGGATAATAGCCTGCGCATAATTATTAATTCCATACGAGGCCTTGTAGGGATCCACCACACGAAAAAAAATCACGCCATCGACAGCCACTGAAACGTTGTCCTTAGTGATGCAAATCTGTTCTGGGATATCTAGGACGTATTCTTTCAGGCTGTGCTTATAGGTCACGCGGTCAACAAAGGGCCAAATAAAATGTGGGCCAGCGCTCAGTATGCGAGAAAACTTTCCCAAGCGTTCAACAATAAAAGTTGTTTGCTGCGGTACAATTCGCACAGAGTAAAGCGCGAAAAAAAGTGCCGCGACCATGAGTAAAAGTCCAAATGAAATTTCCACAATTATCCTTTCGGTTTTTTAACGATTTAAATTTTCAGCTGTTGGTAACGGGTTTGAAGGTTGAACAATAAGCTTAATTCCCTCGGTCCTAAGAACGATAACCGGTGACCCTTTCTCAATCAAAGTCGTGGTTGAATTGACCGCTGTCCACACTGTGCCCTGATAGGATACGGTGGCTTCAGACAAAGGTTCAATCGCCGACGTGGTGACAAAAATTTGGCCTAAATCAACCCCGGGTGCGTCTGTAGATTTTTTAAATAGGGTGAGTTTTTTTCGAAATAAAAAAAGTAAAAAAAGACTAAAAGACACAAACCCTAAAATTTGAATTAAGGGTTCAGGAGTTACAGCGTAAGCTAAAATTCCGCCGAAAAAAGAACCCAGTCCAAAAAAAAGTAAAATCAAAGTGCCGGTGACAAACTCTAGTGTCACTAGGACGATTCCTAAACAAAGCCAGATCCAAAAAACATCCATGATCGATTCCTCCAGGATCTTTTTATCTCAAGCGAACCGATAAGACAATGCCTACTGGTTATTCAATCACTGGCCAAAAAAACAGATGACGATTTGTCAAATTTGGCACCTTATTCGACACTCTATTTTGGTCAAGACTTGCGATTCGAATCGCTGGATCTAGAGCTCTCGCAAGAAATTTTTTAAAAGTAAGGCGAATTGTTTTTCGACTCGTTTGGCGGTTTCGGTGACTTCTTGGTGGGATAGTTTTGTTTTTGAGATTCCTGCGGCCAAATTGGTAATGCAGCTGAGAGCGGCAACTCGAAGGCCCAAGTGGTTTGCGGCGATGGTTTCGGGCACGGTGCTCATCCCCACGGCTTGGCAACCGATTAATTTTAGATAGCGAACTTCGGCAGGTGTTTCGTAGGTGGGTCCAGACAGACCGCCATAAACGCCTTTGTGAAAGCGAATTTTATTTTGGATGCAGATTTGTTCTAGCTGGCTGATCATTTTTCGATCATAAGCTTCGGTCATGTCAGGAAATCTGGGCCCAAGTTCTTTTAAATTGTGACCCATCAAAGGGTTAGCGCCCATCAGATTGATATGATCCTCGATAATCATAAAATCTCCGGATTGCATTTGATCCATCAATCCGCCAGCAGAGTTGGTTAAAACTATTTTTTCAATTCCCATCAAGGCCATGACCCTAGTTGGAAAGGCCACGGTTTCCATCGAATGACCCTCGTAAAAATGCATTCGACCTTGAAGAGCGATTATTTTTTTACCCTCGATTTCACCGACGATCAAATTTCCGGAATGGCCTTCGACGGTTGTTGGCAAAAAGTGTGGAATATCCTGAAAAGGGATCTGCGCTGAAATTTGAATCTCGTTAACAAAGGCGCCTAAACCTGATCCCAAAACTAATCCAACGTCCGGCTTGATGTTTGTCTGTTTCTTTAAAAAGCTAACTGTTTCTTGAAGATTTTGAAGAGTCACTTTTGCAATCCTTTTCGCGAAATTAATTTCTTCACATATCAGAGTTCGGAAAAAGATAATTTTCAAGTGCTGAAAAATGGGTTCGAATGCTAGGCGGCAGGTCGACCACAACCAAAGGTCCCCCAAAATTACAGTATTTTGCTGATCAACTGATCCTTAGGGCATCGGCGTTTCGCGAAAACGACAGTTTCAACCAAGGCCTTCAAAGTTGACGCCGACACGGGATCGTTGTGGTGGACGACAAAAAGCAGATCACCTTTTTTGACCTCATCACCCATTTTAATTAAAATCTCTAAGCCGCAGGAGGGGTCGACGGGATCCGAAATTATTTTTCGTCCCGCTTTTAATCCCACTAAAATCCAACCGATGGCCTCGGTATCAAAGCCTTGTACAAAGCCCGATTTCACCGATTGAATCTTGGTAGTGAATTTTGCGACCGGAAGCTCATCAATTCTTCCTCCTTGAATTTTTAAAATGTCTAAGAATTTTTGCAAAGCTTGACCGGAAGTTAGAACCTGTTTTGCCATTTTATAGCCAGCTTTCGGGCTTGAACTTTTGCCCCCTAAAAAAATCATTGTGCCCGCCAACTGCAATGATAGCTCACGAGTGTCGGCGTAGAGATCAACCCCGCGCGAAGAAAGAAAAGGTTTGTTTTGCAGGATTTCCAAGCATTCGCGAATTTCTAGCGCATTTCCACAAAATCGGCCCAGAGGCTGCTGCATCGAGGTCAAATAAATTTTAATTTTTTTCCCAAACAAACGGCCGATTCGAAGCATGTTTTTCGCAAGCAAAAGCCCCTGTTTTTTTTCCTTCAAGAAGGCCCCCGACCCAAATTTGATATCAAGGACAAGGCCTTGCGCGCCCTCGGCAATTTTTTTTGACATAATACTAGCGGTGATTAAAGGAATGCTTTCAACCGTAGCTGTGACGTCGCGAAGGGCGTAGATCTTTTTATCTGCAGGGCAAATCGCAGCCGTTTGCCCAATAAAACTTAAAAAATTTTCTTCAACCATTTTTTTAAATTTCGGCAAAGACAATTGAGTTGAAAATCCTGGAATACTTTCTAATTTATCCACCGTACCCCCGGTGTGACCTAGGCTTCTTCCTGACATCATCGGCACACCGATTCCGCAAGCGGCAACGATGGGACCTAAGATTAAACTTGTTTTATCTCCCACTCCGCCAGTCGAGTGTTTGTCGACCGTGGGCCCAACAAACTTTACGGTTTCGCCGCTATCGATCATAATTTGGGTCAAATCTAAAATTTCTTTAGGCGATAAGCCTTTGAAGAAAATGGCCATCAATAGGGCCGACATTTGGTATTCCGGAATTTCATTTTCGGTAAAGCCCGAGACAAAAAATCGAAGCTCGTCGGCCGTTAAAGGTTTACCACTGCGTTTTTTTTTAATCATTTCGGCGGGCAAAAAATTCATTTTTCTAGTATGAGTCTGCCGTGCTGGATTTGTCTTGCACAATCGCAACACTACGCGAAGTTCCCAAACGACTAGCGCCGGCTTCGATCATTTCTAACGCTTGCGCACGATTTTTGATCCCACCGCTGGCCTTTACTAAAATCTGATCACCCACCAAATCCTGAATAGTTTTTTTCATCAACTGCACCGCTGCCGCAGTGGCGCCAGGGCCTAAAAACCCGGTACTGGTTTTAACAAAGCGGCTTTGGGTTTTTGCGACATAACCGCAAGCCCGTATGATTTCGTTGGGTTCAAGAAGTCCGGTTTCTAAAATGACTTTTACGGGGCGTTGGGCGGCGATGCAGACTTGGTTGATATCATCGATAATTTCTCTTTCAGAACTTTTTTTCAATAAGCCTAAATGAATCACCATATCAATTTCATCAGCGCCTTGATCTACGCACCACTTGGCTTCAAAATTTTTAGTTTTGGTGTTGCAAACACCTAGGGGAAACCCAACAACAGCAACCAGCTTAACCTTGGACCCTCTTAAATAATTTTTTGCCAAGGGCAACCATGACGAATTTAAACAAACCCCAAAAAACGAATGGTCTAGGGCTTCTTGGCACAAATTCTCAATGTCTTTTTGAATCGCATCCGGTTTCAACAAGGTGTGCTCGATTGCCATTGCTAAATTGGCGGGTTCATTGGGGCCTTTGGGTCGCTTAGGTCCAGTCGGTGAAGTCGGTGCAGTCGGGCCAGTGGGTTGCAAGTTGTCCTCCCTCGTGATTCAATAATTAGAGATGGCGCTATATATTTTAGTCTCTGGCGAAGTCCAGGGTGTTGGGTTTCGTCATTTCACTCGCAAGGAAGCTTTGCAAAGAAAACTTGTCGGCAAAGTGCGCAATCTAAAAAATGGGAAAGTAGAGATTTGGGTCGACGGCCCAAAGCCGACGCTAGATGAATTTTGCCTAGTCTTAAAGAAAGGGCCCCAGCACGCGAAAGTTCAAGATCTTGAAGTACAAACTAGAAATGAGAATTTAAATATGACAACTTTCCAAATTAGCTTTGACGGAGAAAATCAGTGAAATTATTTAAAAAGTGGACCATGTCGTTTCTGAAAAAAGGGTTTGTTTTGGTTTTTATTTTATTGCTAACGACCGCACTGATTGCGCCCCAAGCTTACGCGCAAAACTCGACCCAAAGTTCAACTTTTAGGGGGATTAAACGCAATATCGCGACGGTTTTTTTGTGTGGCCTTGGGGGTGCGATCTTGGGTTTAAGTACACTTAGTTTTTACGGCCAACCGCAAGAACAAGTAGGTAACATCACCACAGGCTTTGGAGTCGGCTTGATCGCTGGCACAGTTTATATTTTTTCTCAGAATCACAGCGACGTGTCTCAGGCCCCAACGACGGACCTAAGCTACAAACTTCCGCCACTTTCGCCGAAAAAAGGCGAACAATTTTCGCCGCTTTTTGCCTATTCTTGGAGTTTTTAAAAATTTTAAAAATCAACTAGCTTTTTTCGCGCCTACAGACGGCGTCACCGGGCCGGTTGAAGCCATTTCGTCAGCGTCTTTCGATAAGAAGCTTTGTGCGTCAGCCTTGGTGATCTTTCCTTTTTTGAGAAGATCTTCCACGTATTTTTCAAAAAGAATCATACCCTTGCTTTGGCCGACTTGAATTTGCGATGGGATTTGGTGAATTTTATTGTCCCGAATTAAATTTCCGACCGCCTTGGTATTGCGAAGAATTTCAAACGCAGCGACCCGGCCAGTGCCGTCGGCTTTTGAAAACAAAGTTTGTGCAACCACCCCGCGTAAAGATTCTGAAAGCATGGTCCTAATTTGCTGTTGCTGACCTTGATCAAAAACGTCAATAATTCGATCCACGGTTTTCGCCGCAGAACTAGTGTGAAGGGTTCCAAAAACTAAATGTCCGGTTTCGGCAGCAGTCAGGGCCAAAGAAATGGTCTCTAAATCTCGAAGCTCGCCGACCAGCAAAATATCTGGATCTTCACGAAGTGCTGCACGAAGTGCGTTAGCAAAATTCTTAGTGTGGCTTCCAACTTCACGCTGGTTCACCAAGCATTTCACGTTTTGATGAACGAACTCGATGGGATCTTCGATTGTGATAATATGAGCTTCTTTGTTCATATTAATATGATGGATCAGCGCCGCCAAAGTCGTCGATTTTCCGGAACCCGTTGGTCCCGTGACAAGAACCAAGCCCTTGTCGACGTTGATAAGATCTAGCAAAGAAGCCGGCAGCTGAAGTTCTTCAGTAGTTTTAATTTTTTCTGGGATCAAACGCAAAACTGCGCCCAATCCTTTTCTTTGCATAAATAAATTCACCCGAAAGCGACCCACTCCGGTGGCGGTATACGCAAAATCTAATTCCCATTTTTCAATAAACGCTTTTTTTTGTTTTTCGCTCAGGATTTCGAATAAAATTCCTTGAACGTCTTGGTTGGAAAGTTGCTTAAACTGCAGCGGAGTCATAGCTCCGTGGACACGCAAATAGGGGGGTGCTCCGCTGGTGATGTGCAGATCCGATGCACTTTGTTCGACCATAATTTTTAGAAGTTCATCGATACTTGCCATGGAAGTCTGTTCGGAATAAGTTGTCACAAAGTTAATGGCCTAATTTTGTTCAAGTGGGGGCGATTTTGGCATCGGAAATTTTAATCAACGTGCGCCCTTTCGAGACCCGCGTCGCCTATGTCGTTGGCGGCGTTCTGAACGAGCTTAAAATCGAGCGTAAAAGTTCACCGACCTTGGTCGGGACCATCCACCGCGGCCGAGTGATTCGGGTTTTGCCCGGAATGCAGGCGGCCTTTGTCGACATTGGTCTAGAAAAAGCAGCCTTTTTGTACGTCGGCGACATTCGCGCCGACTTTGACGAAAATGCCTTTGAAAATGAATCCGACGAAGAAATTATTTTAGAGGAAACCGACCCCAGGCCGCAGCAGCCACAAATTCCGATTCAGGATTTGATCAGCGAAGGCCAACATATTTTAGTTCAAGTCGCCAAAGACCCCTTGGGTACGAAGGGTGCCAGACTAACGACTCATATTTCATTGCCGGGGCGATTTATAGTTTATCTACCTACGGTCAGGCACTTAGGTATCTCAAGAAAAATTACCGACGATGCCGAACGCGAACGCCTAAGAAAACGAGTGGTAGCCCTAAACCCACCCGGCGGCATGATTATCAGAACCGCCGGCGAGGGGGCCTCGGAAGAAAGTCTTCGTAACGACATCGAGTACTTGGATCGCCTCAGCAAAGAAATCTTCAAGAGTTACGAAAAGAAAAAAACCCCCGGTCCCATTCACACCGAACTTGATGTGGAACTGCGTGCACTGCGCGATCTTTTAAGCGAAGACGTCACCGCGGTCTATGTGGACGATCTGGAAGCTCACAAAAGAATTATCAAATTTATTAACCAGCTGATGCCAAAATATAAACAAAACGTGATGTTGTATCAGGATAAAAAGCCGCTTTTTGACCTATACGACATCGAGCTTGAAATCTCGCGGTCCATCGATCGAAAAATTTGGCTAAAGTCAGGTGGCTACATCGTCATCGACGAGGCCGAAGCCCTGGTTGTGGTTGACGTCAATACCGGAAAATACGTGGGCAAAAAGGACTTAGACGAAACCATTTTGAAGACCAATTTAGAATCCGTTAAAGAGATCGCCCATCAACTTCGGATTCGTAATTGTGGCGGGATCGTTATTATCGACTTTATCGACATGACCAAAGAGGGCCACCGAGAAAAAGTCATGGCGCTATTAAACGACGAGCTTAAAAAAGACCGGGCTAAAACCAACGTGATCTCGATGTCCACACTGGGGCTGGTCGAGATGACCCGCAAACGCATTAGCCCAAGTTTGGTGAAAACCCTTTGCGAACCCTGCCGTTATTGTGACGGAAAAGCCTACATCAAAAAGAAATCGACGGTCGCATTAGAAATTTTCCGAGGCCTGGAAAGGGAGTGGTCCCACTTGGACAATCGTAAGGTCAAGATTTTCGTGCATTGTCATTCCGAAGTGATCGACTGGATCTACGAAGTTGAGAGTGAAAACCTAGCGTTTGTTGAAAACAAAATCGGGCAGCCGGTAAACTTCAAAGCCGAAACCCATTATCACATCGAACAGTATGAAGTGTTTATGATCTGAAAGGTTGACAAAAACCTGTCCAGACTGGCACAACCTCACAGATTGGAGGTCGCGAATGTTTGCAGTAGTTAAAACGGGTGGAAAACAGTACAAAGTTCAGCCCGGAGATATTATCCGAGTCGAAAAAATAGCTCAAGAATTGGGTGCAGAATTCGATTTGACCGAAGTTTTGATGATTGGTGACCCTGCGGCGGACTCAACGGTTGGAAAGCCGATTGTGCCCAATGCCAAAGTCACTGTCGTAGTGACCAAACAAACTCGAGACCGAAAAGTCATTATTTTTAAAAAGAAGAGACGACAAGGTTATCGAAAATTTAAAACTCATCGTCAGCCATTTACTGAACTTTTTGTGAAGTCTATTTCTATGGGAAGTAAAATCGCTGAAACGGAAACTCAGGCGCAAGTTAAAGACGTCGATCAGTTAAGAATGGATAAAATTTTTGCTCGCTCTTTTGCTGAATCAGACACCACTGAAACGGTCGAGGGTACTGAGAACAAAAAAACTGCATCAAAGGCAAAAACTAAAACAGCCCCTAAAAAAGCTGTTAAAAAAGGGCCCAAGCTTGCAGCCAAAAAAGCGAAGACAACTAAAAAAACGGCAGTCAAAGCGTTGGCTTCCAAGTCTGCCGCTAAAAAAACAACTAAGAAAACAACTTAAGAAAACTTCAAGGAGTGAATAGTTATGGCAAGTAAAAAAGCTGGTGGTAGTACCAAGAACGGCAGAGATTCACAGAGTAAACGATTAGGCGTTAAGCGTTTTGGCGGCCAATTAGTTAAGGCCGGAACCATTATCGTCAGACAACGAGGCACCAAATTTCACGTTGGGAACAACGTAAAAATTGGTCGTGATCATACAATTTATGCGATTGTCGAAGGTCATGTAAAATTTGAGCGCTATCAAAAAGAAAAATTTAAAATCAGTGTTTATCCCGAGAACAAAGCACCCATCGCTGCTTAGTCTCCACAGCCAAAGCTTGAATTGAAGAAAAAGGGGTTATTCAACCCCTTTTTTATTTTTGCTGGCGGTAACACAAAGAACTGTAATATAAGGCCTTCTTAATGATCTTTAGCCAGAGAGAATATTTTGAAATTTGTTGATGAGCTTGAAATCAAAGTGGTCTCCGGACACGGAGGCACAGGGTGGGTCAGCTTCCGTCGAGAAGCCATGGTGGCTCGCGGCGGACCCGATGGTGGCGACGGCGGCAAGGGCGGGGATATCATTTTTCAGACCTCGCCCAATTCAAATACGCTGATTGATTTTCGCGACCGAAAAACCTACTCGGCAGAGAACGGGCATCCCGGCGCCAAACAAAATCGCAGCGGAGCCGATGGACAGCCACTAGTTTTAAAAGTTCCTCGAGGGACTTTGATTAAGCTTAAAGAATCCCAGCAGGTCATTGCGGATCTTACCGATCATCAAGAGATTGTTCTTCTAAAAGGTGGTCGTGGTGGAAAAGGAAACACGTTTTTTAAAAATAGTGTCAACCAAGCGCCAGAAAACGCCCAGCCCGGTGAAGAAGGCCAAGAGCTTGAACTCATTTTAGAGCTAAAGCTGATCGCTGATGTTGGAATTATCGGATTTCCCAACGCCGGAAAATCGACGCTGATTTCAAGAATTTCGGCGGCTAAACCCAAGATTGCTGATTATCCGTTTACGACATTAACTCCTCAGTTGGGTGTTGTGCGCATGGATGATGAAACTTCGTTCGTGGTTGCGGATATTCCAGGCCTAATCCCCGGAGCCCATTTGGGCGTGGGTTTAGGAATTCAGTTTTTGAAACATATCGAGCGCACCCGAGTATTTGTTCATCTGATCGATGTGTCCGGAATGTCTGGGCAGGATCCTTGGGATTCTTATCAGGAAATTAATCACGAACTGAAAATGTATGACGAAACTTATCAAGGAAAAGAAGGATTTCACCCCTTGTCTAGTCGGCAACAAATTGTTGTTTTTAATAAAATTGAAACTCTGTCTTCAGAAGATCTTGAAAAAGTACAAAATAAGTTTGCGCAGAAAACTGAAATTCAACCTATGTCGATCTCGGCGGTGACTGGAAAAAACCTTAAAGAACTTTTATTTGTATTGAAAAACAAACTGTCTGCTGAAGCTAACCAAAAAGCCTAAACTAAAGAGGAAAAGAAAACGATGAAAAAAATTGGTCTCTTTGGCGGAAGTTTTAATCCTCCTCATCAAGGTCATTTGAATTTAGCGATGACGGTTCAGAAGAAATTGGGATTTGAACATATTTACTTTATTCCAACGGCGCAAAACCCATTGAAATCTCAAGTCGAGGGTCCGACGCCCAATCAACGTCTTCAAATGACTGAAAAGAGTTTGCTGGGAATGGGCGAGCGATTTTCGATCGATGATCAAGAGGTCCGGCGGGGTGGCGTCACTTACACGATCGAAACAGTGGAAGAATATCTCACGAAGTTCAAATCCGATGAGATCTTTCTGATTTTAGGGATCGACAAATTAGACGAAATTGAAAAATGGAAACGGCCAGAGGAACTGCTAGAAAAAGTAAATATAGTTTTTACGTCTAGGCCTGGATTTGATTTTCCTAAAGAGAAAGAAGAATTTTCGGACTTTTGGCAAAAGCAAATTCACGACATTCAGTTCAACCAAATTTTATTAAAAAGTGGTCGCGGTATTGAGTTTTTGCAATTGCAAGATCTTGATATTTCCGCAACTCAGCTGAGAAAAAATTTGCGGGCAGGAAGGAACGTGGATGCGTTTTTAACCTACGACGTCATTCAATACGTTAAAAACGAAAAAATTTATGCCTCGTTTGACCAACAAATTGGCGACTACGAAGCATTTACCCGATTTTGTGGCCAGGTTTTATTTGATAAAAAAGCCATCAACGTTCAAGGATTTGATTTAAGATCAGTCACAGCCCCTTGTGATTTTACTATATTGGCCTCGGGGACCAGCAATCGCCACGCGATTTCTTTAAGCGAAAATTTATCATTGGCAGTCAAAGAAGAATACGGACTTTACCCTCAAAGTATTGAAGGTCGTGAAGAAGGTCGTTGGGTTCTGCTGGATTATGGTGTGACAATTGTACATATTTTTTACGACTTTGTTCGGCGCGAGTATTCGTTAGAAAAATTGTGGTCAAAGGGCCAGGATTTACACCTAGTCGATGCCGCGACACCAAAAACCACGGCATAACTATAGCAATGAAGTTTCAGCTTCTTACTTTTGATTCGGCGAAAGACCCATGGTTTTTAGATGCCAAAAAAGAATTCTTGGAAAAAATAAATCATTTGTTGCCGCTTGAATCAGTCGTCCTAAAGTCCAAAAAGATTTCCCGCGACACCAAGGAACTAAAACTGGCTAGCGAGCGGGATTCTTTCTTTCAATACCTAAAGCCCAACGACGCACTGATTGTCTTCGATGAACGGGCTCAGGATCTGGACACGATGAAATTTAAAGAAAAGTTTGAAAGTTATTTTCAAAAGAGCCACTTCCAGCGGGTCTTGTTTCTGGTTGGCGGTGCATACGGCGTTGATCCCCAGGTGAAACAGCGAGCTCAAGAGTTGTGGAAGGTTTCAAGTTTGACAATGAATCATTTGGTTGTGCAGATAGTAATTTTAGAACAAATATACCGAAGCCTAATGATTATCAAAAATCGAAATTACCATAACGAATAGATTGAAGCGCTATTGCAACCATTGATCGTCGTTGCAGACGGTTGGAAGTGCCGGGCAGAATGGAGTTCCTTCGTGGACATCTCCGCCGTGGGCCAATGAAGTCATGTATGCCCGTCTAGCACAGGTCAGATAGTTTTTATTTTTTTTCAAGCACAAGGGGTTGGTGATAAAGCGAAAATGCGCCGGCTTAAGAATTGAATTTATTTTCGGGGGATTTTCTGCAATCAGCTTGCTGGTAGAAAGCGGAAATATAAATTCAGGATAAGTAAAATTTCTTTCTAAAATTTCATTGTCAGATTTTGAGAAAGCGTAAGCACTTTCGCCTTTCAGTGATCGGATTTTTAAAATCAAATCCAAAATTTTTCCCATCTCGCCGTCAGGTGGGCGTGTTTTTGCAGAATCCGAAACGGGATTTGTGTGGATAATTTTAAAATTTTTTGGGCACGCGTTCGAGTTAAACTTAAAGTTTTTAAAACTTTCGACACAAACTCCTCCAACTGCTTTGCACTGACAGAAGTCAGCCTCGAACGTATAAGTGGGCAAAAGTTTTGGGATTAAATTGTTTTGAAGCTTCATCACAGAGTCTTCTTTGGCGATGACTCGGCAGTCGTATTTCGCACGAAGTTGATCACCCAATCGGTTTGTCCGACGCAATAACTCAGGCGTCGAAACGTTCTGATCATATTCATCAACTAGGCCGAACAGATGTAGCACTTCATGAAGAACCAGTCCGCAATTGAGGGGATATGTGAACTGATCGGGAGAATTCAATATAACTTTGCCTAGCGAAACCTCTTGAGGTTTAAGATACATCGATTTGCTAATCTTTATTTTTAGTTTTTCATTGTTAGGCCCCAAAAGAAAAGGCTGGAAATCCGTTAAACAACTTTGAGCCTCCTGCAAAGCAGTTTCTGTGTTTATTAAAAGTTCGGTCTTAAAACGCAAATTCACTTCTGCGGTAAATTCGGTCTCACTGTCGCGGGAAATTTGAAATGATTGACTAACACCTGAAAGGCTTGAAATAAAATCTCGGCGGATAATCTTGGCGGGGGCCCCCACTTTTAATTCGCTACAATCTTCGTCTTGAACACTTTCGGTTTTTATTTCAACGTAAGGAAAATTCACCGAAATCGAAAGGGGTCCTGAAGGGGCAGGGGCGGTCTCGCGGCTATAGCCGAAAGATGAAATGGTGAGAAGCAGTTTTAGAATTGTAAAAACCATAAATTTAAACCGGTGGCGAAAAATCCACGGCTCTTTGCTCCAACCCTATTTTAGATTCGTGCTGAACACGGGTCAAGATAGTTTTGGTCCTGCTTGGATGTTCAAGCTTTGAATCTTTATGTGGAACGCGTCCGCCGATCAACAGATAGGGCTGAATTACGAGCCATTCGCCGAAGTATTAATTTTGCAAAATTAGTTTGGTCATGGAATTTAATTTTTTTGGTTGGGGAAAAGCCTGTTTTTCATGTGGCAGTCTTTTTCACCTTAGTGGCCTAGACCTGTGTAGGGTTTGCTACAGCTATTTAGAAAAAGCTCGATCACCGAAGGGATTTTCTTCGGGACAAAATGATTTTAAAAAACCCATTTACTATCTATTTGACTGGCAAAGGTCCTCGAACCCGGTTTTGAATCAACTAATTTATGAATTAAAAGGGGGTCAAGCCAGGAAATCTTTTCAAATTTTAGGCACGCGACTTATTAACCAGCGGATTCTTTGGGGTGGGCCAGCACTTTTAAATTCACCGAACGTCATTTTCGTTCCAGCTCCTGCAAGCCTTTCGTTGGACAAAGCGCGGAATAATTCCGCCATCGATCATGCCGGTCGATTGGCTTTGGAGCTTCATGGATTGTGTAAAAGTAGGATTGAAAACGCTCTAATTCGCACAGAAGCCGCACCTCAGCATAAAAAAAACAAAAAAGACCGTCAAAAAATTCGATTAAAACTAAGGTCTTCCAACGGTTTCAAACAACACCCCAAGGACTTGATTGTGTTCGTGGACGACGTGGTCACCACGGGTGCGACAGCCCTGAAGGCCTGGCAGGTCTTGGGTCGTCCAAACCATTTCGAGGTTTGGTGTTTGGCCTTAAGAGGCTAGAAGATTTTTGTAAGTAAGTTGCCCCCCCCCTTGTCAGCGAGAGCCGCCTGGGACGCGGACATATCTGTCTCACAAAGGCTCAGACATGGTTTTTTCTACTGATCCGATTGCTCTGAATTGCAGGCAGTGGTAGAAAATTCCATGATTTTAATAAGTATTTTTTTAAGCCTGTCGGCTTCGGCGAAGAGTTTTTCGATTCTTGAAAAAAATCTTTCGGAATGGCAAAAATCTAAGCAAATTGAAATTCAGGCCCAAAAGAAGACCACATCGGCGGTGTTGAACAAGGTCGCTGATGAAACTGTGAAAATTTTTATTGGAGCCCAAAAAATTCGTTTGGAATCTGGAACCACAGACCCGCAGCTAATTATTTTTGATGGCAAATATCTTTGGAATATTCAATTACCGAGCAAAGACTTTCCAGACAGCTTAGAGGTTTCGCGGTCATTGATTACCAAAAAAAATAAGCAGAATCTTTTTTTGATCGATTTACTGGGCAAAAAGTTTTCAAGCGCTTTTAACGTTAAAAAATCAGAAACTAGCGAAAAGGGGCAAGTGTTTTTTTTAGAACAAAAAGCAAAGCCTGCCGTAGTTCAAAATATACAAGTTGGATTTGTAGAACAAAAATTAAAGTTCATTTCCTTCGAGGACGACGTGAAAAATAAGACCGAAATTTTGGTTTCAAATATTAATTTGAAATCGCAGGTCGACGAGGCTCTTTTTAAATACAAACCAGACCCCAAAACTAAAGTGATGGATTTATGAGACAAACCCCGAGTAAAGAAAATTCGCTAAAGAAAGTTCACTTCGTAAGCCTTGGCTGTCCTAAAAATTTAGTGGATTCTGAAATGATGGCTGGTTCTTTACTTCAGAACGGTTATCAGGTTGTGGATCAGCCCCAAGATGCTGACACCGTGATCGTAAATACCTGTGGTTTTATCGAGGACAGTAAAAAAGAATCGATTTCAAAAATTTTGGAAATGGCGGATTTAAAAAAGTCCGGCAATGTCCAAAAATTAGTAGTCGCTGGTTGCCTGACTCAAAGATATAAGGACGATTTAGTAGAAGGGTTTCCAGAAGCTGATCTTTTTGTGGGGTCTGGTGAATTTCAAAACATCGCGCAGATTTTAAAAAAAAATGAACTTGGAGATTTGCAAAAAAAATATTTTAACCTGCCCACCTATCTGCAAGAGCAAAATACTCCGCGGGTCAATTCGCAACCGCGCCATAGGGCTTATTTAAAAATTTCTGAAGGCTGTATGAAACGTTGCGCGTTTTGTGCGATTCCGCTCATTCGGGGTAATCTTCAGTCGCGAAACATTCAAAACATTGTTCACGAAGCCAAGCTTTTGGCCGCCGGCGGAGTGAAAGAGCTTCTGGTCATTAGCCATGATTTTACTGATTTCGGTTGGGATTTACGCCGAAAAAACCCTACTGAAAATAAACAAGAAAACCCAGTCAATCTGCTTCGAGCGCTAACTAAAGTCGATGGCATTGAATGGATCCGGGTTTTATACTTGTACCCCGACGGAATCTCGCCCGAGATGATTCAACTTATTAAAACAGAAAAAAAATTAGTGAAGTATTTTGATATGCCTCTACAGCATATCAACAACCAAATGCTTAAAAGTATGAACCGCAAAATGACTCGCGAAGAAATCGAAATGATTTTAAAAAATATTCGCGCTGAAATCCCGGACGCCGTAATTAGAACTCAGTTTATCGTTGGATTTCCTGGCGAGACCGAAAGTCAATTCGAGGAACTTCTTCAATTTGTCGCTGATCAAAAATTTGACCGTGTAGGCGCGTTTCAGTATTCTCCAGAAGAAAGTACGCCGGGTGGAAAAATGCCAAATCAGGTCGATGCGAAAATAAAAGAACAAAGATTTGAAGCGCTAATGAGCATTCAGCAAGAAATTTCACGCCAGAAACATCTCCGATTTGTGGGCCAAACAATTGAAGTTTTGGTCGAGGGTGTTTCCGAGGAAACGGAACTTCTGTTGCAGGGCCGATCGTCTCAACAGGCGCCAGATATCGATGGAGTTGTTTATATAAATGATGGGCAAGCAAAGCCCGGAGACCTTGTTCAAGTGACAATTACAGATAGCCATGATTACGACCTGGTGGGGCATATCGAAGGGTCAATTCAGTGAAACGTGTTTTAGTTCTTCAAACGGAATCTGCTGGCGAGATTTATTTACTGACAAATCAGATTTTAAAAAAATTGGGCGATCAAAACTGCGAAATTATCGAAGTCAGCTCGCTAGGTTTAGGTGGCTTGGTTTTGATTTCTTCTGGCTCGAGTGAATTTAGCCAGACCCTCCTTTTTGAAGAATCTAAAAAAACAGGCGTGTCGTTTAGCTTTTTGAATGATCGCCAGGAGAAAATTTTAAAATGTTATTACAGTCTCTACAACGGGCCACTTCAAGACGGCCTTTTGGTGCTTGAGTCTTCCTTGGTCACGGCATTATTTAGCGAGGCGGAAATACTAGTGGAAATGGGTCTGGATATTTGTGAATTCCGAGTGCAAAAAACCACAAGTTCACCCGGAGTCTTGTGGCTGACCGGTCCGGCAAAGTTGCTTGAAAAAATTCAGGTTTCAAATCCCCATATTCGGTCGACTTTGACTTTAAATCTTCATACTTCATTGAAAGAATTTTTGTTTAATTAGTTTAAACTCTAAAAAAGCCCCACCGGCGACGTGCAAGTGCCACGCTTGATTTTCTTTCAATCGCTAGTTATTTGTCGCAATTTTCAATCGAGTTTTCAAATTGGGTTAACCATTTAGAAACGCCGTAAGTTCGAAGCACGCTGGCCGCTTGTCGCATTTTTAAAATGGAACCGCGGTCCAGCTTGCAGGCCTTGCGAAAGGCTTCCAAAGATTCTGCGTATTTCTGTATTTCAATCGCTGCCAAACCAAAGCTAGTTAAGGCGGCCAAGTTCTTGGCGTCAGCGATTGTTGCACGTTGGTAATACTTAAAGGCCTCGACAAAATTTTTGTCTTTTTCAAGATACTGTCCAAAAGTCATCTGAGCTTCAGTGGACTGAGGGAATGATTCTGCAGCTTGGCGAAGATACCTTTTGGCGGCGTCATCTTGACCGCGCTCTTTCAACGTAAGGCCCATCGAAATATAATTTTTAGGCTCTTTAGGGTTCATTTGAATTCCCCGAGCGCAATACTTTTCTGAAAGTTCATACAGGCCTTCTTGGGTAGAAATTTCACAAAGTTTAGCAATATAAATGGCTTTTTCGCCCAACTTTTCAACCATGTCTTGATACAAAATTCGAAGCTCATACAGATTTTTTTTCTTCTCGTAGAGTTTTGCAGTTTCCATATAAGCGGGCTCGTACTTGGGATTATCTGCCAAGGCTTCTTTAAGTTGCGCCAGAGCTTCGGTGTCTTTGTTCATTTTCAAATACTCGGCGGCAATCAAAGTTCGAGCTTCGAAATCTTTCGGGTTTTGCGACACCAAAGTATTTAAAGTTTTAATGCAAGCCAGGCTTTGTTGATTGCGGCTATAAGAAATTCCTAGCATCAACAAGCTGGGGCGCTTCAAACGGGCCACGTCGGGGCCTAAAGTTTCGATCACTTTTTTGTAATTTTGGCTTTTGAAGTCTGCTTCTGGACTAGACTTTGGTGCCGCATTTGATGGGGCCGCGTTGTTTTCGACTTTGGCGTTCAGAGAGAAGGTTAACACGCCGATAAAAATGAAAGTATGTCTAAGTCGCATCGCCTTCAATCATATCAGCTCTCATCGTCCGGACAAGCCTTTGTCGAATATCTTCTGATAGTGGTGGTTTCCGTTGGTCTAGTGATGACGATATCAGTTCAACTCTTCAAACCACTTAAAAAGTGGGTAGATATTTATATGGGTTCATACATTGAATGTTTGTTGGACGAGGGCGAGCTGCCCCGATTGGGCGCAGAAAGTAGCCCTGATTCCCAGTGTGATCAAAACTTTGAATCCTTTTCCTTCGCCGAGGGTCGACCACCCGCTGCTGTGCGAGGCAAAAACGGGAATTCCAACTATGCGTCAGTTCGGGGTCAAAACCTACCTTACACGGCATCTACTTTTTCTGGTTCGACGAAAAGTTCTGGGGCATCCGGTGCTGCAGGACGCCCGACTGGCGCCACCGAGGGCTCGGGCAAAAATCAAAAATCAGTTTCGACGCCCTTGACGGGTTCGAGTGAAAATATCTACGGGCGAAATTCCAACTTAACAACGCAAGGCAGCCAAACCTCTAGATTGCCATTGTCTTTGCCAGTTCAAAACTTGACTGAAAATCAGAAGCGTCGACTGAAGAAAACATCGGGTGAAGCCAAAAAGGTTGCCGAAATTGAGAATAGCGAGAGCAGTCAAAAACAAAAAGGCGTTCCGGTTAAAAAAAGTGATGGCAGAAATTCCCAAGCGCCAGTGGAAATTGAACCTTGGGATTTTTCTCGGATTCTGAAATACGCATTGATCATTATGATATTGATGGCTCTGCTACTTTTCATTGGTCTACAAGCGCAGCAAATTCGAAAATCGATCGAAAAAAACTAGGGACTTTTGTAACGCCGGTGCTCTTTTTCAAATTTACAGTCCCTTAATAATTTATTGAATCTTCCACCAATTCCAAAGACAAAGGACTCTACGAAAAAAAATTTGGGGGGGGGGCCACAAAAGTATTGTTGCTTGCACCATGGGAATATTCAAAGGAACAGTTGTGGTTCATATTCAGCAGTTGTCAGAATTTGGGGTCGATCTTAAAGTATTTTCACTTCAGCAGGCTGAAGAAATTTTGTTAGTTATTTCTAGATTTACTTTGGAAAGTGATCGCAAAGTTAAAGATTTGAAACATCGGATCTTAAGTCTTCCTGCCGGAAATAGCGATTTGAAAGAAGAGCTTCAAAAGCAAATTCAAAACGAAGTCGACAAATGGCAAGACAAGGTAGAAAAGCTTGGCGTTTATCCGAAAGGTGTCTGGATGGCGGACTTTGATAACGGCTCTGGTTACTTTTGCTGGCGTTACCCTGAAAAAAAAATCGAATTTCAACATGGATACAAAGATGGTTTTTCAAAACGAACCAAAACCAATTCTTCAGTTCGATTGAATCTGGAAATTGACACCATCTAACTGGCCGACCCAGTATTTAAATTGTCGAAATTTTAATATTGTGAAATAAATTTTACATGCGAATTGCAATAGCCCAAATTAATTCCATTCTTGGAGATTTTCAGAACAACAGAAATAAAATAATTGAATACGTGCGATCCGCGCAAGCTAAGAATGCCGACGTCGTGATTTTTCCAGAAGCCACATTGTTTGGCTATCATCCTTTTGATTTGCTTGAGCAGTCCGAAATCGTCGACCGTCAAATGAAGGAATTTAAAAAACTGGCGGATAAAATTCCACAAGGCATTGGGGTTCTGGTGGGGCTGATGACCAAAAATCCAGAAATAAAAGGAAGGCCCTTTTTAAATTCAGTTGCTTTTCTGGTCCGCGATCAGAAGCCCAAGTTCTTTCACAAACAACTTCTTCCTACCGGAGACGTTTTTGATGAAGGCCGATTTATTGAAAGTGGAAGTTTAGAAAAAAATTATTTTTCCTTTAAGGGCAAAAAATTTTTTCTAACCATTTGTGAAGACATTTGGGCTTGGCCAAATCAAAAAGGAGAAAGTCCGTATAAAAAAAATCCCTTGACCGAACTGAAAACAAAAAAAGTTGATTTAGTTATCAATATGTCGGCGTCGCCGTTTTATCCGGGTAAAGAAAAAGTACGGAAAGAACTGGTGTCCCAGACGGCCGCGCGCTTTAAAGCTCCAATGATTTACGTCAACTTAGTCGGAGCACAAGATGAAATTATTTTTGATGGATCTTCTTTTGGGCTGGATCACAAGGGGAAAGAATTTATTAGATGTTTGTCTTTTTCTGAAGATTTAAATTTTTTTGATCTTGAAACCTTAAAAGGTGGACGGCGAATTAAAAAATTAGATTCTTCCGAAGCTTTGCGCCAAGCCTTAGTATTGGGTTTGCGAGATTTTTGTAAAAAAACTGGGTTGAACCAAGTGCATTTGGGTTTAAGCGGCGGCATTGATTCGGCATTGGTGGCTTGTTTGGCCGTCGATACGCTGGGTCCTTCCAAAGTTCGAGGGTTCTTTTTGCCAAGTGAATTCAGCTCGGGTCTTAGCCAACAGCTGGCAAACCAATTAGCAAAAAATTTAAATATCCCCATTCAAGAAATTGCGATTCAAAATATTTTCAGTGGAATTAAAGCTCAGTTGGATAAGGACCTTAATATCGCCAAGTTTGGCGTGGTCCATGAAAATATCCAGTCTAGAATTCGTGGGATGATCCTGATGGCGTATTCTAATTTAAGTGGTTCTTTGTTACTATCCACCGGGAATAAAAGCGAACTAGCCACCGGCTTTTGTACGATGTACGGAGATACCTGCGGCGGTTTACTGCCGATTGGGGATCTTACCAAGACGCAAGTGTTTCAGCTTTCCAAATTGTATAATTCGGAAAGAGAACTGATCCCACAAATGATTATCGATAGGCCCCCCACCGCCGAACTAAGACCAAATCAAAAAGATCAAGATTCGCTGCCGCCTTATGAAGTGCTTGATGCGTCGATTGAACGCACAGTTGGGTCTTCTAAAACGCCAAAATCTGCGGTCGATTTTTGGTTATTAAATATTTTAGGTCAGACCGAGTTTAAACGATGGCAATCAGCGCCAATTCTAAAAGTATCTAAGCGGTCTTTTGGTCGAGGTCGCCATTGGCCGATTGCGGGTTTAAAGAAATGAAAGTTGTTTCGCTTTTTTTTCGATAAGAGGAAAACGAAATTCGGGTTTTCCGGTTAAAGCGACTAGATTTTCGATGCGCGGCACCTGACCGTTTGTGGAGATTCTCTTCATCATCTGCAAAAGCATCTGCCCACAATAGGACGCGTCCTCTTCGGCCCGATGAAAATCTGTTTTTGTTTGAATTTTTAAAAATTGAATCAAGGTACCTAGTTTATAATTGGGTAAGCCCGGAAAAATTTTACGTGCTATCGGCAAAGTGTCCAGGATAATTCCTTGCGGAGTGGGGTAATCGAACTTCTTAAAAGCCGCGCTAAAGAATTGGGCGTCAAAAGGAGCGTTGTGGGCCACCATAGGATCATTGCCGCAAAATTCCGAGAATGATTCTAAAAGATCTTCAATAAAGGGTTTTCCCATCACCATTTCATTGGTGATTTTATTTACCGCGGACGCTGCTGGGGGAATTGCTATCCTTGGATTGACCAGGGTGGCGTAAACATTTTCGATCTCTTCACTATTAAAGCGAACAGCACCTATTTCTACAATTTGGTCGACTCCGGGGACCGTGCCGGTGGTCTCTACGTCAAAGGCTATGAATCTCATATCTTTATTGATACAAATCAGACATGGGTCGATCAAGCTTGAAAAATTTTAATAAAGTTATGATTCAACCCAGCAGACTTAGTGTTTCCTTTGAAAACTCGGTTAACTTGTTGAGCTTATTAAAACAAAACAAGGTTTCCATCGACAATAGTTGTGGTGGTAACGGCACCTGTGGCACATGTTTGGTGAAAGTCATCGCGACTGAAAAAAAATTAGAATCCCGAAATGAATTAGAAAATGAAATGGCCAATGACCGAGGCTTTAGCGATTCAGAAAGGCTATCCTGCCAGCTAGAAATATGTGCCTCGTTAGAGATCCAAATACCGCTTACTTCACGTAAAAGGGATTAACGTAGATCCAGGTGACCCATTTTTTTCCGTCGGGGAACGGCAATGGCAAAATTGACCTTACAATGACCCGGTAATTACCGGGGCCCTTCACCAAGTAATCCAGATTTTTTTCGTTCGTAGTAAAAACACGATCGCCATTTTTAAAGACGACGATTTCATAAAAAAACTGGGGTTCGGCTGGTAAAGTGGCCCTGATTCTTGTTCCCTTGTTCCAATGGACTTGCGCCCCTGGAAAGTAATTCTTATTTTGCTGAAGGTAGCATTCAAAACCCTTGGGATCGCCGACCAGATCGAACGAAAAATAAAATTGGCCCCTTTGAAATGCTTGAAGAATTTTAGAAGCGTCATTTTGAGAATGACCGGTCAACTCAGATTCAAGCAAAACATGGTTGGAAAAAATCTCGAAGGATTTTTGATAACTAGGAAATTTCACCAAGGTATTAGCCAAAGGGATGGCTTTCGCATTGGCATTGGAACCAGCAAAACCGATCATTTTTCTTTGTGAATTAATCCTATCCCAAAGATTTATCTCGTCGGTTGGATCCAAAAAAAGTCTCGCGAACGCAATTTGAGGATTGAAGGGATAAATTAAAAAACTTAAGAATACGCTCAGTTTGGACTGACGCCAAACGTTTTCAGCCATTCGCTTGGGGTTTATAATTTCAAGCCCGTGCACACCTGTCGGGAAATCTCCGTTCCACGAGGGATTGGGGCGAAGTGGATCTGCCAAAAAAAGCAAGTCATCAGAGGCCGGTGGATTTTGCAACACTAAGTCGGTGAAAAATAAATTGGATTGGACCCTAAGATCTTTTCTTTGGGGATTTAAATAAATCAGACGCATATCCAAGTAGGATGTTTCAACTTCGTCAAGGACCAGCAAGGGGCCCTGATAGCCGCTTAAATTGGGGCCAGCTTCCTTTAGATCATCGGTAAAAATTAAAAAATCAATTCCTGCTTTTCGAGCTTCCGCAATGATTTCCTTGGGATCGGAAAAACCCCGTCCGCGACTGGATTGAACATTTAAAACCCCGCGGTAATCGTAGAAATTAGCTGGATTTTCTTTTTTTAAAACCAGCGGAACTAGGGTCAGGTCTTTTTGGGAAAGCGCAAAGCCGTAGATAAAATAAATTAAAATTAAGAATGAAAAACTTAAAAAATATCGGATCATTTTTTGACGATCTTTAGAATTTTAAACCTCTCGTTAATGGGCGTGTAGACAGAAATATCATGGACTAGAGGATTAAACCAGTCTGGCAAAGTCACACCCTCTTGGCCAATCAGATAAAAAGTATTTTCAGTGGGAAATTCGGCGTTTAGATCATCAAAAAAATCTCTGCGACTCATCTGTGGCATCTTATCTGTTTTTTGTTGAGTTTGGTACCAGATGACCGACGCCATCTGATAACTTGAGGCAAAAACCCGCTGGGTTTTTAGTTTGGGATGCTCGTGAAGAGCAGCAATGACGGGGTCATACATTCGGAGTTCATTTATTTTGTCGGGCCAGCGTAGGGGGCTGTTATTAAGCCAAGGATAGAACTGGTGGGTAAAAACACATATAAAAATAAAACTCCAAAAAGCCCCCTTTAAGACAAAAGGTTTAATTTTTTCACTTCCTAAAAGTGCCAAGACAAATAAACTGGGGTATCCAATCGTGGCCCAATTTAGTTCTACCAATCCTCGGAAGCTGGTTAGAAAAAAGAAAAGAAATGGACCCCAACCAAAGTAAATTATCGGTCGCAGATGGTTGGGTATTTTGGCTTTGATAGCAAAATAAAAAACAATTGGTGAAACCAAAGCGAACTGGCCTAACAAATACGTCCATGTCCAAAATGGGTCCCAAGAAGATTCTCCTAAGCCGTGATGAATCTGAAACAAAAAAGAAGCGAAGTGATTCTGAAAATTCCAAATCCAAACTGGAAGCGACCCTAAGACCGCTAAAATAAAAACGCTTAACAAGTGAACAGGATTAATCTGGCGCCATTTTTTTTCCGCACTTAAATAAATCGTCATTAGAATAACAAATAAAAACATATGGTATTTTGAAGCAATTCCAAAACCAATCGATAATCCCAAAAGTGAGGTCCACAGCCAAGCACTGGAATTTTTCTGGAAATATTTTGAAAGCGAGTAAATGCCTAAGCTCCAAAAAAACAAGATTGGAATATCTGGAGTTACAATTAGCGAACCAAACCCCACTAACGGCGAAAATATCATCAATAAAAATAGACCCAATTGCTTGGTGAGACTAAAATCACGGCCCAGCAAAAACACCCAAATAAAAACTGTGAAATGCCCCAGCAGTACACCCGGCCACCTAGAAAATGGAAAAAAATCTCCCATTCGGAACAGCCAACTAACAAACGGAGGATGATCAAAATAACTCAAGCGCAAGTTCTGCGACCAAACCCAGTAATAGGATTCATCGGAACTCAATGGTAAAACTGCAGACAGCAAAAGCTTTAAAAGCAAAGCCATCGCCCAGAAATAAAAAAGCTTTCGATTTTGTGGAAGACAGTCAGGGCTAAATTTCATTAAGGGTAATTTAGAGATTTGGAACTGCCCGCTATTCCAGCGGCGCCTCGATTAGTGCCGTTGACAAAGACATTGATTGCGCCAGCGTCGTTAACATCTAGGCGGATTTCTGATTTACTTTTAAAAGTATGAAATTGTCCTTTTTCTAAGTTCAAGGGCAGCAACTTACCGTTACCAAGATCGTAATTCAATGAAACATCTTTTGTGGCCTCAATTATAACTTCTATAGGTTTCTCTAATTTTGCCGAAGGCTTTGGGGTTTGAGTTTTTTCTGTCATCAATTTTTCATTAGGCTTGTCGACTGCGGTTTCGGAAGTCTTTTCAGAGGGCTTTTCAATTGGTTTTTCAGGTAGTTTTCCCGATGGTTTTTCGGCTGCTTTTTTGGCCAGGACATCTGTTTTTTTGTCGATGAATTTTTCCGACGTTTTCTCAATATTTTTTTGAATAGCAACTTCGGTGGATTTTTCTAGTGTTTTTTCAATTCCGTTTTCAGCCAGAACCTGGACATTTTGACTATTTTGAGGAAGGTTTGTTTCGATTTTATTTTGCAGCGGCTGAAGGGGCTCGGCGGGGATGTTTTGCGGAGAAATTACTGGGATTTTTGCTTCGGTAGAATTTGGGTCTTCGGAACTTGGCGGCAAAGGTGATATTCGTTGAAGCTCGGCTATCGGGTTAGCTTCGCGCTCTTTATTATATTTTTCGATTAATTTTGCGACAGTGACGATCAAAGCGACTAACACTAACGCGGCCAATGAAAATATAATTTTATTAGATGAAAAGGATTCTTCATTTAAATCGGGATCGCGTCTCTTGGGTTCGGTTTTCGTTTCTTTGGATGTTGGATTCGAGGCCTCCTTGGTAAAATCCATTTTAGAATCCATTGTAGAATCCTTGGTAGATTCCTTAGGACTGGGAACTTCTTTGGCCAGCTCTTTAGGAAGTTCTTTAGCTGGAGGATGCGTCGAACCCATTTCTTCCTGAAACATCGCCATGATTTCTTCGGTGTTTAACTTCAGATATTGGGCATAACTGCGAATAAACCCGCGCAGAAAAGTTTTAGCCGGAAGTTTGGTCAGGTCACCGTCTTCAATCGAGGTCAAAATTTTTGGACTGATCTTTAAATAGATTCCAATTTCGTGGACCGAAAGTCTTTTTTTTTCGCGCTCGCTTTTTAATAACTCACCAAGCTTTTTCATGATTTCCTACCTTCGAATGGATTTCAGTGCTTCTTGCGCCCTTACTTTGTACTTTCCCTGTGGGTAAAGAGAAACGACCTCTTCAAGCCTTGCTGTTGCTCTGTCGACCAAGCCCATTTGATAATAGGCCAATCCGCTGTAATAGTGGGGTTCATCAAACTGATCTTTTTTGCAATAGCCCACGGCGCGATCCAAATTTTCGGCCGCTAATGAAAAATTTTTAATTTCAAAAAAGGTTCGTCCAAAATAATTCTGCGCCAAACAACTGTCTCGCTGTACGGTTAAGGCTTTTTGGAAATATTTTTGGGCGGTGTTGAACTGTTTTAAACTAAAATACGCAATACCTAAATTGATTTGGGGCTTTTCAGGATTTGGGTACGTCAAGTCGGCTTCTGCTTCATTGAGGATCTGAATCGCAGTTTGATACTGACCCATTTCGATTAACAATCGGCCTAAATTATTTTTTGCATCCGAGTAGTCAGGCTTTAGCTCTAGCGAACGGCGCAAATGAGTTTCTGCCAACGAATATTTTTCTCGGACTAAGTAGGCAAGCCCCAAGTTATTTTGAATCATTGGGTTTTCGGGATCAAGACTTTCGGCTTGAAGCAACGAAGCTAGGGCTTGCGGATAGAATCCGCTTTGCAATTGCGAGGTTCCAATCCGCAGGTGAAGTTCAGCTGCATCGGGATCACGGGGTGAAAAAACTTGGCAAGACACCAACAAAAATAAACTTGAAAGAGTCAAACCACGTAAAAGAAAGAGCCTCATTGCTCAAGGGTAACATCTGAAAATTCTGAGTCAATCCTCACCAAGGTCTCGACGTGATCTGTTTGCGGAAACATATCGAACGCTTTAACCTTCGAAAGCCGAAGCCGCGGCGCTGTTAAAATCGCGGCCAGATCTCGCTGAAGTGTCGCCGGATTACAGCTTAGGTAAATAATGGTCTTCGCCCTGCAGTTTTTTAGAATGCGTAATACATCGGGGCCGCATCCTGATCTTGGAGGGTCCAAAATAACCAGCGACTGATTTTCCAAGACAAACCTAGCCAGAAATTGTTCAACAAAACACGCGTAAAAATCTAAATCCGGAAGCCTACTTTTCTTTATTTTTTCTAAGGCCTGGTCTACCGCTGAGATATTGGCTTCGACCGCGAAGAAAGGTATTTTTGAAAGCGTACGATAAACCGGAAAAGTTAAATTTCCCGATCCGGCGTACAAATCATAGCACGCCTGAAATTGATCGTCTTTGATCCACGACAGTAGCGTTTCAATCACGGTGGCATTGACGAAGCGATTCACTTGAGAAAAAGCGGTTTCTTCGGAATTACTTTCGATGACTTGGGCGTTTAGTTTTTCGTCTAACGCCAGCTCAATAAATTCAGTTTTGATATTTTTTTTTCTAATTTCCCGTAGTTTTTGATTAAGAGAGTCTTCGGCGATGGGACACTTTTGCACGTCGATAATTTCGTGAGTTTTGCGCCGATAAAATCCCAACACCGAGCCTTTTTTTTTCAACTGAATTTTGTTTCGGTAATTAAAAGGTTGGGGGCTACTTTGAATCTCTTGAATCTCAGTATTGGGAGTAATCCACTTTCGCAAATGATCTAAAACAATTTGGTTTTTCTCTGATAGCTGGCGAGGGTAACTTACATTCTGAAAAGTACAACCACCGCACTGACCAAAAATTTCGCAAACGGGTTCGATTCGATCCGCAGAGGGTTTTAAAATTTTGGTGATTGTGGCAAAGGCGTGGCTTTTTTTTATTTCAGTGACTTGCACTTCCAAAACATCACCGGGCACTGAAAAGGGAACAAAGACAACTAAACCTTGATAGCGGCCAAGGCCATAGCCACCAAGGGTTAGTTTATCAATTTCCAGCGGCCCTAAGCTTTCTAAAGGTTGCAGATTTCCGACTTTTCAAAGAAAAGGGAAAGCTCGCGCTCGGCACTATTTAAACTATCTGATCCGTGCACGGCATTTTCACCGACGTTGTCGCCAAATTTAAATCGAATCGTTCCCGGAGCTGCTTTTTTGGGATCAGTGGCGCCCATAATCTCGCGGTTTTTCAAAACAGCGTTTTCTCCGGAAAGACAAAGCAAAAGCACTGGTCCCGATGTCATAAATTTCACAAGTTCTGGAAAAAATGGTCGGGCTTTGTGTTCGGCATAAAACTCTTCACATTTGCTGGTGGAAATTAAACTGATTTTTGCGGCTGCGATTTTCAAGCCGTTGGCTTCGAACATCGATAAAATATCGCCTAAACAGTTTTTCTTCATCGCATTTGGTTTTACAATTGAAAAAGTTTTTTCTGTGTTTTGATTTGGCATTCAACTTCCTTTTTAAAGCTGGGATTTTAGAGTGCGCCCTAGTTCTGCAGGACTTCGCGCAATTTTGCAACCAGCAGCTTCTAATGCGTCAAATTTCGCCTGAGCTGTTCCCTTGCCTCCGCTGATAATCGCACCAGCGTGTCCCATTCTGCGCCCCGGAGGCGCAGAGCTTCCGGCGATAAAAGCAGTCACCGGTTTTTTGAATTCACGTTTGATATATTCGGCGGCCTCTTCTTCTGCGGACCCGCCGATTTCGCCGATCATAATCACGGCATCAGTTCCGGTATCGCGATTGAATAGTTCAAGAACATCAATAAACTGTGTGCCATTGACTGGGTCGCCGCCAATTCCCACGCAAGTCGATTGGCCCAATCCCAATGCGGTCAACTGATGAACGGCTTCGTAAGTAAGGGTTCCAGATCTAGAAAGGACCCCGATGCGACCTGGTTTATGAATATGCCCGGGCATAATACCAATTTTACATTCGCCGGGGGTGATAACTCCCGGACAGTTAGGACCGACTAACCTAGTTTTTTTCCCCAACATGAATTTTTTAACCTTAACCATGTCTAAAACCGGTATCCCCTCGGTGATGCAAACCACTAAATCTAATTCTGCATCGACGGCCTCCATAATAGAATCCGCAGCGTAGGGCGGAGGCACAAAGATCACCGAGGCATTGCAGCCTGTTCGCTCTTTAGCTTCGGCGACGGTGTTGAAGACTGGCAAATTTAAATGCGAACTGCCGCCTTTTCCCGGAGTGACTCCGCCGACCATTTTGGTTCCGTACTTTACCGCTTGTTCGCTGTGAAAAGTTCCTTGGGCGCCAGTAAACCCCTGGCAAATAACTTTAGTATTTTTATTGATCAAAATAGACACATTTAACCCCTTACTGCTTGAACAATTTTTTTTGCAGCATCTTCTAAATCATCTGCTGGAGTGATCGACAATCCGCTTTCTTTTAAGATTTTCTTTCCTAGTTCAACATTTGTTCCCTCTAAACGAACAACTAAGGGCACTTTTAGGCCAACGTCCTTTGACGCCGAGATCACGCCCTCGGCGATAATATCGCATTTCATAATTCCGCCAAAAATGTTGACTAAAATCCCTTTTACTTTGGGGTCTTTCAAAATAATTTTAAAAGCCGCCGTTACTTTTTCTTTATTAGCTCCGCCACCGACGTCTAAAAAATTGGCCGGACTTTCGCCGTGCAATTTGATAATATCCAAAGTGGCCATCGCTAGGCCTGCCCCGTTGACTAAGCAACCAATGTTTCCATCTAATTTAATAAACGCCAGATCAAATTTACTGGCTTCGATCTCTGCAGGATCTTCTTCTGCTAAGTCCCGATACTCTAAAATATCCTTGTGGCGATAAAGTGCATTGCTATCAAAATTCATTTTTGCGTCCAGCGCGATCAAATCTCCCTGCGGGGTCAACACTACCGGATTGATCTCGGCGGTGGAACAGTCCTCTGAAACAAACGCTTGATAAAGCCCTTGAAAAAAGGTCACTGCTTTTCCTAAAGATTCACTTGGAATTCCTAAACTAAAACTAATTTGTCTGGCCTGAAAAGGCAGAAGTCCTGTCGTTGGATCGATGTCGACACGAAAAATAGCTTCGGGATTTCTGGCGGCAACTTCTTCAATTTCAACACCGCCTTCTTTTGAAGCCATCAAAGCGACGCGACCCGTGGCCCGGTCAACTAAACAAGCAGCGTAAAATTCCCTTGCGATCTGGCAGCCTTCTTCGATATAAACTTTTTTAACTAATCGACCCTCGGGGCCCGTTTGGTGAGTGATTAAATTCATACCAATGATTTTTTGAGACAAAATTTTTACTTCGTCCAAGGATTTGGCTACCTTCACTCCGCCACCTTTTCCCCTGCCGCCGGCGTGAATTTGGGCTTTGACGACCCAAACTGATCCCCCCAGATTTTTCGCAATGGCCAAGGCTTCGTCGGCCGTTTCTGCAATTCCGCCCTTAAGAATGGGAACGCCATATTTCTTTAGAACCTGCTTTGCCTGATACTCGTGAATATTCATAAATTCCTTTTATTTAGTACTGGATTTTTTTAAGTGCTGAGACCAATTCTTCGACGGCTTTAATTGAGTTATCAAGTCCGGCTTTTTCTTCTGCATTTAGTTTAAGTTGGATCACTTCTTCCATTCCTTTTCCGCCCAGTTTGCAAAGAACACCCACGAACAGATTTTTGACGTCGTATTCCCCTTGAAGCTCGACGGCACAAGGTAAAATTCGCTTTTGATCTTTTAGAATGGCTTCGGCCATTTGAACTGCACTGGCAGAGGGCGAATAAAAAGCGGATCCTGTTTTAAGAAGGTTCACGATTTCGGCGCCACCTTGTCTGGTTCTTTGAACAATCTGGTCAATTTTTTCTTTGGGAAGCATTTCTTGCAAGGGAACTCCGCCAACAGAACAGTGTCTAGGCATCGGCACCATTGTGTCGCCGTGTCCGCCTAAAACGATGGCATGTATATCCTTCACGCTGACATTGACGGCTTCAGAGACAAAAGTTTTGAATCTAGCGGTGTCCAAGACCCCGGCCATTCCGATCACGCGTTCGCGCGGAAATCCGGTGACCTGTTTAGCGACAAACGCCATAGCATCCAAAGGATTGCTGACTACAATCACAATCGATTCAGGAGCAAACTTCTTAATGCCTTCACAGACTTCTTTCATAATTTTTGAATTTGTCGCCAGCAGATCGTCGCGACTCATACCAGGTTTTCGGGGGATTCCTGCAGTGATGATAACGACATCGGATCCAGCGGTGTCTTTGTAGTCTTTGGTGCCGGTGACGCGCGCATCGAAAAGCTCGACGGGAGAGGCCTCGTACAGATCAAGTGCTTTGCCCTGTGCTGCGCCTTCGTTGACGTCAAGAAGCACAACATCGCCTAGTTCTTTTGCGGCTAACCAATGAGCGCAGGTCGAGCCCACAAACCCTGCACCTATGACGGAAATTTTTTTTCTTACATGTGTCATTTTTTCTCTCCTTGGTTTTTTAGTTAATTCTAAAGTCTATTTTCAGTTTTAAATTTTATTTAGTTTCAAAAATTTTCTTTAAATAAAAATAATTTTTCTAAGTTCACGGAAATTTCAATTATTGAAGCTGATGTACCCCTGATAAACAACATTTGATGTTTAGGATCATAAAAGTAATAATAAAAAACTACGATCACCCGTTGGATTAAATTGTTTTTGAAACGGCTAGGAGACTGAAAATGCCACTGACCAAAACGCCATCCACCAAAACGCCCTTGACCAAAATTAAAAATCTTGTCGTCATCGGTTTTGTTTTCGCTGCGGCCTCGATTTGTCAGGCGCAAAAAGCCTATGAAATTGAAGCCGGCGCAAGCGTCCCAATTGAAACCCAAAGTCCACCATTGCGCTCTACCTCTGTCCGAACGCCATCTATAAAAGCGCCTTTGGCGTCGGTGGAGCAGTACGACGAATTTGAATCTGCCGTGTCTTTGCGAACCAAACGTCGTGTGGGTGCTGGTGTCTTAACCGCCGGACAATTGGGTCTATTGGGGTTGATCACCGAGCTTAACTACAGCCCATATCACTCGGCGGTGATTGGTTTTGGCGGAGGCCCACGATATAGTTCGCTAACTCTTCAGTACAAGTATTTATTTGGCGGTCGAGTGGTTTCGCCTTATTTTACGGTCGGTTATTCGCGTTGGTATAGTAACTCGACCCAAAAAAAACCAGTGGGAAGATCTTTTCCATCTGTACTGACTGACAAAATTTTGACTGATGAAGAAAAAGAAACCGGAATTTTTGGTAAAGACCTGTTGGTCCCTTCTTTGGGGATCCAGTACACGCAACTTTACGGTCGTAGCGTCGGGACAAGTTTATATGCCGAGCTTGTTATGATGGTGAATGCCAATGATTTTCAAGCTACGCCAACCGGTGCGTTTGGAATGTTTTATTATTTTTAGTCGCCTTTGTTTTCCAAGATTGCTTAAATGAAAAAGGTAAAAAAAAACCCCAAGTTTTCACTTGGGGTTTTTTAAGAACTTCAAAGTTCCGAAAAACTACTTCTTTTTAGAAGCTTTTTTCGAAGTTTTTTTCGAAGCTTTCTTTTTTGTCGCTTTTTTCTTAGCCATTAGATCCTCCTGGATACTAAGTTGTTGTTGATCGTCTTGCTGTCTCACCTATTAGTGTTCCTAAGCTGACTACTGACGTCAACAAAAAATTTAAAAAATATTGTTTGAATTTTGCACCTTAAGTTTTCAAGGAGACTAAAAAGATGCCGGCTTCGTTATTGTGGACAGTTTTCGGATTTTGTTTTTTGTCGATTTCGGATTTCGAATTTCGAGCCCAGCAAATTTTTTCGAAAACAATTTTAAAAACCATTTTCGTTTCTATGCTGATGTTTTTGTGTCATTTCTTTTTTGATCGCTTTGTTTCGAAAGGGTTGTTTACCGTTTTTTTTATCATTTCTATTCATAGCTTAAAATATTTCCTGAACCGTCCAAAAACCTTTAGTGACGAGGATTTGCTGGTGACGATAGACTATCTCATTTTGAAAATGAAAATGGGGTCCGGACTGAAATCAAGCTTGCGAGAATTGGCACAGAAATCGACTTCAAATGTTCATCAGTTAGTGGCGAATGAACTTCTAAAAACCATCGAATCTTCAGATTCGGTTTCCAAAAATTCAGCAAACAAGGGGATTTATTTTCGGGAATTGGCTAAAATTGAAAGCGAAAAAGTGCAGTCCATCGAACGAATGACTTCAATGCGAAGAAACTTAAAAATTGAAATTTTATTTCGCCAAAAGTCGAGGCAAGTCAGTTCCCCCGCAAAAATTCAATCTTTTTTGATGTCGATTTTGTATTTGGGGCTGTTGATTTATCAAATTCAACAAAAAACTCAAGCTCCGTCTTATCTGTTTGTTTTTTCGGGCGGGCTTTTTGGAGCCGGAATTTTAGGATTAAATTGGATAGGGCGCAGGCAAAAATGGAAGACATAAATCCTACACTGCGATTGACGTTATCACTTAGGCATCATCTGCTGATGGGCTGGTCGGTGAAAGCGGCTTTGAAGAAATACCACGAGTCTGTTCAAGATGAAATCGCCCAGCAGATTCCGGGCTGGATTCAAACGTGGGAAACGAAAGGGTCTTTGATCAGCAAAAATCAAAATTCAATTTACCGGCAAAGTTTAATTTTACTAATCGAAAGGGGCCTGGCGGGCGAAAGCATTTTGGCTCAACTTCAAAGTTTAGAGGGCGAAGTATCTGCAGCTTGTCTTGAGGAAATCGACCAACATATGCGAAAGCTTCCTTATTTATTAATGATTCCTTTGTTGCTCTTTCAGTTTCCTGCTTATTTAATATTGCTGCTGGCGCCTTTGTTCTGGGAATTTATGAGCGCTTTTTAAAGGAAAATAAAAAATGAACGACCAACTGAAAGAAAAGATAATAGAGATTCACGAGCACCCTAAGTCAGAGACTGAGCTAGATGAAATGCTAGTGGATTTAATCGAAGAACTTCGACTAGATTCCCCAAAGGACGCAAAAGTTCAAATTTTGATGGGGCAATTAAAAATCCCTTTTGACCCTGACCCTGTCCAACAGATGCTATCCACCTTGAACTATGCAAATTCTTTCTGTAAGACTCTGACAAAAAAGAAACTAAAAAAGAAAGCGCAATATGAACCCAATATTTAATGAATCACAGGACCGCAACCGCCCGACAGTTTTTGAAAATTTATTGCAAACGATTGGGCACACTCCGATCGTTAAACTGCAAAAAATAATTCAGAATTATTTACCCAACACGCAACACACTTTTTGGGTAAAACTAGAATATTTTAATCCCGGCGGAAGTGTTAAAGACCGCATCGCAGTTTCAATTATTGAACAGGCCGAGAAGCGCGGTCATCTTCGACCCGGTGGAACCATTATCGAAGCCACCTCGGGAAATACGGGTTTAGGTTTGGCTTTAGTTGCCGCGATCAAGGGTTATAAAACAATATTTGTGATGCCGGATAAAATCAGCGAGGAAAAACGAGCTATTTTAAGGGCCTACGGAGCCAAAGTAGTCATCACCCCAACTGCCGTCGAGCCCGAAGATCCCAGAAGCTATTTATCGGTAGCGCGCAAGTTAGTGGAAATGACTCCGCAATCTTTTTACACCAATCAGTATCACAACCCGGACAATCCAACTCAACATTACCAGACGACGGGCCCAGAAATTTGGCAACAGCTGGGCGACAAGATCGACGTGTTTGTGGCCGGTGCCGGTACGGGCGGTACCATTTCGGGCGTGGGAAAATATTTAAAAGAACAAAAACCCTCTATACAAATAGTTCTGGCAGATCCTGTGGGAAGTATTTTGTATGATCTTTATTACCATAAAAAAGTTGTCGAACCACCGCGGCCTTACAAAGTCGAAGGCGTCGGAGAAGACATGCTTCCGGAAAATGTGCACTTTAAGTATGTGGACGGGGCAGTTCAGGTCAGCGATAAAGCCAGTTTTTTGATGACCCGGGATTTGATCTCCAAAGAAGGAATTTGTGTGGGGCCGTCGTCGGCGCTTGCGCTTTGTGCAGCGATGGAATGGTCTAAGAAATTGACCAAACCGTCTCAAATTTTAGTTTTATTCCCGGATAATGGTCGCGCTTATTTAAGCAAAGCTTTCAATGACACTTGGATGAAGGAAAATGATTTTTTACCATCGCCATTAAGACAAAAAACGGTTGCAGATTTGATTCACGCGCGGGGACAGTCGGGGACATTGATATTCGCAGACGTTGGCGAAAGAGTTTCTGAAGTCGTCAAAAAGATGAAGGCCGCAGGGATTTCTCAGCTGCCGATTTTTTCTAACGGCCAAATCGTTGGCGTTATCGACGAGGGAGATTTGTTAGAACCTTTGGTCAAAGGAACGTTAAAGGCCGAAGAACCCATTATTCATTTAATGAAGGGCAACGTCGTTTTTGTAGAAAACAATTTGGATTTGGCAGGCCTGAACGAACATCTATTGAAAGGCTTTGTGGCCTTTGTTAAAGACGGAAATCAGATTCAAATTATCACCAAGATTGATTTCTTAAATTATTTGGGCGACTGGTAATGCCATTTCAAAGGAAAATTTTGTGAAGAATAAAAAATTATCTACTGGATTTTCAACCCGGGCCATTCACGCAGGACAATCACCGGACCCAACCACGGGCGCCATAATGACGCCCGTGTTTTTAACATCGACGTACGTTCAAGAATCTCCTGGTCACCACAAGGGGTATGAATATTCGCGAACCCAAAATCCGACCCGCAAAGCTTTTGAAGACTGCTTAGCCAGTTTAGAAAATGGTAGCCAAGGATTTGCTTTTGCATCGGGGTGTGCGGCTACGACCACTGTTTTGCATTTACTAAAAAAGGGCGATCACGTGATTGCTGGCGATGACATGTACGGTGGAACTTTTCGTCTGTTTGACAAAATTCTGCAACATCACGGATTGGATTTTTCTTACGTTGATTTGACCAATGTCCAGAACTTCGAAAAAAATTTAAAGCCCAACACTAAGATGATCTGGTTAGAAACGCCGACAAATCCAACATTAAAATTGGTCGATATAGCAGCGATATGCTCGGTGGCTAAGCGGAAAAATATTCTGGTAGCCGTCGATAATACTTTTATGAGCCCCTTTTTTCAAAAGCCTTTGGATTTAGGTGCTGATTTAGTCGTCCATTCGGTCACCAAATATATTGGTGGGCATAGCGACGTGGTTGGCGGCGCTGTCGTTACGTCGAAACCAGAATTGGCCGAGCGAATGGCTTTTTTAAGCAACTCGATGGGCGCCATTCAAAGTCCCTTCGATGCATTCATGTGTTTGCGAAGTTTAAAAACACTTCCGCTTCGAATGAAGGCTCACGAAACCAATGCGCAAACTATTGCCAAATTTTTGGAAGGTCATTCCAAAGTTAAAAAAGTAATTTACCCTGGATTGGCTTCACATCCTCAGCATCGGCTGGCGCAAGAACAAATGTCTGGAATGGGCGGAATGATTACGTTTCACATTGCTGGTGGAATGGACGAAGCCCGCAAATTTTTAGAAAGCGTTCAAGTGTTTGCATTGGCAGAAAGCTTGGGCGGGGTAGAAAGTTTGATTGAACACCCAGCCATCATGACACACGCCAGCGTCCCCAAAGAAAATCGAGCGTCTCTTGGCATTGATGATTCTTTGATTCGGCTAAGCGTGGGTATCGAAGATATCGAAGACCTTTTGGAAGATTTGAAAAATGCCTTTGACCAGGTTCGGATCTGATTGTAACTATTTCAGTCTTGTTCCTACCCCTTGATTCCCTTTAAGAATCTCCCTTCCATTGGCTTGGTAGCTCAGTCGGTAGAGCAGAGGACTGAAAATCCTTGTGTCGGCGGTTCAATTCCGTCCCAAGCCACCATTTTTTTAAAAAATAAACGCCCCCTTTCTTTGATTGTCTGGTAGATTCCGGCTCTTCAAAAATTTTTTTGAATTAATCAAAGATCCATGCGGAGGTCGCGTTTGAATGCGATTCGTAGTTTAATTTTCCCAATTCTATTTTCTGTTTTGCTTACATTTATGATTAATCCCAGCAGCCTTGCCATTCAGCCGTTGAAGTGCGGGGCTTCTAGTCACCGGGATTTTAGTGACCCGCTTGTGTTGAAGGCTAGACTAATGGTCGCTGGCCTGGAAGAGATTCGCTCTGTTATCAACGGTCAACGCGTAAGTGCGGAGGATCAGGAACTATTAGAAAGATATCTGAAAGATGCTTTTGACGACATTAACGGTATTTTTTTGGCCAAGAAACCACTTGCAGAAAGGGACGTTAATATAGCTGTGGAATTTTTACGTGAATTCTCTCGAGCGGTGAATTTAGTTTCTTCGCTTGGGATTAAACCTTCGAAAGCGCGACATTTCGCTTCTTTGGTGCGTGATATCGGCGAAGCCGTTTATTCCGAAATTGTGCCCTTAGCTGCCGGGAAAGCAGTCATGGATGTTGACCTTGCCGCACTGGAACTTTTGTCCTTGGTCGTTCCATCAGAAGCTTTTTTTAAAACGTGGCAGCCGCGGGCTTTAACTTATGTTTCTAAATTAGATAATACCCAGTTATTAAAATTGTCTCAGCAGCTTCGCACGTCTAGACTTCTTCCCAATGCAGTATTTCTTGACCTTGCGGGGCGACAACTGCTTGCAAATTACCAAGGGCATCAGGCCGCAAACTATTTTTTCGAATCCGCTAATAATTTCTTTGCTCTTTCCGGAAATCTTTCAGAAATTCCGATCTGGAATAAAATTGCTGAAATGGCCGAGTCATGGGTCAAGGAAAACCAGTCACACATTTCTTTTGTTGCAGGCGAAGATCAAGATCGTAAAGACATCTTGGGCCAGATCTGGGGAATTCGATTAAATAGCGCAAATCCCGAACAACTAGAAAATTATGCGGCATCGTTAAGTCATTTCAAAAATGGATTTTTAATTAAAGCGGGGGCACCTTGGGCGCCAAACCTTTTAAATCTACTCAACCCAAAATTTCGATCCCACGTTGACCGCCGCAAATCAGCGGCGGATTTGGCGCATGCGTTTCACTTGTCACAGGATCTAAAAAAGCAGGGATTTTCTGTGAAGGTTGGTCAGCCCGTTCCAGATTCGGCAATCGCTGGTGACCTTTTGATTGGTGAAAAAATAATTGTTCAGCTAGATGGCCCTGACCATTTTGTTACAGATATTGAAGGGCACAAGATTCTTGTTCATTCAAAAGTGGTTGAAACATTGATTTTGCAAAAGCGTGGTTACTCGATAGTCAGAATCAAAACCGATGTAAGGCAGGAGGCAACTTTTTATCAAAAGACTATCGGTAGTTTGGTTGCTGCAATCCACGGCTTTAGTAAGGCCCCTTCAGAGGTAGTTTCGATTGACCAATTCGGAGTCTCAATCCATTGGAAGCAAACGTTGTCCGAAGGCGCCATTTGGACCGATTTTAAATTTGTTTCTCGTTCATACTCGCATCACGTGAAAAATCTAAAGTGTGGTGCGAACTCTTGTTAGTTAAAACCTTTTAGCCAATTATTTTTGTCGAAGCCTTTTGAAGGCGCTCTTTGATCGGTGCCCATTCTGATTTGGAAAAATATTTGGGCTCGAAGAAATAAATTTTTTTTGCTCCCGATTCCGCGCACGTTCGCATCGAATGGTAAAGCTGCCTTGCTGCCAGACTGGGTTTAGTGCTTAAGACCAGATCAATTTTATTTTCGTTGGCTTTTGGAACCTTATATTGGGTCAAAGCGCGAACGTAAAACAAAGGGATCGACGGCTGATAGTGGTGTTCTAACATCCCTGCAGCTTGCGGCAGTAGAGGTTTTTTCTTAGAGATTTTTTGTTTTTTCCACTGATAAAGTTTCTTCAATTTAATAAGAGCTTTATCGATTTCATCGGCGCCAAGCATTCCAGGTCTAAGAATTTCTAGCAGCCAAATATTTTTTTTCTTTTCAACTTTTAAAATCGTACTTTCGATACCGATTTTACATGCGCCGCCATCTAGAACCAGCAGATTTTTAGATCTAAATTCTTGTTCTACGTGTTGGGCCCTGGTTGGTGAGGTCTTTCCAAAAAGATTTGCGCTAGGGGCAGCCAGCGGGACATCTATCATTTCTAAAAGTTTCAACGTCATCACGTGTTGGGGACATCTAATACCCACGGTAGGCAATCCCGACGTAATTAATTCATTGACCCGAGAATTTTTTTTTAACACCAAGGTCAATGGTCCCGGCCAAAAAGTTTCCGCTAATTTTTGACTAATGATGGACCAATCTGGAGTTAGTTTTTTTGCCGCGGGAATTCCGTTCACATGAACAATCAAGGGATCAAAAAATGGCCTTTTTTTAATTTTAAAAATTTTTCGAAGAGCTTTAAGGCTATCGATCGAAGCCGCTAGGCCGTAAACAGTTTCGGTCGGAATCGCTACGACATTTGAAATTCTTAATTGGGCCAAGGCCTTGGCTACACTTCGGGTGATCATGACCTTTCATTATCATTCAAGTGGACATCAAGTCTCGCGGTTTTGCTTGCATGACCTGCCAAGCCGTTAATGCCGCCAAAAGAACCCCAAAAAGGCCAATCAAAAAAACCGTGATCAATGGCCAAACCCAGTTTGGAGTCCACAAACCCCCAAATAAAACTTGAGTTAAAATGTAAGACACCAACTGACTGATAACAGCCCCAAGAAGGCTAGCTAAAAAAGCCAAAACAAAAAATTCAGCTATCAGCTGCTGATATAAAAAAGCGGAAGGCGCGCCTAGAATTTTAAGTAAGTTCAAATCCTGTTTTCGAGATTGCACCTGGTACTGCGCGATTGAAAACAAAACAATTAAGCCGACAAAAACGCTTAGCAAGGCCATCGCTTGAATTGAAAAACTCATTTTCTCGCTGATCTGCAAAACCCTTTGTACGATGCGATCAATATCAATGACTGATACGTTGGGAAAGGCCCTGACAATTTCAAGCTGAACTTTGATTTTTTGTTCGTCATTCAGTTGATACAGGGAGCTTAAAAATATTTTAGGTGCTTCTTCCAAGTAGCCGGCTTCGAACACCATAAAAAAATTAGGCTGAAAACTATTCCATTTCACGGATCTCAAGTTTTTAACCTGACCTTCGAACTCAACACCCTGAATATCAAATTTTAATTTATCATCTAGGTTTAGACCCAGGCGTTCTGCGAAGCGCTTTTCCACTGAAATCCGCGGAAGCTTCGATGGGCTGGTATTGGGGGTGCCATAGAAATTTTCCCCGGCGATGACAGTTTCTGAGGGAAAAAGTCTTTCGCGGTAGGATAAATTAAAACCCCGATTTCGAAAGCGCTGCTCTACTTCCTGTTCCCGGGTGTTAAAACCAGCGTTGCCATTTGCCCTTTCAAAAGCGACGTCGTTGATTTCTAGTAAGCGGGCCCGGATCAAGGGTGAAAAATCTTTGGCTTCAAAGCCCAATGATTTTACTTTCTCTTGTAGCGGTGAGACTTGTTCGTCTTGAATATCAAACAAAAACAACGATGGAATTTGCGTACTTTCCGGGGACTGGATTTCTTGTGCTAAACTTGATTTCAGTTGGGGCAAGATGTTGATAAGAAGTGCACCCAACGCCAGTGCCACAAACGCAGTACTTGAAGATCTTCTTTGTCGACTGAGATAAAAAAGGGCCTGCCTGATTGGACTGGGAAGTTTTTTTTCCCTTTTGGGCTGCAGAATTCTTAGAAAAAACAAACCCAAAACCCACAAAATTAAAAAAGATCCAATAAGCGAAATAAAAAATATGATTCCCACTTGGAAGGAATGACTTTGCCAAATCGAAAGTCCCCAAAAACAAACCAACGACGGTAAATAAAATAGCAGGTCAGACGGTTTTGGGTTGAACTTCACTTGAGTTTGCTCTTGAAAAAGTCGGGACGGTGAAAGGCGCTGCAAAGGAATTAAATACGGCAAACAAATCAACATACTGCCAAATAGCCCCATGAAAAACAAAACCGCCATCGTTTGTAAACCAATTGTTAATTGAACCGGAATCGGAGAAAATTCAGACAGCAATTTTTGAATCAATGGAAATACCAGCAATGCCAAAGCTGCCGAAGCGGCTGCTGAAACCAACCCTAATAAACTTAAGTGAATCAAATCAATCAACTGAGCAGCGGTTTTTTGAAGACCCAAAGAACTTTGGATGGCCAGCGTTTTCAGTCGCGAGTTGACAAAGCTGCGATAGAGAAAAGAGGACCCTAGGCCAGAAAGAAATAACCCTACCAACGCCACCAGACCTAAATAGTCGGATAAATAACCTAGAATTCTGCCGGTCTCTTGGCCGGCTTCTTCGGAAGTTTTTATTTCGATTTCGGGATCGGGTAAAATTTCTGATGCGGATTTTAAAAACAAGGTATCAATTTTTTCGTCGGGGGCTTTGAATAGATAAGCTTCAGAAAGCGTGGTGCCTTTGCGGAACAAACTAAAACTCTCTAAATTTTCTCGCGAGAGGTAAATTCTTGGAGCCAAAGATGCGGTTCGAAACGTTTGTGTTGTGTCGTCTACAATGACGTTTTCAATAATGAAATTTCGATCGCCCAATCGCAGCGAATCGCCAATTTTCAAATCTAGAAAAACTAAAAGTTCTGGGTACACCCACACAACGGGTTTATTTCGAAACTGAGATGGCTTTTTTTCCCTAAGCTTCAACTCGCCATAAAAAGGAAAACCAGGTTCAATCGCTTTAATTTGCACCAAACGAGAATTTTTTTCGGTTGAGACCATCGAGAAAAATTCTACAACTCTAGTTTTTTCAAAATGAGTTTTAAATTGCTTTTCAAAGGTCGCAATTTCTGCCGGCAAAAGGAATCGCTTTGCAGAAACGGACAGGTCCGCGGATAACAAAGCTTTGGAACTGTTCTTTAGGCTTACTTCTAAAGAATTTTTGAAAACATCTAGAACGGAAAAGCCTGTTAGCCCCAACGATAAAATTAAAATAAAAAACCAAGTGAACTTTTGATTGTTTTTAATTTCTCGAAAAATCCACCGAAGAAAAAATGGCGACATTCTATGGGATCTCGACCAGCGACCCTTTGGTCAGGCTAAACCGCCGATTACATTTGGCCGCAAGCTCTAAACTATGGGTCACTAAACAGGTGGTTATTTTTTTTTCTTGAATCGTTTTAAAAAATAAATCCATAATATTTTGTCCGGTTTCAACATCCAAACTACCGCTGGGTTCGTCGGCCAAGAGCAAACTAGGGCTAATAACTAGAGCCCTGGCCATGGCGACGCGCTGGCATTCACCGCCGCTCATTTGTGCCGGCAAATGAGATAAGCGATGGGACAGACCGACGGAGCTTAATACGTCTTGTGCGGTGGCGAAGATTTCTTTTCGATTTTGAATTTCCAATGGCAACATCACGTTTTCTATGGCGGTCAAATGCGGCAGCAAATGAAACTGCTGAAAAATAATTCCTATTTTTCGCCCACGAAAAGCGGTCATTTCGGATTCATTTAATAGATTTACTTCTTGGCCATCGATTTGAATAAGTCCGTGATCAGGGCGATCCAGCCCGGCTAACAGAGACAAAAAAGTGGATTTGCCACTGCCAGATTGGCCAACAATGGCGACGGATTCGCCTGTGCTCATTTGCAGGTTCAAGTGATTTAGAATGCGAAGGGGTCCCGGATACGACTTTGACAGATTTTGAATTTGAAGACTCAAGGGAATCCTTTCAAGGCGTTAAAAACATTTTCAGCGATTACCTGATGTCCTTTTTCATTGGGGTGAATGCCATCAGCTTGATTGAGCTTTTTATCTGCTGCGACCCCTTCCAGCAAAAAAGGAAAAAAATGAATTTTTTGCTCTCGGGCGACGCTGACAAACATTTGTTTAAAATCTTCAGTGAATCGCGCTCCATAATTTGGTGGCATTTGCATCCCTGCTAAGATAATTTCAATTTTCTCTTTTTTTGCTAACGAAATAGTATCGATTAAGTTTTTTTGGGTTGATGTGATTTCTAGGCCCCTTAGCCCATCGTTTGCACCCAGCGCCAAAAACAGCAGATCGGGTTTATTTTTTAATTGCCATTTCAGCCTGGAAACTCCGGATGCAGAGGTAGCCCCGCTAAATCCCGCATTAATGACTTTGCCTTGCCAACCTGTTTTATTTAATTTTTTTTCGACCAATGCCGGATAGGCGTCGTCTTTTGAAACTCCTAAACCTTCAGTGATAGAATCGCCTAAAAATAAAATCACTTTTTTTTGAAGCAAGGTGGCCGATGCGGGTGTCGATAGCAAAAATGGAAGTAAAGAAATAATTACAAAGTTTCGTACCCGGGCATTTAAAAAATTCATTATTTCACTTTTGTTTATTACGCCACCCGTGATCACGGTAAATCGTCACTTCTAGCGTGTACGCAAAATTTATCTTTGTCTATCCGGTCAGAAAAAGCCGGCTTGTTGAACAGCCGGCTTTGTAATTCTAAATATTTTTTTAGCTTGAAGAGACTAGCGAGGACCTCGTCCGCCGCCGCCGCGAAATCCACCACCGCCGCCGCCACCGCGAGAATCTCGAGGAGCAGGAGGTCTAGCTTCAGAAACGCTGATTTGCCTTCCGTCCATATCAACGCCATTCATTTTTTCAATGGCTTGTTGGGCGTCGTCTTCGGATTCCATTTCGACAAATCCAAATCCTTTGCTGCGACCAGAGTCCCGGTCAGTGATTACTTTTGCAGAGGCCACTGGACCAATGCTTGCAAACTTCTCTCCCAACATCGAGTCATTGACCGAGTAGGGAAGGTTACCGATATAGAGCTTTTTGTTCATGATTTTCCTTTCGCTCTTGAGCCGATCAGAGGGCATGACAAAAATCTAGCTCACTGATTACGGACGTTTCGACCCAAAAATATCAAAATGGGAATAAATTGTCCAACGGTTTCAAAATGAGACCTCTCCGAAATCCGTCGCGAAAAAGAACAAATGTTAAGAAATCCCCCTCTTCTTCCCCGGGTACCGTCGATAAATTATTTTTATGTTCTATCTAAAAACGAGGCTCTTGATTCGCTTTCGGAAAACTAGTCATAATAAAGGTAATGAAGAGTAGCTCTAAAGCCTTCGTGAGCGCCAGATGCCTTTTACTCAATTCAAGTTACGAGCCTATGAAAATCGTGACCTGGCAGAAAGCGCTTGTCCTGTGGTTTCAAAACAAAGTGGACGTCATCGAATATCACAGTATTTTTGCCAGATCCGTTAGTTCCTCATTCCAAATCCCTAGCGTGCTTCGTCTGAAAAGTTACGTCCGTCCGAAATCTTACGGTGTTGTTCGTTTTTGCCGAGAAAACGTTTACATCCGGGATAACTTCACTTGCCAGTACTGCGCGAAAAAATTCTCGAACAAGCAATTGACCCTGGACCACATTATTCCCGCTTCAAAATCTGGTCCAAAGTCTTGGACTAATGTCGTGGCGGCCTGCCGTTATTGTAATCAAAGAAAAGCCAATCGAACGCCTCATGTAGCTAATATGCCCTTGCTGAAACAGCCTGAAATTCCCAGCTGGTTGCCCACTTTAGATTTTCAAACCGAGAGAAACGTTTATCCCCAGAATTGGCTGCAGTACTTGCGGCTAAAAACAGGCTAAAATATCTTTCTGCTGACAACAATAACTGATTGCCGATGATCTTTTGGATCCTTAATATCCAAGAATGAAAAATCCTCATCAAAAAAAATTACTGTGGCATCTGATTCAAATTATTTCTGAAACTAACGGCATCTCGCTGAAAGACACTTTAAAATTATTAGTCAATTCACCCGAACTAAAAAAATCGCCAGAATCCCTTGGGCTATTTAATGATTACATTGAAGCGTTGTCGCTGTATTCGATCGATCAGCGCTCGATTCAATCCCTGCTTCAACACCCGGTCAGCCAGGCCTTGATGCAGTTTTTCCAAATCTTCCCCATGAAATATAAAGAAGAGCATATCCATCTGACGGGCGCACTAACCGCCGATTTTATTTATCCCAAATTAAAACCCTTGATCGAGGGTCCGCAAAAGGCCCTTTATCAAAAGAAAATTACAGAAGTTTATGGTCCTGGAAGCTGGCCCATCAATTCTATCGAGGATGTCGATCGCTTAATTCGGATTAAAGAAACTGAAGGGTTTGAAACATATTTAAAAATTCTTTTTCTCACCAAATTGATTTTGGTCGACCGACAATCCCATGCCGATAGCGCGTACCACTTGGCTCAAGAACTTTATCAAAAGTTTAATGTGGGCCAAATTCGATTGAAGTTTACTTTGTCTAGGGCTTCTACCAATTCATCAGATCAAATTCCTGGGGCCGATCAAGTCACCAGCGAAGACGTTGTGCTGGGCTTGTTCGATGGCTTTAGAAAGTTTCAAACTGAAAATCCCGATTTTAAATTTATATTGTCGCCCTCTTTTAGAAAGGAAAAAGACTTCTTCGACGCCTCTAAATTTTCAAATAAAAAAGAGGCCTTTGAGGCTCAGGTGAACGACTTGATTTCTTTGGTAGACAAGTATCCTTATTTGCAGCCGGTGATTACGGACGTCGACACTGTAGGGAACGAAAACGAGCTTTATCGCAAAGAGCATTTTGCGATTTACCAAAAAGGTTTTAGAAAGCTTCAGTATCGCGGCTTTAAAATCAGGTCCCATCACGGCGAAACTTTTTTAACACTGAAAAAGGGAATTCAGGCCGTCGACAACGCGATGAATATTTGGCATATCGACACCCTAGAGCATGGACTTAGCCTTGGGATCAATCCTAATTTTTATTTTCACAGGCTTTATCAAAACGTAATTCAAAAAAATGACCAAGGGATAGCAGTGACTGAAAAAGATCCCGATTTTCGCGAATTGAGCGAGCTTGATTGGGGCCCCTCTAAAGCCACACTCGAAAAACTTTTGCGCGGACAAAAGTTGACCGATGAAGAGCAAGTTCTTTTTGTAAAAGCAAAATTTCATACCGCCCGAGAAGTAGAGCATTACCAGCACGATGTTCTTAATAGACTTATCCAAAAAGACGTAACTTTGGTTTCGTTGCCGTCTTCAAATAACAAATTGACTGGTCAATTGAAAGAATACAAAGACCATCCTTTTTCATGGTGGGAGAAAAAAAATGTTCAGTTGGCGGTGGGGACTGACAATCATATCGCTTTGAACACCAATTTTTTACAAGAAATGCTGATCGTCTTGCTGACAGATCCACTAGATTTAAAAATTACCAAACTTCTTATGGTGACCACCGGGGAAACCAGGCGTCCTTATATTTCTCATCTCTTGTGGAAAATGCGAAAGATTGTGTCCAGGCCAAGCTAGTGCATCTGGAGTCTAAAAACTTTTTTGAAAAACAATTAACGCTGCAGGTTCGGGCTTGATTTTATTTTGGCCCAAATTTGGATTTAATTCGCTCCCAAAAGACTATTCAGAAATAGCCACTCAGCTTTAAAAATCAAGTTGGTAAATAAAAAAAATTTCGTCTTTTTTATAGTCAAAGATATACGAACCCTTATCTGAAAAAATTGAATCAGTCTTAAATCTCAGACGGCCTGTTAAAGCGAAATTCAAAGCAGTCAGCGCGTAATACTGATAGGGACCAAGTTTGACGTATTGTTTGATGGCCTCGATCGAGTCATCGCCAATTTGTTTTAATGTCACGATGTATTCGCACACCGGGTCTTTTGTTTTAGCGCTGGTGCAGGCTTCTACCAAAGACTGAAGTTTTTGTTGATCTGTGGTGGGCGATTGCGTTTGGGCCCAAGCGCAATTCAAAAATCCACTCAGTAAAAAAAGGTAACTGAACTTTAAGAGCAAGCTTTCTCCGTTACTACTTATTTTGCATTTCAAAAGTTCTGACGGCAATACGGATAAAAAGCTGATTGCTTGCTAACATCGATTCCCTTTAAAGTTAATCATGATGAGTTCTGCTAAAAAACCTAGACTGACCAAAGATACTGTTAAAAGACTTTTCTTTATTACACTTTTGGGATTTTCCAGTGGGCTTCCGTTTCTTTTGATTGGCGGAACTTTAAAGAACTGGATGGCTCGCGAAGGCGTTCCTGTCGAGACTATCGGGTACTTTAGTTGGGTGGGCTTAAGTTACTCGCTGAAATTTTTGTGGGCTCCTTTGGTGGATCGCTATGCTTTAACCAAATGGGGCAGAAGAAAAAGCTGGATGCTGTTCACCCAAGTCAGTCTATTTATTCTGCTCATATTTTTGAGTTTGTTTAATCCGGTGACATCTTTGTGGGAAATGGGTTTTATCAGCGTCTTGATTTCATTTTTTAGCTCGACTCAGGACATCGTGGTCGATGCTTACCGACGAGAGTTTTTGCCCGAACACGAACTAGGTCTAGGATCTTCTTTTTCCACTTATGGTTATCGTGTTGCGATGTTAATCTCGGGCGGGGTGGGGATTGGCTTAGTGGGCAGTTCTTTTGCTGGACTGACTTACAATAAGCTTTATTTTATTTTGGCCTTTCTAATGCTAGTTGGAATGGTTGCTACTTATCTGGTGCCCGAGCCTTTTATTGAATCGACTCCCAGAACATTGCGAGCGGCGTTGATTGAACCTTTTCAAGAATTTTTTTATCGCCCCCAAGCCTGGCTTATATTGTTTTTTATTTTTTCTTTTAAACTGGGTGATGCGATGTCGGGGGCATTGTTAAATAAATTTTACGTAGATATGCATTTTACGGATCAAGACATTGGTTTTATCGCAAAAACTATGGGTTTGATCAGTTCACTGGTTGGCCTGGGCATTGGCGGGTATATCCTGTTAAAAATGGGAACTTTCTTTTCGCTGGTTTTTTGCGGAATTTTACAAAGCCTATCGACTGCATTTTTTGCGTTGTTAGTTCATACCGGGCCTCAGCGGTGGGCCCTTGGTGTGACCGTGGCCTTTGAAGATGTTTCAAGCGGGATGGGAACCGCCGCTTTTCTGGCATTTATTTCTTCTCTGACTAATAAAAAATTTACGGCCACCCAGTATGCATTATTAGTCAGCGTGGCTTCGCTGGGGCGAAATTTTCTTTCGGGTTTTTCAGGCAAGATGGTTCGCGCGATGAATTGGGAGATGTTTTTTTATACTTGCTCGTTGATGGCGTTGCCGGGAATTGCTTTAGCGATTTACTTGCGTCGCCAAGCCGAGCGATCGTCGAACTAGCCTTTTTCCTTGGACTGAATATAGTTGTCCATAATCCAAAGCCTGACCCTTTTAAGGGAATGATCGGTAACCGCGAAAAAAACGAAGTGAATTTTAAAGTTCTCTTTCTCGATCTCTTCAACAAAATTACAGTTGGCTACAAGTTCCGGCGCCGAGGCCTCTAACGGGGCCCACAAAACAAACTGACGGAAAGATCCAGTTTCTAGGGCACGGTTGTAAGCCATAACTAAGCCAGCCTCGGAAATTTCTTCGATTTTTACTGGATTTGCGGATTTTATCGTTTGAGGCCTAAGGACTGTTCTTAAAGCAATTGCATCAATTAACTTAAGCTCGGGGCACAAAAGGTGAACTTTTTGGTTGAACGCTAATCGATCCAAAGGTTTGAACGCAATATCCGAGGAGAACCCCGCCATTTCAAGTTTTTCTCCGTCCGATAACTTCTTAGCGCTCAATATCAACAGCGGAATTTTTGTGGTGATTTCATTTCTTTTCGCAAGAATTTCCTCGACCTTCAGCCACCGGTCCGTAGGGGCCCCTTCGAAATATTTTTGATGAATGATAAACAAATCAATTTGCCGCGGCAGTTTCGAGTGATCTTGCAAAAATTTTATTTTCTCGGCCGCATTCAGTTCTGTAAACTTCACTTTGATTTTTTTTTCTTCTTTCAAAAAAGAAAGCGTGCGTACAAAAAAATTATGCTGCTTATTTTTAAATTTTAAGACTAAAGCGGAATCTTGTTTTTTGATCCATGCTTTCCAAGCATTCAAATTGTCTTTATCCAGATGATTGAAAATCCAATTTGTTTTACCCACAAAGTCTTTTTCTTCCAAACCAAAGACAGTGATTTTTTCATCTTTGACTTTGGTGATAGAATTGATGGTCGCACCGGTAATATCCATTTCCAACTCGACTTCGGCTTGTGAAAATGCTTTTTCGGGCTTTTCGGCTTCTTCGCCTTGAAATGATTTTGGGTCCAGGTCGACTAAAAATTCAGTGTACGTGGGATAGGCCACCAACTGAAAGTCAGAAAATTTATTTTCTAAAAAAGCTTGAACGATATCGGGCTCGTCGTCGATCACCACTAGATTTAGTTTTTTAGGAGGCTTACTTTCCACCCAATGATAGGGGATTTCTTTGTGGGCTTTGTCGTGAACGATCCTTCTGATGTTTTTGAATTGTTCGGAATCAAGCGCGAAGAATTGCATTCCAACGATCATTTTTTTGCTATCGCTGGGATCAACATCGCATTTGATGACCTTTGCAACTACCGAGGCCAGTTGGCCGGCGATAAAATCTGGGCCGTAGTATTTCGCGACCGTTCCCAAAGTGATGGCACGATCGGACTGGGTGGTAAATCCCACTTCAGAAAGCGACAGCATGGGGACTTCTTTGACCATTTCTATCACGGAGGTTGTCTTTTGATTGGCGATAAAAAACTTAGAAGGTTTGTGGCGCCCATCGACCGCCGACGTCAAATGCTGTTTTAGGATTAAGCGATCGAAGGGTTTATAAATCACGTTGCTGAGAATGGGTTCTTTAAGGCTTTTAATATTTTCGACGGCTTCTTCGAATTTGGTCAGGACAAAAGAACAAGGGTCTTCGGGTTTTGAAAGTTTGCGCTCTAGAAAAAGTTTCTGAGTTTTTTTCAAAAGACTCATTTGCTCTTTTCCAAAGAACTCTACTTTAGAAATGATCAATGAAACCACATGTTCTTCTTCGTTTAAAACTTGTTGGGTGATCCCCTCAGGGGTTTGACCGGCGGATTTTAGGCTTTCGGGCCCTTTTTCCATGACCAGTTTAATCCACGCAGCAAATTCTCGGGCAGACGTAAACACCCTGATCTGAAGTTTGGGGTCGATGTCCATCAAAGCTTCGCAAACTTCTTTTTTAAATTTTTCCTCGTCCTCGAGAATCAGAACAAACCGCATACAAACAGTATCAGATTTTTTTCAAAGTAATTTCAACTATTTGACAATTTTCCACGGGAAAGCTAGCAGTCTGACTGGACTTTCGACTGGAGGACCGTTTGGACAGCAGCCAAAATTTAATTTCAGATTGGGTGGCCAAACAACTTCAAAAAACTCGCTACCGGCAGCAAAGCCAGATCGAAGATCCAGAATTCTACCGCAAAATTGCGTCGGCACTTCCAAACTTGATTTACGTATTTAACATTCGTGAAAACGAAAATATTTTTTTTAATCGCCGGGTTTTCGATGTTCTGGGTTACACCAACGAAGAGATCCAGGCCATGGGGTCTTCTATTTTTATCCAAACCATTCATCCCCATGACCTGAGCAAGATTTTAGATGTCATCCAAAGCTACACTTTTGCACCCGATGAAAAAATTCATGTTTTAGAATTTCGAGCAATAAAAAAAAACGGCCAAGTTGCTTGGTTAGTTGATCGCAGCCAAGTGTTTCGCCGAGACAACAACGGTGTGCCCATCGAGATTATTGGCGTTGTCGAAGATATCACCGAGGTTAAATTAGCCTGCGAAATGTTAGAAATGGAAAGGGCCCGCACCGTTTACAATGCTAAAATGGTGACACTGGGTCAACTGTCCGGCCAGGTGGCTCATGAAATCAATAACCCGTTGACGATTATTTTGGGTCGCCTGGACCAAATGAGAAAGCTGGTAGAGAAAGACCAGCCAAATAAAGAAAATCTATTGGAATGTATCTCAAAAATGGAATCTACGACGGATCGAATTGCTCGAATCACCAAGGGTCTTCGAAGTTTATCACGAAACGGAGAAAGCGATCCCTTGGTGAACGTCAGTTTAAAATCAATTTGTGACGACGTCGTTAATATCACCAATGAAAAATTCAGGGCTCATCAAATTTTATTTCAGGTCGAGGAAATCCCACAGGTTCAAATCAGTTGTCAGCCGGTGCAATTAAGCCAGATTTTACTGAATCTATTGCAAAATTCGTTTGATGCCATCGAGACCAAACCTCATCGCTGGATTCGCTTAAGCTTTCGGAAAGATTCTGATTGGGTCATTTTGTATGTGACGGATTCGGGCGAAAAGATTGATCCCATAGTAGCAAGTGAAATGATGAAGCCGTTTTTCACCACAAAGCCGGCAGATCGAGGCACGGGTTTGGGTTTAAGTATTTCTCAAGAGATCGCCGCTAAACACGGTGGGCAACTTGCCTACGAATCGGATCAACCCTACAACCGGTTTTCCTTGAAGCTTCCTATTCGACAGTCACTGATTTAGCTAAATTTCTGGGTTGATCTACATCATGGCCTAAAGAATCTGCCAAGTGGTACGCCATCAGTTGCAAAGGGATGACCGATAGAATTGGGTTTGTCGACCAATGGGCTTTGGGAAGACTTAGATATCTATCGCTGATTTTTTTAAGCTTTGGTTGGTGACCAGTACTTAGAGAAATTATTTTACCGCCGCGAGCTTTGGCTTCTTCAAGATTACTGAGCGATTTTTCAAAATGTTCATCCAAAGGAAGAATCATCACCACCGCTATATTGGCGTCGACCAATGCAAGCGGTCCGTGCTTCATTTCGCCCGCGGGGTAGCCCTCGGCGTGAAGATACGCAAGCTCTTTCATCTTTAAGGCGCCTTCCATAGCGATGGGATACGAAACCCCTCGACCCATGTACAAAAAACCTTTGAACTCTTTGAACGCATCCGAGGCCTCGAGAAAATACTTATCGTAAGACAAGATGGCTTCGACCTGACTGGGCAGGGCTTTCAAAGCTTCTTCTTGCTCTTTGAATTCAGGTTTTTGAATTTGATTGCGGTACAGGCCAAGCCTTAGTGCCAAGACATTTAGCAAAGCTAAACTGCAAGTAAAGGCTTTGGTGCTGGCTACTCCCACTTCGATTCCGGAATTCATATACATCTGAATATGGGATTCTCGATCCAATGAAGAATTTTTCACGTTACAAATTGAAAGCAGCAGGGCACCTTTGGATTTTCCTAACCTTGCCGCCGAAAGTGTATCCGCCGTTTCGCCACTTTGAGAAATCGCAATGACCAAATCATTTTTTTTAATCAGCGGATTGCGATATCTGAATTCACTAGCAACATCGACTTCGCAAGGAATGCGCGCTAATTTTTCGAAATAATATTTTCCCATCAAAGCCGCGTAATAACTGGTTCCGCAGGCGACGATTGTAATTTTTTGGACTTGATCAAACTGAGACTCAAAATCCGCGGGGATTTGAAATGTTTCTTTGATGGCATGAGCAATGGCGCGAGGCTGCTCGTAGATTTCTTTCAGCATGTAGTGGGGAAAACCCATCTTATCCATTTGGTCTTCAGACCAGGCGACGTGAACCGGCGCTTTTTTGACTTCATTCCCCTGATCATCAAAAAACCTCACTTCTTTATTTTGGATCCATACGACTTCGCGATCCTCTAAATAGACAAATTCAGAAGTGTGGGCAATGGCTGCCTGGACGTCGCTGACGATAAAAGTTTCCTCTGGCCCCAGTCCGACGATCAGCGGTGGGCCATCTTTAAACGCAATCATTTCCTTTGGTTTTTGATCCCAAATCACAACAATTGAAAAAGCTCCGCGCAATCGCAATAAAATAGACTTCACGGCCAAAAATAAATCTTTGGTTTTTTTAATTTCAAGAGCCACTAAATGAGCCACCAATTCCGAATCCGTTTCGCTGGTCAGCAGGGCGCCCATTTTTAAAAGGTCTTCTCTGATTTCAAGATAGTTTTCGATAATGCCGTTATGAACAAGGCTAATGCCATCGACTTGATGAGGATGCGCATTTCTTTCGGAAGGCACGCCATGTGTGGCCCATCGGGTGTGGCCAATTCCTAAATGACCTTCGAATTTTTCATCAACAAGTTTTTTTTCAAGGTTAACGAGCTTTCCTTCGGCACGGACGCGCTTAAAAATGCCGTGATCTAAAATGGCCACTCCGGCGCTATCGTAGCCGCGGTACTCAAGTTTTTTTAATCCTTGAAGAATAATATCTTTGGGATTTTGAGGTCCTAAATAGCCAACGATACCACACATAAAATTACTCGCCACCGTCGCTCAGCGAGGGTTTTTTAAATTTTTTTGCGTAATTTTCTTTATTGGTTTGCACGCTCCTGGCAATTGCCAAGGCACCATCAGGAACTGATTTAGTCAGCGTTGATCCAGAAGCCACAACCACATCATTGCCAATTTCTATGGGTGCAATCAGTTGCGAATCACTACCGACGAAAACGCGGTCCCCAATTTTAGTTTTATATTTATTTTTATCGGGGGCGTAATTGCACGTGATCGTTCCGCAGCCGATATTGGTTTCTTCGCCGATCTCGGCGTCGCCCAAATAAGACAGATGACCTGCTTTAGATTTTTTCCCAAATTTCACTTTCTTCATTTCCACAAAATTACCCACATGGGCTTCTTCGCCGATCTGAGTTTCGGGTCTTAGTCTTGTGAAGGGACCGATTTGAGCCCTAGCCTTTACCGAACATTTCTCAAGATAAGAATTGGCGCGAATCAAAACTTGGTCTGCAATTTCACAATCAATCAAATAACAAAAAGGCTCGATCGCAGTCAGAGTTCCAATACGCGTCGTCCCCCGCAAAAAAACCGAAGGGTAAATCACGCTGCCCGCGCCGATCGAGACGTTGTCTTCGATATAAGTATTTTTAGGGTCCAAAATTAAAACACCTTGCTCCATCAGTTTTTTAATTTTCCGCCGAAAGACAATACGAGAAGCTTTGGCAAGTTCTGCTTGAGTGTTGACGCCAAATCCAACGTGAGCCGCGGCTTCGATGCATCCGACGGAATCGCCATTTTCTATTCCGATAGAAACTAAATCGGTGAGGTAAAATTCATTTTTAGAATTTCTTGACGACAATTTGGGAAGATTTTCCTTTAAAAAATCTATTCGGGCCATGTAGATGCCGGTATTAACTTCGTTAATTTTCAAAGTTTCATGTGCGGCTTCTTTGGCCTCGACGATAGCACGAAGTTTTCCCTGGCTACGAACGATGCGGCCAAAATCTTTGGGGTCTTTTAATTTTGTGGAAACAACAACCATGTCATTTTCTGAGTCTTGAAATTGCGTGATCAATGAAAGAATATCCGCCGAGGTCACCAGGGGGTGATCGCCGTTAAGAATTAAGACATCATTTTGAATCGAATCCAGCTGCGCACTTTTGACGGCATCACCGGTTCCCAAGGGTTGATCCTGCATAAAATGGCGCACGCCAAAATGATCAGTTAGGTTTTGTACCAAATGTGCGCCGTGACCAAGAACCACGCGAATATCTTTTAGTTGAGCTTCTCGACAGGCTTCGATCAATCGGGCCAACATGGGTTTGCCAGCGACAGGATGCAAAACTTTGGGCAATGGGGAACCCATCCTAGTTCCTTTTCCTGCTGCTAAAATAATTACTGAAAGGGGTTTCACTATTTTCTTTTGCCTTTTTTATTTGTGTTAGCGTTAATTTTTGTCCATGATCTTCAGATGAACTTTCAACCCAATTGGGGGACGACCCGCAAGGGCAGACCTATAGAACTTTATGCCTCGGAATTGAAAGCGAGTAACACCGCAGAGCGTCCGCTTCTTTTTGTTGGAGGCGTGCACGGTGATGAACCTGAAGGCGTGGTGTTGGCTGAACAGTTTTTGGAATTTTTAAAATCCACCCGCGACCAGGGGCCGCGAAGACCATGGATTTTGATTCCGTGTCTCAACGTTGACGGATTTTTAAGAAACGAAAGAACAAACGATCGAGGCATTGATCTTAATCGAAATTTTCCGACTCCGGATTGGACGGCTGAATTCAAAAAGCAACGCTATTTTCCCGGGCCAAGTCCCGGCAGCGAGCCCGAAGTGCAATCGCTAACGAAGTTGATCGCTGATAGCAAACCCAGTTTGATTGTTCATTTTCACTCCTACGACCCTTGCGTTGTTTACACGGGTCATCCCGGCAAAACGGCAGCGCAAATCTTGGCCGAAGAAACTCCATACCAGGCAAAAGAGGACATTGGTTACCCAACACCTGGATCCTTGGGTCAGTATGGCTGGTTGGTCCATCAAACTTCGGTGATATGTATCGAGGCCCAAAGGGACAGTGATTTAGAAACAGTCTGGCCCATTTTTAAACCCGGTCTGCAAAAAATTCTTGATCTCAAAGTGAGTTTGTTCTGATTTCGTCCAAATCACCGGCGCAATTGATTTCTCAGGGTGTTTTTTTTCGCGTCGAACCAGATCCCGAATTCGAGATTACTTTCGACCAGATTCAAGACTTGAAAATTCTGGAAGCCAAGGCCCCCGAAATCCAAGTTTTAGTCGCCGACAATTCAACTTTTTCAGACAGTCAGTTTGAATCCACTTTTCAAAGCTTGCGTGCGACAAATCCTAGGCTAGTTTTTATTTTGTTGGTGGGGGATCACCAGGTTTCATATCAGCAGATTGCTAGGTATGCTCCTTCACTTGTGTTGCAAAAGCAGGATTTAAAAACGGGACATCTTTTGTGGGCATTAAACGAGGTGCAAAATCAAAGGCAAAGAATCGAATTGGAAAAGTTAGTTCAAAGCCAAAAAATACAATTGGAAAAATTGTATTTAGATTTAGAAGACCGGGTCGAGAAAAGACAAAAATTTTTAATCGAAGCCAAGCAACGAACTCATTTGGCGCAAAAAAAATGGGAAGCTTTGAAGCAAGCCCTGATCGTGTCCCAACGTGCGGTTCAACTTTCGCAGATGGAAGCCGAATTGTGCCAGGTTTTAACGCAGGCCCTTCAGATAGATCATTTGCGGATTCTTTTTTACCCTCAGGACACTGTCTTTTACGAGCAAATCAAAAATAAAACAGTGCTTTCTTTCTGTAGAACTCCGCTGACCCGTGCCCAAGAAAAAGATATTTTTGGTCAGGTTTTTTTCTTTCGCAAAACAGATCAGCCATTTCAAAGAAGTGATATTGATTTTTTAAATCGAGTTTCTGAAGTGATCTCACTTTCGGTGGATCGACTGAATAAAATCAAACAATCAGAACAAATTAAGGAACAATGGGAGACTACTTTTAATTCTGTTTCAGATCCTTTGATCCTGCTCAATCAGGATTTTGATATTTTACAAAGCAATCAGGCTTTTCAGAATAAAGTAAAAAAAAGTGCTCGTGATTTAGCGGGTAAAAAATGTTTTGCGGTTTTTTTCAATCGCGGCAAACCCTGCGTGGGTTGTCAGCAAGGAAAAATTTTTCGGATTCAAAATGAATCCGAATTTTTCGATGTCTTTTCTCATCAAATTCAAAGTAAGGCCTCACAAAAAAGTTTCGTTCATCACTACCAGGATGTTTCTCAAAAGGTACAGATCGAGAAAAAAATTATGGAAAAATCACAGCTGGCCGAGCTTGGCGCCATTGGCAGTAGTATCGCGCACGAGCTGAATAACCCCCTGGGTGGAATTCTAAATTACGTCCAGCTTTTGAAAATGGATTTTGGTCCCCAGGACCCTATCTTTGAAGATCTTCAAGAAATGGAAAAAGCCATTAAAAAATGCCAAGAAAGAACTCAGAATCTTTTGCAAGTATCCCGCGACAAGCCCTGATGATCGCGGCTTTGGGCCAGTATTGATGTGGAAATTTTGACAGTCCCGTCAAAACCTTTGTAGAATGGTCATTGAGGCCTATTAATGTGGCCCGTGGAAAACTGCCAAGGAAGGAAGTTTCATGCGAATAGCTCGAGCTCTGGTTGTTGATGATGACTCTACACTTCGAATGAGCCTCTTCAAGGCATTAGAGAAAAAAAACTTTCAAGTGATAACGGCCAGCCGGCAAGAAGAAGCCAAAAGCTTAGTGCAGTCTGAAACTCCGTTGGACTTAGCCGTTATTGATTTGAATTTACCCGACGGAGATGGCATCGAACTGATGACCTTTATCAAAACGCTGCACCCACAGTGTGAGGTTTTGATTTTGACGGGGTTTGGAACTATTGAATCTGCCATTCGCGCCACCCAAAAAGGGGCTTTTCATTTTGTCACCAAGCCCTTTAATTTGGACGAGCTTCTGACGCTAGTCGATCGATCTTTGAATCAACGAAAGCTAGAACAAGAAAACGATCAGCTGCGCACCGAGCTTCAAAAAAAATATCATTTTGAGCAAATCATTGGTCAAAGCGATTCCATCAAAGCAGTTTTGGACCTTGTTTGTCGAGTCGCTGATTCAGATGCTACAATCTTGGTGTCGGGCGAAAGCGGCACGGGTAAGGAGCTTATCGCCCGCGCGATTCATTACAATTCACCGCGAGCACGCAAAGCCTTTGTTGCCATCAATTGTGGAGCAATACCTTCAGAACTTTTAGAAAGCGAGCTTTTTGGACATGTCAAAGGTGCCTTCACCGGTGCAATTCAAAACCGCGTCGGCAGGTTTGAGCTTGCCGACGGCGGAACTTTATTTTTGGACGAAATCGGGGATCTTGAGCCCGCGCTGCAAGTAAAACTGCTAAGGGTCTTGCAAGAAAAAGTTTACGAGCCCGTGGGCGGAACAAAAAGTTTGCAAACCAATGTTCGAGTGATCACGGCCACCAACAAAAACTTGGAAGAGCTAGTCAAGCAAAGCCAGTTTCGTGAAGATTTATTTTATCGACTGAACGTTATCCCCATTCAGGTCCCGGCATTAAGAGATCGCAAGTCAGATATTCCTTTATTGCTAGCGCATTTTATCGACGTGATGAATAAAACTAAGGGACGCAAGCTTGCTGGAATTTCTCCACAGGCGGTTGAACATTTGCAGATTTACCCCTGGCCGGGAAATATTCGAGAACTTGAAAATTTAATTGAGCGAATTTCGATTCTAAAAGGCGCTGGGCGAATTGAAGTTTCTGATTTGCCGCCAAAATATTTAATTCAAGGGCCGATGATTTTAAAAGTCGAGAATATTTCAGAGTCTTTGCCCGAGGACGGGCTAGACTTTAATACTGCGGTTGATCAATTTGAAAACGCTTTGATCCTGCGGGCATTGGAAAAGACGGGGTGGAATCGAAATCAGGCCGCGATTTTACTGCGTCTGAATCGTACGACCTTGGTCGAGAAAATAAAGAAAAAAGGTCTTCGACCTGCCAATGACAAGCACGATCGCCATGACGATCCAGACCGTGACGATCCAGAACATGACGATTTGAACGGTACAGAAGTTTTCAACTAGGGCCGGTCCAGGAATAGACTAGTCGTTTGTGCTTGGTCTTTCCAATCATGTCTTCGTTGTCGTCACTTCCGGATAAGATCCCAAATCCACCGCGCACCAACGACTAGTTTATTCCCGGACGGGCCTTTAGCCTTTTTCGCTGTTTAGCTTTTTATTTTCCTGACGATAAGTGATTTGCAGGGTCCATAGCCCTTCGAAGGAACTTATGTCTCAGGCAAAAGTAGCAAAAAAAGGCGAGTTTTTAATTAAAGAGGGCGACAAAATAGCCTCTTTGATTTTGGTGCAGTCCGGTGGCGCCAGCGTTTGTTTGAATCGAAATAAAAAAAATATTGATATTTTTCCGATCGGATCTTCCCAAGTTTTGGGCGAACTGGCACTTGCTGGGGTGGGAGTTCATCCGTTTTCAATTTATGCGACGACCGAAACTAAATACATGGAATTTCCTTTGGATGCTGCCAAAGCTCAGGTTGAATCTGCGCCTCAGTTTTTGAAACTTTTAATAAAATCTTTGATCGATCGCCTGAAAGTTTCTTCTAACGAAATTAAAAAACAGAAGATGGAAAAAGATTCTAGCCCTTGTCCTGAAGACCAAGTGGCAAAAATATTTGGAACTATTTATCACGCAGCCAACCATAAGGCAGATAAAGATGAAAAAGATCCTCAGCGCCGCACCATCGACTGGGTGATGATGAAGCAATACGGCCAACGCATTTTTACCGAATCCCCCCGCCGGCTAGAGCAAGCAGTTAATGTGTTGGTGAAAATGAAAATGGCCACCTATATCATGGGAAAACCGATCGATGATCCCGAAGGTCCTGACGAAATTCACAAAGTCACTTTTTTTGATTTATCCACAATCGAAGCCTTTTTTGAATTCTATCAGTATCACTATTTTAAAGGTGGTAAGGGCGATATTTTAAAACCCGATGCGACTTCGTACAATTTATTGGATCATTTTCTAAAGCTTGGCGAAACTGTGCCCGCGGACCGATTTGGAGTGGTGACGCTGGATTACGCTAAAGTTTTAGAGTCTTTTAAAGACGATTTAAATTTGGTCTTGAACAATGGGCATTTTACGATTCTAGAAGGCCGTGGTGTTTTCGCTAAACGCGCCACCCGAGCCGATGGGTCTGTTGCGTTTCAGTTTGAAATTCGAGAATGGCAAACAACTTTAAAAATTTGGAAAATCCTGAAAGAAATCGAAAAGTGGAATGAAAAAGGTTTCGTGGATATCAACGAAGAGGAAGCCAAAAAGAAAAAATCCGGCAGCGAAACAAAATGTCCCCAGTGCCAAGCCGAAGCCATTGCCACCGCCAAATTCTGCGGAGAATGCGGCTACAAACTGATCGCAGAAAAAGCCGCGTAAAAAAGCAGAGTTGAATTCCCACTGGCCGCCTAGTCCTTGTTAATCCAGGCGGCAGAGCATTTGGAATAGGACGTCGACAGCTGCTAGCGATGTGATTTGAGAAACGTCGTAAGCGGGGCAAACTTCGACCACGTCTCCCCCCACTAAATTTTTTATTGGCAAGGTCTGCAGAATTCTTTGAGTTTCATAGGTGGTTAGTCCTCCGACGACCGGGGTTCCGGTCCCAGGCGCAAACGCGGGATCAAGACAGTCGACATCGAAGGTAATGTAGGTGGGTCGATCGTCCCATTTTAATTTCTTTAAAAGATCTTTCAAATTTTTGCTTCGCAGATCGTGCACTGACCAAAATGGAAGTTGATGTTTTTTCGAAAAGCTAAGGTCACTGGCGGCGGCCAAGGGCCCGCGGATTCCGATCTGCAGCGATGACTTGGAGTCGATCAGTCCTTCGTCAATCGCGTGGCGTGCAAAGGCTCCGTGATGATATTCGCAGTCCCAAGCTGCAGGGTATGTGTCCAAGTGCGCATCAAAGTGGATCAGGCGAAGAGGTTTTTTATATTTTTTTTTGAAAGCGCGTAAAAGTGGAAGCGTGATCGAATGGTCTCCGCCGCACGAAAAAAGTTTTTTCTTTGTCTCTAGAACCTGACCGGCCGTTTTTTCAATTTTTTGATAGGATTTTGCCAAATCAATTGGAACCACCGAACAATCGCCAATATCAGCGCAACTGAATTTTTCAAAAATCGAGATATTTTGCTCAAGATGAAAACTTCGACCAAGGCTTGAGGCCTCGCGCACTTGCGAAGGGGCAAATCGGGCGCCGGGTCGGTAGGAGGTCCCTCCGTCAAATGGAATTCCCATCAAAGCCACGTCAAAGTTTTCCGAGACTTGTGCTTGCGGCAATCTGAAAAAAGTTTTAATCGCTGAAAACCGTGGAAATTCTCGTCCGCTTAACGGAAGGAAAGATTTTTTTGATTTCATACAGTCAACTGACCCCTCACGTTTTTAGCTGAACCATTAGCCTCAACCAAACATTGTCTGGCGCATATCGAACTTTAGTTTTTTACTTTTTCTGAAATTATTCAATGGAATTGATCTAATTATTAAAAACGATGAAGTATCCCGGCCAAGCAGCTTTTCTCTTGGCCAATGGATCAATTGCTTTTGACAGAAATCAATGCCGGGTGGACAAATAATTATGGTCAAAAAATTAAAGCTTAGTTCACTAACCATGAAACTCTTGGAATGGTATTTTCAAAACCCGCGTGAAATGCCGTGGCGAGGATCTCGCGATCCGTATTTGATTTGGATTTCAGAAGTGATGCTTCAGCAGACGACAGTACAAGCCGTGCGGCCTTATTTTGATCGCTTTGTAAAAAAATTTCCCGACTTAGAAAGTTTGGCAACGTCTTCTATAGAAGACGTCTACGAAGTCTGGTCCGGTTTGGGCTATTATTCCAGAGCCCGAAATTTACATAAATCTGCTGTGGCACTCAACCGGCTTGCCCATTTTCCAGAAACTTTTCAGCAGCTTTTACCCTTGCCAGGATTTGGGCCCTACACGGCACGCGCTGTCGCCAGCATTGCTTTTGACCAAAATGTTGGGGTGGTCGACGGCAATGTGATTCGTGTTTTAAGCCGATGGAAGGGCGCTGTTGTGCCCGCTTGGACAACTCGGGGCCGAGACTATTTTCAAGACTTCGCAGATCAATTGGTCAAAGGTTTTTCGGCAAGAGATCTGAATCAAGCGCTGATGGATTTGGGTTCGACGATTTGCACGCCTAAGCGACCGGCCTGTTTAGTTTGTCCATGGAATTCAAATTGCTACGCATTGCAAACAAAATCGATGGATGACTTTCCCATAAAGAAAGCAAAATCGCCGGTCGAGATTTGGCACTGGCAGGCTGAATTAAAATGGAAAAATAAAACTTTGGCATTCACAGAAAATAAGCAAGCCCCGTTTTTAAAAAATCAGTGGATCCTACCCGGAGAATTTAAAAAACTGAAAGCGCAGCCCAAAAAATTTAATTTCGTTCACTCGATTACTAAATATAAAATTTTTGTCACTTTTGGGAATTCGTTGGCAAAGATTCAAAGCTCAAGAAAAAATAAAAAAGATTGGGTTTGGCTGCCGGCTTCCGAATGGAAAAAACGAAGCCCCACAAATTTGGTGCAAAAAATTCTAAAGACAATTCCGACAGTCGCGCCACTGGTGTTGGCTTTTCTAATCAATGCTTGTCATTCAGCGCCGACAGTGCCCTTGGCGCGGGTTGTGGGTTTGCGCGAGGATCCGCAGTTTGGAACTCAAGTCACGTGGGTTGGTCAAAACGAATACCCAATTCGCTTAGAGGGTTCTGATTTAATTTATTTTTTGTCGCGCGGACGAAGTCTGCATAATAATTCTCAAATTTATTCATTCGATTTAAAAACCCAAAAAGAAAAGCGTCTTCAGTTTAGTGATGGTGAAACAATTCAAGTTTTGCCGGTGCAGGAAAAAACATTTCTGTTTGTGTCGACGACCGACGAAGATAAAGAATCGCCTAGATCGCTGTATCCGCGGAATCCAGAGGGCGGGCCCGAGGACAAACGACTTTTTACCGAAGTTTACTTAACCCAAGCTAAAAATATACCGCCTCAGCGGATGACCTTTCATCAAGGCTTTGACGGCCAGCTTTGGGCGGATTCAAAATCTCGCGAAGAAGTTTATTTTTTACAACAAAAGACCGACAATGTAGCTCAGGTTCAAAAGTTATCTTGGAAAAATCAAAAGACAAGCATCGTAGAAAATTCGCTGCCTTATCCCGTTTTAGGGTTTTGGGTCTTTAAAAATCAGACTTCGGCCTTGATTGTGCATGATGGGCAAACCGAATTGATGGCCAAAGTGACCGGCGGGTCTCGGGGACCTCAAGGTTTGCAGCAGGACTGGGCTAGTTTGAATAAATGGAATTTTGTAGTTCGAAGTTTCTTTGTTCTGTCGACGCAAAACCGGCAGCTTATTTTTGAAACGGCGGACAAAACCAATCGCCAAGCACAAATTATTTTTTGGGACGGAGAAAAAAACTGCCAGAAGATTTTGCTGTCGTCGAAAGAGGGCCAGTTCTCTCACCCCAGCTACGACGAAAATTCACAAAAACTTTTATTTTCATTCCAAAAAGATTCCCAAACCCATATCTATTTAAAAAATCTTGTGTTGAACGGCTGTTTATGAAAGCCAGCGTTCCAGCAAGGTTTCAGTTGGGCCAGAAAATCTAGTTTTCACCGAAAGTACGGGCGAAGTTCCAGTAGCAGCTTTTCTGCAGCGGTCAGTTGATTGGGTTTGCAGTTCAGGGTTCCATCGCGTTCAAGATCGCACTCTTCAGGGGCTTTTAGATCTAGCCACAGAGTTTTGTTTTGATAGGAAAATTGGTAGATGGGCTCGTCGACGGTGGACTGCTGCAAAGGCGTTTCGCCACGGGACGGGCTTTTCATTTCTTTTATGGCGTCGTTAGAAAGCGTCGACCATTCTTGGCACTGCCGCGAAGTTGGCTGTGGTTCGATTTTCATTTTGCCAGCCAACCTGCATGCTTTGCTGTCGGTGAAAGTCAGATTGATTTCGTGGACGACTTTTTGATAATCCACGGATTTTAAACTAATTGTCGTTGCAGAAAATGCGAAGTTGGCAGTCATTAGGGATAGTATAAAACAGAATTTCATTTTGTTTCTCTGGGTTTTGATTCGCAAAGCAGTTGTTGGTTTTTAGGATCTTGCAGCCAGCAATCCATATGAGCAGCGGAGGGCCCATGACGCACATCCGTGTCGCCCACGCAGGTCCATGCAAATACTGTGATGGAATCGATGTGTTTCGCAAAAATCAAATCTGCAAAGGCTTCGCTCATCCAACCTCCTAAGCAGACTTCCCCGCCACTTTCCTCGGCCGCTTTTTTATGTGACTTCTCAGTACACGCCCGGATAGTGGCCCCGACTTTTGAATCGAAAATGGGATCCGAGGCTAATCTGCGACTGCAATAGGAAAGATCAAAGTGGTTTCCAATGTCCGGCTTTTGGCTGAATTGGCAAGCATGTCCAAGCTCATGTAGCACCACACGTTCCAAGCCTTCTACACTTTGCATTCCCAAGACCTTGCCTTCAGACATTCGGACTGTTTTTTGAAGTACATCATAGTGGGCGGTTTGGTCATTTAACGTAAGTCCTTTAATGATTTTCAGCTTAGTATTAGAAAAACTCGTCCTACAATCGGTATCTTGGCCACAGCAAGTGGAGAGAAATGGCTCTTTTTGGGTTACTTTTTCAAAAAGCTGAGCAAGGTTTTCGTAAACGTTTTTTGCAAAGCTAACGTCTCGAAATCTTTCAACGGATGGCTTCCAGCAAGCATCACTCCCGGTTCTGCGCCAACAAGAATCGGTAGCAATATTACAGATTTTTCTAAAATTCATTTTACCATCACACAAGTTCGTATCTCGAAAGGATATGTCAAACCGTGGAAGTTCAAGTTCGCTGGGAAATTCTGAAATGCGTCTATTTTGGCAGTAGTTGCCGGCATTCAATAAGTTCAGTACCGTAAGCACTTTTGAAATCTCAACGTTAATGACGTTGCTCGCGTTTTGAGATTGGGCCCACGTCGGCAATTGGCCAATCATAATTAAAACGAAAAAATAAAGGTTTCTAGATCGCATTCAAACTTTAGCTTAGCAAACATTCGCCTGGACCCAACAGTCTAGTTTATTTGCTTACGTTAGAGCGTGTTTAAGAAGTGTTGTGTCGAGCAAGTCTGTGCAGCATGAGCTGTATCATGGCGATATAAATCATCGATTCACTTGAATCGGTGAAGTGTTCGTAGTCTTTGCTAAGTCTTCTATATTTACAAATCCAGCCAA
>JANYDD010000073.1 GCA_025359945.1 Bdellovibrio sp. | reverse complement strand
CCGCTTTTACAGCGCGTACTCTCATATCTTCTAGGGTTTGATGGTCTAATTTTCTGGCGTCAGTTTTTTTCATAACCAATTAAAACATATCTGAAAATTAAATCAATGTTTATGTATACTATCTAACGCACTTATTAATAGCATTGCGATTTCGTTGCAAGCGCCGCATCTGCAAGTGGCACGCCTTGAATCCATTGAATTTCATTTTTTGAATTTCTTTTGGGTGATCCTTGCAGGAGTAGCTTTTGGCCTGACCGCAAGGTTGTTTATTCAAGCTGTTCGTTTTTTTCAAAATCTAGGAAAAAAAGAAGGATTAAAAGCAGGATTAAATCAGGGGCTTCGCCCAATGGCCGGCGGTTTAATTTTACTATTCCTTTTTCAGATAAAATTCTTGGTAGATTTCGAAGGCTTAAGTTTACCCATGATTCAAAATGCAATGCAGGCCAAAGTTTCGTGGGTCCAACCTTTGATCAAAGGACTGCTCACCGCACTTTCTGTCGGATCTGGATTTAAAGGGGGAGAATTTATTCCCCTGGTTGTCATGGGAACCACATTAGGAAGCGCACTTTCCGCGTTGCTACCCGTTTCGCTTCAGATACTTTCGGCACTTGGTTTTTCGGCGATTTTTTCTGCGGCCTCAAAGACTCCAGTGGCCGGCAGCATATTAGCAATTGAATTGTTTGGATCGCATATTGCGCCTTACGCTTTCGTAGTTTGCTTTGTCAGCCACTGGGTTTGCGGTAGGAATAATATTTACTCGCCGTAAAAAAAATCGCTCAGGACGCTGTTAATTGAGTCGTCCCGGACAGTAGCGGCGATCCTGAATGATACGATCGCAATTTATCGCGGCGATCTCCTTCGGCCTTTTCTAAAACAATTTCGTAAAACAAATTCGCAAAATAATGTGCCCTCGCACGCCTACGGCCAAACTTCTTGATCTTTTTTGAAAGATCAGCCAGAAGATGATGCTCGCAATGACACACCATTTGCATAAATCGACTTAGGAGGGTCTCAACGAGAGAAATCCATTAAAAATTTTAGGATTGTTCTCTAAGCTGATAGTGATCTTCGGACTTTGTTATGGACCGAATGTCCACGCGCAAAGGATGTCCCATGAGCTCCATGTCCTTTATGAAAAAGCCAAGCGGATTTCTCGGTTCGGGGGGAAAACTGGGTTAGTGCCCGACATTCCCTATTCGACCTTACAAGTTAGTGAGGCGACGATCGTCACCTACGCCGAGATGCGATTGCGCGAAAATGGTTTTGTCGACCAGGCCAATGCATTGATGAGCGGCTCTTCGGTCCAGGATTCAAAAAGGGCACGCCAATATCAGGAGCTTCGGGATTTAGGGTATTTGCCGCCTTTTTCGCAATCACCGGTCCGGCAAGCACTTCGGGATTCCGTGACAGCAAGAATTAATAGCTACATCGATCCAATTGCCTACGAATATACTTTGGACCCGCGCCCCTTTTTTGCAAAACCTGACTTACAATTGTTGGATCGAAATGCAGCTGCTCTTTTTTTAGGAAATGCTGGCGGCGCCCTTTGTAAAAGATTTTGCAAACTCGATAATGGCCGGTTCTGAATATGACCAGACCCTGGTTGAGCTTTTTGCAAAATACAATAGCCCTGCGTTAATGATTGTAGCGGCGGTGAGTAAGCCAATCCATGAACTTTCCCATCCCTACATTGAAATTGCCAGGCTGATAAGAAGCTCGAATATAAAAGCTTACAATTTTCTAAAAGATTGCACGCGCCAAAACTTGGACGTGATTGCCACGCATCTTTTCAATGATCCCGTTGGTCTTTTTGTTCTTCTCTGAGAACTATGGAGTTGCTGGTACACCCGTTCGCCAGCTTAATCCGCTTTGGTCATTGGTGATCAAAGATTTGGAAATGGTCGAACAAACGCGTTCGCCCGAATTTGTCGACTTCGTTAAAGGCCCCTTGGCCGCTGCAATCAAAGCCGTCGAAAAGTACCGCCAGGCTGGAGAACTGGGCATAGCAGGCCTGGCAGATACCGATTTCTCAGAAGCAAAATACTTGGCGCTTCGAGCAAAAATGCCCAACCTAGTCGCTACCACCGCTGATTTCCAAATCATCATCAGCCCCAAAAAACCAACCACAAAAAAAGTTCGTAAATGCCGGTAGCTTAGAAGCGCAGATTTTAGAATTGAATCTCCAGCGAAATGCTTCCAATAAATGAGAAGAGGCAAATGAGAACAGCCAAATAATTTGGAGGTGGCGGCCGGGTTCGAACCGGCGTACACGGTTTTGCAGACCACTGCCTAACCGCTATTAGGTTTATGCCAAAGGAAATCAAGCATTTCCAAGTTAGGCTGAAATTTTTAAATTTGGCTAATTCGATGAGGTCAGGGCTAAAAAAGCAATAAAACAATTGACATATAACCCGTCAATTATCATGATAATTGACGGGTTAGCCGATAGGTGGATTAATGTATATCTCTAGAAAATTAGACTTAAATGAAGTTTTAGAGAAAAAATCTCTTTTTTTATTTGGAGCCCGCCAAACCGGCAAAAGCTCTCTGATTAGAAACACCCTGAAGAATATCAAAACTTATAATCTTTTAGAAAGTGACACCTTTTTAGCTTTGAATCAACGTCCCTCTAGACTTCGAGAGGAAGTTACCTCAAAAGATAAAATCGTTGTCATTGATGAAATTCAGAAACTCCCTCAGTTGCTTGATGAAATCCATTGGCTCATCGAGGAAAAAGGAATACGCTTTTTAATGACAGGCTCCAGCAGCCGCAAGCTTCGGCATGGTGGTGTCAACCTTCTAGGTGGACGCGCAAGACATCGTACACTTCATCCTTTTGTGAAAGCAGAGCTTAAGGACTTTGATCTTCTCAAAGCTTTGAACCGTGGCCTGCTCCCTTCAATTTATTTGTCTGATTCCCCTGAAGAAGATTTGAAAAGTTATTGTGGAGATTATCTTCAAAATGAGATCCACGCTGAAGGATTAACACGCAATCTTCCTGCATTTAGCCGGTTTTTAGAAGTAGCGGCACTCAGTCAAGCAAATCTAATAAACTTTTCTCAGATTGCCAGTGATTCCCAAGTTAAACTTACAACTGTGAGAGAATATTTTCAAATCCTTAAAGATACGCTGATTGCTTTTGAGCTTCACCCCTTTAAAGAAACTATGAAACGAAAAGCCATCGTCACAAGTAAATTCTATTTTTTTGATGTCGGTGTCACAAGAACCCTTCAAAACAGAAATCGCTTGAAGCAAAAATCCCCTGAATTTGGCGAAGCCTTTGAAACCTATATTTTTCATGAATTGCGATCCTTTTGTGATTATGAAAACAAGGGAGAACTTTCCTATTGGCGTTCAAAATCTGGATATGAAGTTGATTTTATTATTAACGATCACGTTGCCATTGAAGTAAAAGCTAAAGAAAATGTAGCACTCAGGGACTTAAAAGGCTTACTTGCTTTGAAAGAAGAAAAGTTGGTGAAGGATTTTGTAGTGATAAGCCTTGAAAAACGCCCGCGCACTGTTGAGGGAATTCATATTTTACCTTGGACATACTTCCTAGATGATCTTTGGTCTGGTAAATGGAAAATCTAAAATAACTGCCTTTGCATTTTTATAAATTCTTTGATCGACAACCTTGAGTTGGATTTTCTTGGATTCTTCGATCATTTCTTGGGTAACAATTCCCATTTTCTAATCACCCGAAATTCACAACTTAAAAATACATAAATAAAATCAATAAGTTGGAGGTGCGGATCGGAGTTGAACCGATCTAAATGGTTTTGCAGACCACTGCCTAACCGCTTGGCTACCGCACCACTTTGATTTATTGACTCACAAACTGAGTAGTTAGCCTCTAACCACTTTTGATTTTGCTCTAACCACTCAAAATTCATTTTACTAAACATTTCCTTCATTTACGTTCATCACTTCCAAGGCATCACAGCTTTGCAGACCGTTGCCTAACCACTTGGCTACGCCACCAGCTCTTTCGCTTTCCGTTGAGCTTCAACAACTATCCGGATCACTTGGTGATGTCAATTTATCCGCTGGGGGCCATGAAGCTGATTTTTTTAGTTCATTTGGCGAAGTTGATCGAAGCGATGCACGGTTAGTTCCAATGATTGCAGCAAATGCGGCGCTTTGATTTTTTCGGATTGATCTAGATCTGCCAGGGTACGGGCCACTTTCAATAGCGCTTTGATCCTTCGTTGTGATGTTAAATATTTGGGTAATAGCGCCGAAATCTCGGGGTTAGTGGCCCACGCGGTCAGCATCAGCGACGAAATTCTTGAATTGGCGTGATCTTGTTTGCGCATGTCACGGCGAAACTGAATTCCGGCTTTGACTTTTTCGTGCATCGTTATCCAATCGACTTTACCAAGCTCGGTGCTTTTAACAAAGTTAAGCATTTCAAACCGATCCAGCAAAGGCCCGCTCAATTTTCGTAATGTCGACGAGCATCGTTGCAGGGTAAAAGCACATCGCGAGTTTTTAAAACTGCCTGGCAAATAATCGCCACAGGGGCAAAGGTTTGACGTCGCCAATATTAAGAAATCAGTTTTTTCTCGACGGGATTCGCCGCGCCTACAGATCATCATCTGGCGTTCTTCTATAGGCTCGCGCAGGGCTTCAAGCACCATGGGATGAAATTCTAAAAACTCATCCAGCAACAAAGCGCCGCCGTGGGCTTTGGCGATCTCACCGCGAAACATTTGCTGCCCGCCCCCCAGCAGCGCCATCACCGGGGTCGTGTGATGCGGTTTTCGCAATGGCCGAAATTCAGGAATCGATCCGGTTTTTTGCCAATCCATAATCCAGTCTGAACTAGGATCTTCCATCAACGAGTGCACCACTTGCGCTTGCGTACTTTTGCCAGATCCTGCAGGCCCCGCAAACAAAGTGGAATGTTCTCCGCAAGCAATCAGAGTCAGCATTTTCGCATGGTTTTCCGAAAACTGAAGATTTTTAAATTCTTCTGGCCGGTGAAAAGGAAAAGCAAAAACTTCTTGTGCCGGCAAAGACACTAGGGTTTCAAAGTCCTTCAACTGCGAAAGAATTTTCCGACGAAAGGGATAAAAGTTTTTCTCGGGCAATACGCTTGATGGAATTTTTCCGGTTAAAAAAATTTGATCTTTTACCAAAGGCGCTTGGCAGGCATCTTGCGGCTCGAAGACTTCGCCTTGTAAAGAAAGTTCTCCGTAAAAAAACGTTTGATCGATGTCGTCGACAGCGTGGATTTGTCCGGACTCGAATAAAAATGCCAAAGCCACGGCTAGCTCGACGCCGCGGGAATTTTTTTTGATATGGCTTGGCCGAAGATTGACTAAAATTTGTTGCGCTTTTGGAAATTCAAAACCTTGGTTTTTGATCGCGCTCTTAATTCGATGGGCGCTTTCTTTTAAATGTTGGTCGGGCAATCCCAAAAATTGAATTCCCGGAAGCCCTGGCCATAACGTGAGCTCGACAGAAATCGGAAGAAGTTCGTGCCCATCAAAAATTAGTGAATTTAAAGTCATCGTCAGAGATCTCCCCAAGGAGAAACCACTGCAAGCCGAGGATCACGGGCAGACCCGTTTAAAACTAAGTCGCAAATTCAGATTTCGGATCAGTTCTGGATATTTGTCCGAAGCTATTTTTCTAGCTTGGCCAAAGGGTGGTGGTCGTCGATCGTTCGCACCAAGTTTTTGTGAGTTACCGTCGTGTAGATTTGGGTCGTCTGCAAACTGGCGTGCCCCAAAAGCATTTGAATCGCTCGCAAGTCTGCGCCATTTTCCAAAAGCGATGTCGCGCAGGCATGCCGAAATTGGTGCGGACCCACAGGGTCTGCAAAACCTGCTTGATGGGACCAAGCTGCAAGCCATCGCCAAATATCGACGCGCGAGGGTCTTCGACCCTTTTCGTTTATTATAATCGAATCGACTTTTTCATTTTTCAGTAGATGTTCTCGGTGCAGCTTAAGATAAGTCACCAGCTTTTCATTTACTTCTTGGGTCAAAGGCACCAGACGTTCTTTATTGCCTTTGCCCAAAATTTTTAACGTCATTTCGCTTTCTTGATAATCTGCCAAATCCAGATGAATTAATTCGCTAACCCTGCAGCCAACCCCGTACAACATCAAAAGCGTAAGTTCATTTCGGCTGGTCTTGTGAGGACTATCCACTTTGGCTTGTTGAAATAATTGTTTGAATTCATCAAAGCTAATAATTCGCGGAAGCTTTACTTTTATGGGTGGTGATTTGAGATCCAGAAGTTCAGGCGACTTCTGGCCTTTTTTCTCGCAATATTTAAAATACGTTCGAAGGCTTGAAACCACGCGCGCCTGCGATCTTGGAGATAGTTGATGAGTTCTCATAAATTCATAAAAGTGTTCTAATTTTTTTCCAGATTCAAGAAACGTTTCGTAGAGTTCTAGATCGCGCCGGTAGGCCAGCACCGTATTTTGCGAGCGACCTCGGATATTTTGTAAATCCTCGAAAAATTCAATCCAAAACGGCAGCATTCTTCCATCTTGAGAGAAAGGGGCAAAGATTCAAGCGAAAACGCGCGTCGCGGTGAAGATTTTTTAATGGAAAATTTTTTTAGACCGATGGCTTTCGAGTTCATTTCGGATCCAAAAATTGAGTTTGGATTTGTCCGACGTGTTCAAAGTGACGATCACCGGTCATCAACGTTCCCCCGACGACCATACAAGAAGCTACAATCCCGTTCGAGGTACCGCGCGTTCGAGGTACCGCATCCCTTTTTACGTAACGACGCATTTGGCGAACCGTTACGCAAAAAAGGGATGCGGTGCTTTTACGGGGTTTTGTGCGGGCGCAGGTGAATTAATCATTTTGCAAACTCCAAAATTAAAAAGTTCAATGGCACCCTTACGTCCACTTGCATTTCTAAGAATGAAAACGTTTTTATCGCAACGAGATTGATCTTCCGCAGGGCTGTCCGTTGATCGAGACCAACTGCAGACCTGCAGAACCCCCTGGCGAGCTTAGCACCACGTTGCCGTTATCTTGAGTCAGGCGTCCATTGGGCGAATTTAAAATTGTGTTCGTGATCAAGAACTGCAAAAGGATCCCGTTTCCTTGCGCGGCAATTCCAAGATTTGCGATATTTCCAGCCGAAAGACCCCCGGCCTGAATCGTTGTCAGATTGTAAGTCCCTGCGGGTACGTTGCACAAATTGACTTCTTGTGCTGAAAAAATCATCTGACCTTGAATTGATACCGGTCCGTTGTAAATAGCCGCTAAGGAATCCTGAGCACTGACCATCATTCCTTGCAATCGAGTTTGGTCGCCAAACAAATTGAAAGTCATTTGAATCGAAGACATCATTGATGCTGCTCGCACCTGATTTAAAATCGGAAAAGCATTCGTCGGGCAATTCTGACAAACGGGAACACCGCTAGGAGCAATCGCCCCGGGTTGCCCCACATAGGGGTTAACAGGAGCTGCCCCCCCACCATCGCCACCGCCGCCCTTGTTGTTATTACAAGCTGTCATCAGAGTTAGAAACAACACGACGTAGAAACCCACAGTCACTTTGTAGAGGTTGTTTTTCCATTTCATACTTTTTCTCCTTGCTCGATCCGTTTTTACTTTTTTTTTAAAAAACCTATTTTGCTAAAATTATTTTCCTGTTCTCACTTTCCATTCCAGTTCCAATTCGAACCCGATAAAAATCCTTGATCATAAAGCTACTGCGAAAAACCTTGTGTTGAATTCATTCCGGAAAAAGTTCCTAAAACTTGGTAACCATCTTCAGCTACAGGATACAAAGCGCTGGTCGTAACGATATCCGGACCTACTAAAAAGGTACGGCACTTGTAGGGATTTAGCCCCAAGCGAAACCAGCACTTTTCATTGTACGTCCCACCCATCACATATTGTTCTTGGGTCGGCATAACGTTGGGAAAGTTTTTAAAATAAACTTTTCCGCCCAGGTTCGAAAGCCCAGCACCATCACCTAAGCTTAAACTGCTATCAACCACCAATACGATCGAGCCCCATTTATCTTGGAAGAATCCATGGAACACACTCTTCCCCTGCCACTTAAACCAACGATTGAACTCGGCCTCGTTTTTACCTGTATCGCGGGTCGATATTTTCACTGTTCCCTGGCCAGACTGAAAGTGACCCCAATTATAAAGGTTATTGTCGATGTACGAAACAACAACCGAACCCGCGTATTTTCCGCCGCCAATATCGGACAACTTAACTTGCAACTTGTAGTCCTTGGGTGCGTTCAAAGGATGGTTCACAGAAGCATATTGATAAAAGTTGGCTGAAGGCACAAAGTCGACCGTCGCCCCACCCAATTGAATCGGAGTCGATCCTGTCCCACGATCATCAGTGACTGCCGGGTCCGGTGTTACGGGCGACGCTGCCGGAATTTCCGGATCAGACGCTTTCTTGGCGCAACCAACCCCAATGACCAAAGCCAAAGAGACCGTTAAGCTGTAGAAATATCTAAATCGCCATTTCATTTTTTTATCCTCCAAGAGAGTCTTGTTTTAAAAAGATTCTCTACTTACTTCTTCAAAATGCGAAGCACGGGCCAAAATGCTGCCAAAAAATATCTAATGATTTAGAGGGTTTGATTTTTATAGTGAAAAGGCCCACGACGAACCTTGCGACTTTTTGTTCTGCGACTGTCAAAAATAGTGACAGTGGCAAAGAGCGTGTCTCAAAATGAGACGCTTTGGAATTGTGCAATTCCCAAGCGACAGCTTTTTCCTTGCGATAATGTCAATTTGCTAGACCTTCAACTGTCAGAAATAACTGAACAGGGGGCCCGCAGACTTATCCCATTTTATGTCCTTAGTTTTTTTGAACATTCACTGGAAAATACTCCGGGTCGGAGTTGGGAAAATAACTAAAACCCAAAACAACCGCATTCCTTTTTTTCGTCAATTCTGCTCTCGGATAAATTTGGGTAAAAAAGCATACGAGCCATTTATGAATTGAACTTCTTTAACCTCCGTGAGGAAATCATGCTGTCCTCTTCGCTTTCTAATAAGGATCCTCAACTTGAAAAACATATTTATTTCAATGGCGTTTTTTTCCGCACTTTTATTCTCCATCTTCAGTTTCAAAGCTATGGCTGTGAGTGAATCTCAATTTACTGTGGAAACAAAAAACGAGAAATATGAAATTCGAGCGTACGATGCCACGATTGTAGCCGAAACTGTGATTGAATCTGGCTTCGATCAAGCTGGAAATAGGGCTTTTCGGATTTTGGCCGATTATATTTTCGGGAAGAATAAATCCAAAGCCAAAATTGAGATGACGGCGCCGGTGGCTCAGCAGTCTCCGGCCGAACGACCCTCAGAAAAAATCGCCATGACAGCGACGGTCATCCAAACCCAAATCGCCGATCAAAGGGGACAGTTGGTGCAATTTACAATGCCAGACAAATGGACGATGGACAACTTGCCGGAACCCGATGATTCTCGCGTGCATTTGCGAAAAATTCCGCCGCGCAAAGTGGCCGTGCATAGCTATTCAGGATCGTGGTCAGAATCTCGTTTTAGATCCGAACTGGCTTTATTTAAAACCGACCTTGAGAAAAACAATATCAAAACGATTGGCGAACCTATTTTTGCTAGGTTTGATTCTCCGTTTCGACTTTGGTTTTTACGACGTAATGAAATTTGGCTCGAGGTTTCTCCTTGAGCAAAACCCCTCACCGCACGCCCATCATAGTGGTCGCTGGGGCCAGCGGGTACATCGGACGCGAACTGATCGCAAAACTCCTAGAAAAATTTCCCGCAGCCCAAATCACCGCGCTGTCTAGATCGCAACAACAATCAGAAGACCCCCGCGTGATTTGGAAACCTTGCGATTTGTTCTCTCTAAAATCCATTGAATATTCGCTTCCCAAAGCCGTCGACTACGCGTTGTACTTGGTCCACTCGATGGGCCCCACAGCTCAACTAGATCAGGGATCTTTTGCGGATTATGATTTAATTCTGGCGGATAATTTTTCTCGAGTACTGAAAGGCGCTGCCGTCAAACAGCTGATTTATCTTGGCGGACTGATTCCCGATAAACCTAAATTGTCGTTGCACCTTCGAAGTCGTCTTGAAGTGGAAGAAGTGTTTAGCGAATATCAACTTCCCACCACTATTTTTAGGGCAGGACTAATTTTGGGTCAGGCAGGGTCTTCATTTCAAATCCTAATTAAGCTGGTGAAAAGGCTTCCGGTGATGATTTGCCCGAAGTGGACGCAAACGCTGACCACGCCGGTGGATCTGCAGACTGTGATTCAGGCGCTGACCGCGGCCACTGCCGATTTGGATCACGTGGGAAAAACTTATGATCTGGCCGGGTGCTTGCCTTTGACTTATATGCAGATGATGAACCTGACCGCAAAAGCGATGGGTTTTAAAAGGTTTTTTATCAGCGTCCCCTTTTTCACGCCGACGCTTTCGCGACTGTGGGTCAGCTTAATTACAAATTCATCAAAAGATTTGGTCTATCCCCTGATTGAATCTTTAGAGCACGAAATGTTAGCCAGACCCGATCACCTATTTCATACCCGGCCGGATCGACAAAAAGATTACGGCGACCTACTGAAAAATATTTCTTTCAAGTCCATTCCTGGCCAATTTTTTTTTCGCTTTCGGATTCGGCGCAAAACAGATCGATCAGTACAGCGACTCATTCTTCCTCAAAACAAAAATGCAGTTTGGGTAAAAGATCAGTACCTGACCTGGCTGCCTAAATTTTTATCGCCACTGATTGTGGTTCGCCAGCGGGGACAGCTAACAAGCTTTTCCTTGTTTGGCAGTCCCGTCAATTTACTAGAGATGGAACTGAGCGAAGAACGCAGCAATCAAGATCGTCAACTTCTCTACGTCGTGCGCGGACTTTTGGTGTCGATAAAAAATCGCGGGCGACTAGAATTTAGAGTTGTATTAAATCGAAAATTTGTGATCGCTGCGATTCACGATTTTAGACCGGCCCTGCCATGGTTTCTGTATAAATATACGCAAGCTAAACTTCATCTTTTTGTAATGAATTCTTTTTCCCGTTACCTGAACCACAAGCGGCCGGATTGAAGTCCTTCCAGCCTTGAATCTTAAAAAAAGTAAATCCGTATTTGAGATTATCTCAACACTTCTATCCCGAAAAACAAATTCCCTCTAAAACCCAATTTTTTCTTGATAAGGTTTTCGAGCAATTTGAAAACTAGTTGCTGGAGGCGAAGGTTTTTAACTGATCCCATACTGCTTTTTTTAAGCTGGGATCTTGGTTTAGATCCACCAGCGATGGAAAAGATTTTGCATTGTTTTGATTCGCAACTGGAATCCCAAAACTAAAAATCATTTTAAATAAATCTGGGAAAACTCCGTCCGACTGCAAGGGATGAACTCTCTCTATCTGATAATTGTTAGGTTTCCATCGAAGTGCCGTCAGAATATTTTCCAACATTTTAATTTCCATTGGGGCCAGATCGATCGTGGTCAAAATCAAATATGGCTTTAAGGGGCTGACCGGAAAAATCAAACTCCGAACCCCTAGCACTTCGGAAAAATAAATTTGAGCTGGTAGTTCAAACATCACCCGTGACTTAACCTCAAGAACGGATTGAAATCAACAAGGCCTTCACACTTCGGGTTCTTCAGGTTCTTGCAATTGAAGTAGGATTCTCTCGGCCAGGATTCGGTTGAAGCCCTTGATTTTGGCGATCTCTTCCGCAGTGGCCAGTTTGATTTGATCCAGGCTTCCGAATCTGCCCAAAAGTTCCTTTCGGCGTTTATCGCCCAACCCTACGACTGAATCTAGTTCGCTTTCCAGACTGGTGGCCTCGCGCAATTTACGGTGATAGGTGATCGCAAAGCGATGGGCCTCGTCGCGAATGCCGACCAAAACTTGGTAGGCATCGGAGCTTGGTCTAAAGACCACAGGATTTTGTCGACCCGGTAAATAAAATCTTTCTTCCGTTTGTTTTAATTTCTGACTTTTAAAGTCACTAGCGGTGCGAGCTTTTGCCAATCCCACTACAGGGTAGCTTTGCTGCATCTCTTGCAAAAGCTTGGTGACTACGCCCAACTGACCCTTGCCCCCGTCGATCACTATCAAATCGGGTTTGGGCTGTTCGACTCTTATCGTTCCATCGGCTGATTTTTCTTTTATAGCAAAACGCCGCGAGATGACTTCCTTCATCGACAAAAAATCATCAATGCCTGTGACCGTTTTAATTCTATATCTGCGGTACTGATCGCGATCCGGCAGGCCGTCGGTAAACACCACTTGCGATGCGACCGTCTCTTTTCCCTGAAACGTTGAAATATCATAGCACTCAATTCTGGATGGCAAAGTGGGCAGAGAAAGTTTGGTCTTGATTTCTTCGAGACCCAAGCGACGCTCGTCGGTTTGTGTGACGAACTTCTCAAACTGAGCCTCGGCATTTTTAGTGGCCATCTCGACTAATTTTCGGCGACTGGATTCGTGGGCCAATTTCACAGAAACTTTTTTTTCTTTTCGCTGGGTTAATAAATTTTCTAACAATTGGGTCAAGTCGCGACCCAAATCCACCGATAGCAAAACTTCATCAGGAATCATGTTCTCGTCATAGTATTGATTTAAAAACGAGATCAACCAGTCGCGAAGATCTTCACCGCGGTCCTGCGGGTTGATATGCGAGAAAAAAAACGGACGCGCACCCAACAGTCGACCTTGCCTAACGTGCAGGGTTTCAATCAGACATCCACGCTCGTCGCCAAAAAAACTAATGGCGTCTTGATCCAGTTTTTGTTTGTGACTTAAGACCGATTGTTTTTCTAAAACACTGCTCAGGGCACCTATCGTATCGCGCAAGTGCGCGGCGACCTCAAAGCGCTCTTCTACCGATGACTGCTTCATTTTGAGTTTTAAATCTTGGATCAGCTGCCGATCTTGCCCTTGCAAAAAAGTCAGCGCCGGATGAACTTCAGATCGGTACTGATCCTTGGTCACGTAATCCACGCACGGCGCCGAACACCGGCCAATTTGATAAGTTAAACACGGGCGCTTTCGAGATTTAAAAAAAGCGTCATTGCAGTCGCGAATTTTAAAAAGCCGATTTAAAAATCGAATGGTTTCTGAAATGGACTGACCGCGAGGGAATGGCCCAAAATAAATGCCACCATCTTTTTTCACTTTTCTTGAAAAATACAAACGAGGGAAATCATCCTCGGCGCTGTATTTAATATAAGGGTAGGACTTATCGTCTTTTAGGCGAATATTAAATTTGGGCCGATGCTTTTTGATCAGCGTGGCTTCAAGCAAAAGCGCTTCGACTTCTGTCGGAGTTAAAATAAAATCTAGATCATAAATTTGCCGCACCAAAAAACGGGTTCGCGCCGGGTGATCATTCAGACCTTGAAAATAATTTCGCACGCGAGTCCTTAAGTTTTTTGCTTTGCCTACGTAAATAATTTTCTCGTTCTGATTTTTCATCAGATACACGCCGGGGGTCAGCGGAAATTCTTTGATCTTTTCTTTGATCAGAAGAAAGCGTTCCGAGGGCGCATCGCCTGAACCGTTTATAGCGTCATTCATGGTGTTTTATTCTCAAGCTCGAAGATCTGCAGCCGTTTGATTTCGTCGCGAAGGGAGGCGGCCTCTTCAAATTGCAATGCGGACGCTTTTTTCTTCATTTCGATTTTTAGTTTTTCTATTTTTTTACCAATTTCTTTTAAGTTTTTAGCTGGGACCATTGATTTTCCAGAAATCCCAACGCCCTTTTCAAATTGAGCCACCTCGACTATCGGTTGCCCGTCAAAAAGTTCTCCCAACCCTTCGCTGATTTTCTTTTTAATCGTTTTAGGCGTAATTCCATGTTCGATATTATATTTTTTCTGAATATCGCGGCGTCGATCGGTTTCGCCCACGGCTTTTTTGATAGATTGGGTCATGGTGTCTGCGTATAAAATCACTCGGCCATTTATATTTCTGGCGGCACGACCTATTGTTTGAATCAGCGATCGCTCGGACCGAAGAAAGCCTTCTTTATCTGCGTCTGTGATTCCTACCAAAGAAACTTCGGGCAAATCCAAGCCCTCGCGCAAAAGATTAATGCCGATCAAAACATCGATGACGCCCAATCGCAGATCGCGCAAAATTTCAGATCTTTCCATGGTCTCGATTTCGCTGTGTAAGTACTTGACCTTGATTCCGACACTTTCAAAATATTCTGTCAGGTCCTCGGCGCTTCGTTTGGTTAGGGTAGTGATCAGCACCCGTTCTTGAACAGCTATTCGTTTTCGAATCTCATTCAGCAAATCGTCGACTTGATGTTTGACCGGGCGAATTTCAACTTCGGGATCGGTCAGTCCCGTGGGCCGAATAATTTGTTCGACGATCATGCCTTCTGATTTTTCGATTTCGTAGGTGTTCGGGGTTGCCGAAACATACACGACCCGATTGACTAATTTTTCAAATTCTTGAAACTGCAAAGGCCGATTGTCTAGCGCTGATGGCAGTCTAAAACCGTGTTCCACCAAAGTGCTTTTGCGGGCCTGATCCCCCCGCGACATCCCGCCAATCTGTGGAACGGTGATATGAGATTCATCAATCACCGTTAGAAATTCTTTTGGAAAATATTCTAACAACGTTGGCGGAGGTTCTCCGGGCCCGCGACCGGTAAGGTGTCTCGAGTAGTTTTCAATTCCCGAACAAAATCCCATTTGTTCGATCATCTCGATATCGTAAAGCGTGCGCTGTTCGATCCGCTGCGCTTCCATGGGGCGCATTTCGCGTTGGTAGTGCTGGATGCGGTCACGAAGTTCATCGCGAATGGTGTGAACAGCGCGCTTTAGAACATCGTCACCAGTCGCGTAGTGCGAGGACGGATAGACCGAAAGCTTTTCCACTTCCTGAAGTTTTTGGCCCGTCAATGGATCCACCCAATGAATGGATTCAATAAAATCCCCAAAAAATTCAATCAGGATCGCGCGATTTTCCTCGTAAGGCGGAAAAATTTCGATCCGGTCGCCGCGCACACGTAAAGTGCCTCGATGAAAATCGACGTTGTTGCGCTGGTACTGAATGCGAATTAATTCACGCAACAGTTCATCTCGTTTGACTTGTTGGTTCACGGAAATCTCGACGCTCATACCTTCGTAAGTGTCGGGGCTTCCAATTCCGTAGATGCACGAAACGCTGCTGACAATCAGCACGTCTTTTCTTTCTAACAAAGACCGCGTCGCAGAATGGCGCATGCGATCGATCTGGTCGTTGATCGCCGAATCCTTTTCAATAAAAGTATCTGTCGACGGCACGTAGGCCTCGGGCTGGTAGTAGTCATAATAGCTGACAAAATATTCAACAGCGTTGAAGGGGAAGAGTTCTTTAAACTCAGAATATAACTGCGCGGCCAAAGTTTTGTTTGGCGCTAGCACCAAGGTTGGGACATTTAATTTTTCTATGACGTTGGCCATGGTGAAGGTTTTGCCCGAACCCGTAACCCCCAATAGAGTCTGGTGCTTTAAACCACGATCAAAAGTTTCAATCAATTCATGAATGGCTTTTGGTTGATCCCCGGCCGGTTGATATTGAGTCTGAATTTTAAACGACTTCATTATTTTTAGGACCTAACGCCTTTTTACTTAATCACTTCCCAAGTTGTCCGTAGAGCACCGTCCATCACAGATATCCCCTTTTTAACAAGGGCGTCGCGGATCTGATCAGACAGACCGAAGTCTTTTTGTTTTTTGGCTACACTTCTTTTTTCAACCAAATCATTGATTTCGGCTTCTGTAATTCCCAAATCTTGCAGAAGTTTTTGATCAAGCTGTTTTAAAAACTCTTCAGGCTGTTGCTGAAAAATAAAAAACAATTCTGCAAAATAGTTCATCCACCGCAAATAAAGCTCTGATGCTTTTTTCTTCTGATCTGCGGTGACTGATTTTTGCGTCAGGTAAATTTGAAATTCTTTGGTAAGAACAAAAATTTCGGCAAATACTTCTGGTGTGTTCAAATCATCATGCAAGGCTTCTTGCGCTTTTTCAAAATGGATTTGCGCTTTATGCGAAAGCTCTGGGATCAGCTTTAATTCCAATTCTGTGGCTTTCCAAACTGACAACTGAAGCAAGGAAGGCGCACCGGTAACAGAGTTGGTGTTGGCCCACCGACGCGCTTTTTCCAGTGCCGAGTAAAATTTAGATAAGCTTTTGATCGCCTGACCCACGCTTTTATCCGAAAAATCACAAACGCTTCTGTAATGAACGCTATTCAAAAGAAATTTTAAAATTTCAGCCGGATATTCCCCAAGAAACTGCCTAGCTGTGCGCACATTACCTAGTGATTTTGACATTTTCGCGCCGGCAAACTCGATCATGTTATTATGCATCCAAAATCGCGAGAACGGCTGATGCGAGCAAGCTTCGGACTGAGCAAGCTCATTTTCATGGTGGGGAAAAAGTAAATCTAAACCCCCGCCATGAATATCAATCGTTGATCCCAACAAAGAATGCGCCATCGCCGAACATTCGATATGCCAACCGGGTCGGCCATCACCCCAAGGCGAAGGCCACGAGGGTTCTCCCGGCTTCATTGGTTTCCAAAGTGAAAAATCTAAAACATTTCTTTTTTTAAAATCGCGTTCGATTCTCACTGACGACAACAGCTGTTGGGGGTCCCGGTGAGAAAGCTTCCCGTATTCTTTAAAACTATCGATGGAATAAAAAACTTCGCCACCTTCCACGATATAGGCGTTTTTATTTTCGATCAGCTTTTCAATCATTTGAATAATGGCCGGCATTGATTCGGTCACTTTGGGCAAATGATCCGGCCAAGGCAAACCAAACGCCGCAAAATCTTTTTTAAACTCTTCGGTGAAATGTTCAGAAATCTGGGCCGAGGTTTTGTTTTCTTTTTTGGCGCGGTCGATGATTCGATCATCGATGTCGGTGATATTATAAACCAAAGTCACTTTGTAATTTAAAGTTTGCAAGAATCTTTTAAAAAAAGAAAAAAAAATCGGTCCGCGAAAATTTCCCACGTGCAAAAAATCGTACACCGTTGGTCCGCACAAATACATTTTCACTTCGGGCGCAACCAACGGCTGAAAAACTTCTTTCGTTCGCGATAAAGAATTATAAAGTTTTAATTCCATATTTTGTTTAAACTCCGCTGCCCACTTCAGCCAAAGCTTGCGAGGCTCTATTGATTAAGGACTTCAAATGCATCAGCGGGACTAAAATTTTTAATTCAGTACCATGCGGTTTACCGATGATCGCCACACGTACGGGCATAAATAAATTTTTTCCTTTGGCTTCAGTTTTATTTTTAACTGCGTCCTGAATTTGCAAAAACTCAGCCTCGCTTAAAAATTCTCCCTTATGATTTTTGAGCTCCTCTAACCAGGCGGTAATCACTCGGCGAGTGGGTTCCCAACCCAAGACCTCGGCGCTTTCGGCTTTGTCCACAAAAAAAGCTTTGTCCGAAAGCAGATGATACAGCGGAACGCTATCAGCTAAAGTTTCCATCGAAGACTTGAAAGCACCTAGGCTCTTAATCTTCCAGTCTTTCGAATACTCCGAAAAATCCAAATTTTCTCGTTTCAAAAAAGGTTCGATTTGCAGCCAAAGTTGGGTTTCATCCATTGCACGCAAGTATTGCGCATTCATCCACTTTAACTTAACGCCATCAAACACCGCGGGCGCCGCATTGATTCGGTCTAGGGCGAATTTAGAAATTGCTTCGCCTTCCGAGAAAATTTCTTTTCCTTCGGGATGCGACCAACCCAAAAGAGTGATAAAATTTTTCAAAGCCTCGGGCAAATAACCCTCAAGCATAAATTCGTGGCACGAAGTTGCGCCTTTCCGCTTTGACAGCTTTTTCTTTTCTTCATCCAGGATCAGGGACAGATGGCCAAACTGCGGCAGCTGCCAACCCAGGGCCTCGTAGATCATCATTTGTCGAAGCGTATTGGACAGGTGTTCTTCCGCGCGAAGCACATGTGTGATCTCCATCATATGATCATCGACGACGCAGCAAAAATTATAAACCGGCATTCCACCCGATCGAAGCAAAACAAAATCCCCCACCATATCAGATGGAAAAGTAACGTCGCCGCGAACCAGATCGGGCAAACGATAGTCTTTTTTTAAACCCTTGGTGCGAAAGCGAACTACCGCGCGATCGCCGGCACTGATTTTTTCTAAAGATTTTTCCAAAGGCCAGTCTTGATAAGGACTGTCAACGTGCGGAGGCAGCTTTCGCTTTTGCAAAGCCTGGCGCTGAGCTTCAATTTCGGCGTCGGTCATAAAACAATAATAGGCTTTTCCATTTTGCAAAAGTTGATCAGCCCATTTTTTGTAAATTGTTTTTCTTTGGCTTTGACGATAGGGACCCAAGGGACCCTGATCCGCCAAAGTGGTTGGGTGGGGACCCTCGTCCCAATTCAGATGAAGCCACAACAAATCTTCGATCTGCATTTTCAAGTGAGCTTCTTGAGATCTTTGCTCGTCGGTGTCTTCGACCCTAAGAACGAAATCTCCTCCCAAACTTTTGGCGTAGAGATAATTAAAGTAAGCGGTGCGTGCGCCGCCCACATGCAAATATCCCGTTGGACTAGGTGCAAAACGCACCCGAACTTTTTTAGATAATGTCGTCATAGGCCCCAAGACTACTCACAGGGACTTAGCCGGTCAAAGGCAATAAAAAAAAGGGGAGGTTACCCTCCCCTTTTACGATCTCCAATATCACTTTGTCGACAAACCATGTTTAGAACAACACCCACCTTTTACCAAGTGATCTGAGACACATCGTATCCGTTACTTGCAAGGGCTTCTTTATACATACCTTTCATAAATTCCTGAGCTTGCGAAGGGTTCAGGCCCAAGTAGCTGGCCGAACGATTCGTCACCTGTTGAATTTCACCTTTTTGTCCGATCTGAAGATTTTTAACCGCAGACAAGGCCGAGTTAAACTCCACTCCGAAAACATTTCGGAAAGTTTCATCCATTTCACTTTCAGTAGTGAAGCCGCGGTTCATAGCCGAATAATTCCATGACTGAAGAGAAGATGCGATGGCCAAAGCTTTTTCGCGTTGAATGCTATAGTCAGCAGTTAGACGTTGGGCGCCTTCTGCCACCAGTTTTCGATTAGTATCGGTAGCCAAGAAAGCCATGTTGTTACCAACAACGGCTTCTTCTGAATCATTGTTGATCGCTTTGCCGTAGTTCGCATCCCATTGATTGGCGTTATACAGGACATTATCGCGGCCAATCCAGTAGGTTCGGTTGGAAACGTTTTCCCAAAACAGCCCAGTGATCCCGACCCCGACTGTAGTTCCGTTGATTGAACCCGGGAAACTGGACGCTGATTTGAAACCAACAAAGTGATCGTTGTAATCGTAGACTTCCCCGTTACCGTTACGATCAAAAATCACGTAAAACATATCGTTCGAGCCACCACCGTAGCGGTTGTAACTAAGATCTTGTGTGACCCCGACCCGCGTTCCATCTTTATTAAAAGTGCAACCTGGTCGCGGAGTTTGCGTGCTGCAAGAGCGTCCGTAAACAGTTTCATACGGATAGTAAAGTGCTGGGGAACTGGAACCGCCCCCTCCGCCGCAAGCAACTACAGTCGTGATTGCTGCCGCCGAAAGTGCCAATTGCAAAAAAGATTTTGCTGAATTGAGTGGCCAGGATTGGTTCCATCCGTTTGTTAAAGTATTTTTCATTTTTGTCCCCCTTGTTTTTGGTTGGTGTGTTTTTGTCTCTTGCAAGGAGATATTGCAGGGACAATGCCAACCCAAGTGGGGCCATTGTGACCAAAAAAATTTATTCTAAGAATTATTTAAGAACCAAAATGTGGTCTGGATTTATCTAGGACTAATTCGATGCCTAGACACTTCTATCAAACACGCTTAGCATCGTTATTCATCAGAGCCCTAAGCTCGAATTTTGAATTTATCGGGAACTTCGGACGAGAATAATTCTTCGATCTTGCCCAACAGGATTTCACCGCGAAAGGGTTTGACCAAGTAAGCATCCACACTCCACAAAGCAGCGCGAGTGATTTTCATTCGCTCTTGCGAGCGCTGACTGGTCACCATCATAAACTGGGTGTGTTTGCGCTGTGGGTGCTTGCGCACAGCTTGCAGCAACTGCAGCCCACCCACCTGAGGCATTTCCCAATCCGAAATAATTAAATCAATGGGATTTTTTAAATCCTGAATATAGTGAATGGCTTTGGCGCCGTCTTTTAAATCCACGATTTTTGAAAATCCAAAACTTTTTAAATATTCGACCAAGATTTCTCGCACGAAGGCATCGTCGTCGACGACTAGAATTCTTAAATCCATATTCAAATTACTCATCGCTCACCTCCGGCTCGGGGTGGTGGAAAGGCCAAGGTCACGACCACCCCTTTGACGGGGTGATTTTCGATTTTAAATTCGCCCAAGTGTTCGATCTCGACAATTTCTTTGCAGATCGACAGGCCAAGACCCGTGCCCTGATTTCCCTTGGTGGTAAAAAAAGGTTTTGTGACCTCGGGCAAAGAACTGGGTGGAATTCCAGGACCATAATCCCTAACCACCAACGTACTGCCTTCTTCGGTGCGCAAAATCGAAAGATCGATCTGGCCCGATGATTTCATCGCATAGATAGAATTAATTAATAGGTTCACAATCACCTGGGTTAGCGATCCCGAATGTCCAGCCACCAAGGCTGGATCCATTTTAACTTTGGTCATTTTAATGTTGGCATTTTTGAGCTGGTGATCCATCAGCAGCAAAGCTTCTTCAAGCGGTTTGTCTAAACAAAATAACGACGTTGCTGTTCCGGCAGGGCGATCCTGACTTAAATTTTTAAAACGATCTAAAACTTGGCCGGCCAATTCTGAAGCTCTCATGATTTGTTCAAAGGCCTGGCGCATTTCAGATTCAGACTTCCGCTTAGCTAATTCTGCTCGCCCCATAATTTGAGTCAAAATATTGCCAAACTCGTGGCCCATACTTCTTGAAATCGTGGCCACGCTGACTAGGCGTTCGGCCTCCCACATCTTTCGTTGAATTTCCGAAATCTGCTGGTCGCGCAAGGTTTTTTCGTTTTTTAAATTCCAATGACTAACGGAGCTTCTGGCCTTTTGAACAATTTCGCCCTCGCTAAAAGGTTTGTTCAAATAATCCCAGCGCTCGGCAACAACCGGCCCCAGCAGTTCATGAATGGATTGCACACTTCGATCTTGGTAAGCCGTGACAAACACAAAATACATCTCTGAATCAAATTCTTGAATTCGGCGCACAAGCTCGATGCCATCCATTCCACCACCCAACAAAACGTCGATAAAGCCCAAGGCAAAAGGGCACCCCTGCTGCTTGGCTTTTTTGACCTGATCCAATGCTTCTTCGGCCGTCGAACAAATCACCAAATCATAGGGCGGTATCTGAGCCTGAGGAAGTTTTTCCTCTTCGGCCGTCAATGGCTTGGCCGTTTGGCGAGAGCTTCTTCGAATGGGTACAACAGAGGAAAGTTCTTCAGGACTTAAAATGCTTGAGTAAGCTTTCTGAATTTCCATTTCGTCTTCGACAACTAAAATGCGTCGATTTACTTTTAAAGTTTCTTCGTTAAAAGTCTCGCTCGTCGGTGGTGCTATTTTTAAGGCTAATAATTTTTTCATTATTCGGCTTCCCTAGTTGGTATTGTTACTCTAAATGAACTTCCAAAACCCGGTCGTGATTGCAGCAACTGAACATCACCACCAAATGATCTAATAAACCTTCGCGAGATACTTAAGCCCAATCCTGTCCCGTCTTCTGCATTTTTAGTGGTGAACTGCGTTTGAAAAAGTTTTAAATGATCGTCTTCTGAAATACCGCATCCCGAATCCTCGACTTCGATCGAAAGCATGATTCCAGAGGCAGATTTAATTTCTCCGGTCATCACTTTCACCCATTTCGGACCAGGCCGCGCCGTTGGGTCCAGCACCGCCTGAACAGAATTACGAAGCAAATTGGTTAGGCTTTGGATAAACTCATCTCGGTCGACGAAGATCAAATCTTGTTCGTGCCTCAATTTCAGATCAAACTGAATTTGTTTTTGTTCGAACAGGTCTGCCATAATGTTTTTGGTCTCTTCAAGAAGTTGCTTAGCCGACAACCTTTGCTTGGAAGACTGCACTTGCGATAGCGCCCGCATATTCTGGACAATCTTAGAGATTCTGTGCGCCTCTTGAATTAAGAATTTTGCGTCCTCAGAATTTTTTCCAGCTTGAGTCTTCTGATGGGCCTGCAAATTCTTGACAATCGCGGCTAAGTTTTGAAGATCTTCTTCGATTAATAAAATTTTGGAATCCACCAACGAAGGCTTTTGCCACTGCTTAAGCATCTCATTCAAACCACCCTTTTCAAAATCCTGTATCCAGCCCGAAAGAATTTCCTGGAATAGATTAAGATCAGAATCGCTGGTTTGACTTTGCCTTTTTTGAACTAACTGAAGACGGGTTAACATTCCGGTCAGTGGATTTAAGACTTCATGGGCCGCGCGCGCCGCCACTTCGCCCACGCTGGCTAATCGTGTGGTCCTTAACAAAGCCTCTTGGGCCTCTTTGACCGCTTGATTTTGAGTTTCTAGTTGCACAGTTCGCTCTTTCACTTTGTTTTCTAAATCTAGATTAATTTCTTCCAGTTTTGATCTGGATAAACGAAGGTCTTCGATCATTTTGTTAAAGGAACTGGCCAGCAGCGAAGTCTCGTCGTGGGTGTTGACCCATATTTTTTTCTCTAAGCTTCCCTGACCTACGAGAGTCATTCCTTGCACTAGTTTTTGAATGGGGTCGGTGATCTGACGTGAGAACAGAATCCCCGCCATCAATGCCAAAGTCGCAACAAAACCTGCAAAGACTAAAGACCTTCGCGTAAAATCCTGCAAAGCCTGAAATGCCAAATCCTCGCGGACACAGGTGATAAAAATAAAATCGTCGCTGCCTTTATAAAAAGCTGTCAGCTTTTTATTGTCAGGTTTTTCTTCTTTAAACACTTGTGTTTTAACTAACGAAGCTAAAGCGATTTCTTTGGTCTGGGAATTTAAAGGTTCATGCCCCTCGGCAACTACGTCCACCAGGGACTCCCCTTTTTTATTGATCAGAAATACTTGCGATTTTTCATAGCGGGCGATGGATTCCAAAACCGAGCTTATACGAAAAACTACCCTTTGTTCTATTCCACCGTCGAAATGCCGAAAGCCGACCAGATCCGGATAACCTTCGATTCTCCACAAGGCTGCACCGGTAATTTTGGCAGAGCCTTCGACTTGGTCGACAAACGTTGAAATTGGAACCTCAAAAATTTTTGCAAAAGTGGGATTCAGATAGGTTCGTGCACCTGCTTGCAAATAAACGATCAGTGGGTCTTGCGCCAAAAATTTTTCCAAGGGAATTTGGGAATCCTTAGCTAAATCTAATTTTGCCTTAATGATGGCTAGTGTACTTTCAAATTCTTTTCCCAGGCCGACCACGACGCTTCGATTAAAATCGAAAACCAATTCTGTTTTGTCGCGCTTAAAAGTTTGGATGGCCATCATCAAATAAGACACCACGCAAATTAAAAGCAAAAAACTTAGTAATGCGAGAATTTTATAACGAATAGAAAAAAACCGAACTCGATCCATTGTTCGTCCCCTAGCGCCGCGTACGAATGGTTAGAACATCGCTGCGAGTAGTTTTTCCCGAGTCCGACATAGAAATAGCAACTAGCCTGTAAAGAGTGTTCGGCAAAAGGCCGCTGACATTCACGGTGTGGTCGTTCATCAGGCGTAAATCCATCGGAACCTGGACCACTTCTCCGGTCCCAACGTTTGTTACTTCCACTTGCGAGGTTGAAGCCACGTCCGTTGTCCAACTGACTTTTGCAGAATCTGAAAGGACATCGATCACCTGAACCAACGACAAAATTGGTGCCGGCAAGTTACAAGCATTTAAAAATCCCACGGGCAGACCATAATTTTCGGAAGTCAAAGAAGCAAACCCGCGAGCCTCAAGACCATGATAGTTAGCTGTCGCCACCGGTGGGTTCTGAGTCGAATCAAAAAACCGATCATTGCCCATTTGACCGCATTCGACATCCTGCGGATTAAAATTCGGAGATAGCCAAGGGCGTTTCATCAAGACCAAAGCAATATGAAATCGCGGCCCCTGATAGTAGCGAAGTGTGATTGGAAAATTCGAAATGCCGTCCAACAAGATCGGTGTAGAAGCACAACCCAATCGGGTGGGGTGGCTGCCATCATTATCTATTATTAAAGTCCCTAAAGAATCGTCGGCGTTGCGCCTGTGAACTGTGGCACCGTCGTCAGACAAAACAGCTAACTGATAATATCCCGCAGGTTCGTTGCCCGATAAACGCAGGTCCGTTTGAAATTCTAATCCAAACCACTCGTACAGCGTCGTCCCCTGCTGATTCGTGATCACGTTTCCTGTGGTGGTTACAAAACCCCGATCCCACGGCCTAGTGGGAATATTCAAGCGGCTAAAGTACAGCGTGAAATCCTGCAAGGGTTGACCTTGCTCGATATACGGATTGACCGACCCAAACCTAGGTTGACTGTCGTTCAAATAAAAAAGTTTTGCCAATAACCCCTGGCGCATACCTAGATCTGTTAAATCAGAACTGGAATTTAAAGCGTCGCAAATCAACTTAGTATTTTTGTACGGGTAAGTGACTTCTGCTGGTGGAAGTGTCGACACCGTCGTGCTGCTTTCTATCCCTGAAGAACCAGAGCTTGCGCCGTCGCCGCCACAGCCAGCTGCGAAGAAAAGATTTAAGGCCAAAAAACCAAGGTATTGAAATCGAACAGTTTGTGTTCTCATGACTTCTATTTTACGGCATGGCCAAGAAATGCCGCGGTGGTTGCGCCCTGAATTGCCCCAAACAGAAACGTATTAACTCTATTTTAAAGATGGGATTTTCTCAGATTGAGAAACTGAAATAAAATTATTAGCTTTTAGACATTTGCGGCAGGCTTATCTTCTTCCTGCTGCATCAGCTGGGTCAGTGCTACGCGGGCCTCTTTTGAAATCGAGATCAAAGTTTTTTCGTCGCCATGATGGCGCGCCGATTCGTGCATCATTTTATTAATAAGTGCGTTAGATAGTATACATTAAGCAGCGTACTTAAGGCTTTTCTTTTGATAAAATGATCGTATTTTCTTTTTATTATTTTGAAGCGACCTCATAGACTTTGTCACTTGTTTTTTGAAGTCAGCTTTATCG
>JANYDD010000072.1 GCA_025359945.1 Bdellovibrio sp. | reverse complement strand
CCGCTTTTACAGCGCGTACTCTCATATCTTCTAGGGTTTGATGGTCTAATTTTCTGGCGTCAGTTTTTTTCATAACCAATTAAAACATATCTGAAAATTAAATCAATGTTTATGTATACTATCTAACGCACTTATTAATAGTAACCCACCTCGACTTTTCCTCGATAAAATACGGCTAAGTGTTAAAGCTAGTACTCTGTATTACCGTCAAGGAAGCTTGACTATTTTAAACCCGACTTCGTATAGGATCGAAGCAGGAGCAGCCAAAAAATTCTCAATGATCCCTCGAGGCATTGATTCTCCAGATATTCTAAGTTTTGATCCATTGCTCGATCTAGGTCGCAATAATCCAGTGAAAACTTTGTTCGTTTCAGACTCAAGTGCGCCTTCAGATTCATTTACATTTCAAGGTCTCAATCCGTTGATGGTTGCAGGAATTTGCAGCTATTTGGTAGCTGGAACAAGCAACACCTGCCAGTTTTAAGTGGAAAGTTCCGACGTTTTTTGGATCCTCATAAAGGAATGCGAAAAGCGTCGGATTTGTAGTCCTTGACCCACCAATACCCAAAGAACTAGATCGGGCGCAGCTGGTAAAGACAGCCACGCCGGGGACCTTTTGGTCTGCGTCTTTGGGGCTCGAAAATGATTGTTGTTGGCCAAATTCTTGGGACGTGAACTTTCGCGGATGTTTTATATTAAAAATTTTAGGATTAGGCTTATACAGTTGGTAAACTTACTCATATGTCCTTGATTAAAGGTGTTCAAAGTTTCACTCAAGAACTGGCTGACCGAAAAATTGTCTTCGGTATTATCGGTGGGCTTGCAGTTTTTGCCTACGGCGGCGAGCGAACTACCTTTGATGTTGATTTTCTAATTCACGCTGACCATAAGAACGACGTGAAGGAAATTGTTAGAAAAGTAAACTTGAGAATTGCCAACGAGAATTTCGAAGTTATCCAGCTTTCAGGGGAAGCCCAACTTGCCATCATTTTTGCCAATCGCACGATGGCTCAAGCGATGTTAGGTCGATTAAGAACTGTGGGAAATTTTTCCTATCCTGTGGTCAGTCCAGAAGATCTCATAGGATTAAAAATTCAAGGATTTGCTGGCAACAGGACCCGAGAGTATACCGACAAAGCCGACATTTTAACAACTTTTAGAAATGTTTCGAATTTAGATTTTACAATCATTCGGCAATATGCCGATATCTTCAGCGTATGGAACGAAATTCAAGAACTAAAAGGACGCCTATGACCTTCGAGCAGTACTGCCAGTGGATTGAAGAACTTCTGAGGCTAACGGGCAGAAAAATAAAACCTCGCCCACCGATAGATGCTAAGGGGTTTAAGCTTTAATCACCGACCTTATATGTGTGCCATCCGCCAAGGGGTTCTGAATCCGTTGGCGCGCGTTCAAATCTGAAATTTCCGCCCCAATTCCCGTCCAAAGACCAGATTTTTCCCAAAATCAAACGTCTCACTTTAGGAAATCCCACACCCACCGAATAGAGAAACAGAAGAAGTTTAACCCAAATGAACCAGTGCGGTTCATCCAACATCACGGATTGATGTTGCAGATCTTCAAGGAGGAGGAAGTTATGGGGTTGCGAATTAATACCAATACAGCTTCGCTAAACTCACAACGAGTGTTGTGGGGAACGAAGTTGGCCCTCGACAAGAGCTTGGAAAAGCTCTCATCAGGGTACCGGATCAATCGCGCGGGCGATGATGCTGCAGGATTGGCGATATCTGAAAGCTTACGAGCTCAGATCCGCGGTCTGAAGCAAGCATCGCGAAACGCGAACGACGGTATCTCTCTCGTTCAGGTCGCGGAGGGCGCGATGAACGAGGTCTCTGGAATTTTGATCCGTCTGCGGGAACTTGGTGTGCAAGCCGCTTCAGACACGGTCGGTCCGGTAGAAAGGCAGTTCTTGAACGTGGAGTATGATCAGCTCGTTTCCGAGATCGATCGAATTTCCGACGGAACTGAATTCAACGGAACACAACTGTTGGCTGGAGTTGGATCCATCATGGATTTCCAAGTCGGTATCAGAAATAATCCCGACATCGATCGGATCTCGTTTGACTCATCGAAGGCAGACGCAAGCTCTGCTGCTTTGGGTGTGAACTTGACCAGCGTGGCGGACAAGGCCTCGGCACAGAATGCGTTGTCGGCCATCGACAGCGCGATCATGAACGTGTCGGCAATGCGAGCTGATTTTGGAGCTCTCCAAAATCGATTGCAGATGACAGTCAGTAACATCAACAACAGCGTCGAAAATATGTCGGCGGCGAACTCTCGAATTCGAGACGTGGATGTGGCCGAAGAGACCTCTGAAATGACCCGAAACAATATCTTGCTCCAAGCCGGTACGTCGGTCTTAGCGCAAGCGAATCAAACAGCAAACGTAGCACTTGGCCTCTTGAATAAGACGTTCAGCGGTTGATCTCTAAAAAAGATCAACTTTAAGTAACTGAACGTCCTTCGGTTTAGGATCATAACGATCACCCAACCGATATATTCACGGCTTATGGCCACACTGTTTTGCTGAACACAAATAGTTTTCTGTTTCCTGCTTTGAAGGCTCTCTCTCTCTATGAGCGAGGGCCTTCTTTTTCATGGCTTGGAATTTTTCCTTGCGCCAATACTTTGGCTTATTTTTTCTATATGAAAAAATACTTCTCTACCGATTGTCAAAAAAATGACTCGGACTTTTTTTCTACCTTTCTAGACTTAATCATTTAAAGAAACGACCGTAAAAGAATCATGAGTTCTCTCCCCACGAGAAATTCATTGAAGGTGCAAGACGCGCCGATGACAGGTTCCGCTGGATTGGAATCACTTATCAAGGAGGATTGGTACTTAAAGCAAGGAGGATATTATGGGACTACGAATTGCTACAAACGTGGCATCTATCAACGCACAAAAAAATCTGGGCGGGACACATCGATTGATGTCTCAGGCCATGGAGCGATTGAGCTCTGGATACCGCATCAATAAAGCCTCCGACGATGCTGCAGGTTTAGCGATCTCTGAAAACTTAAAAGGATTGATCCGCGGTTATCGACAAGCCAACCGAAACGCCAATGACGGAATTTCGCTAGTGCAGGTCGCCGAAGGCAGCTTGAACGAAGTCTCAAGTATGATCACTCGCCTTCGAGAGCTAGGTGTGCAAGCGGCGTCAGACACGATCGGAGATACCGAGCGAAGATTTCTCGACGTGGAATATCAACAGCTAAAATCCGAGATCCAAAGGATTACCGAATCCACCAATTTCAACGGCTATGATTTGCTCAATGGAACAGGCGGCGTGATCGACATCCAAGTGGGCGTTAGAAACGACCCGTTTATAGATCGAATTTCTTTTAACTCGTCGGCAGCCAATTCAACAATTGAATCCTTGGGAATCATCGCAGAAACAGTAGCTACAAAAGAAGGCGCACAATTAAGCTTACAACGAGTCGACGACGCTTTGACTTCAGTGAATGCCATTCGCGCCAACTTCGGAGCTTTGCAAAACAGATTAGTCTCTACAGCGCAGAACTTGTTAGTGGTTGATGAAAACTTCTCGGCAGCAAACTCAAGAATCCGCGACACCGACGTCGCCGCAGAAACATCCGAGATGACCAGAAACAGCATCTTAATGCAAGCCGCGGTTTCGGTCCTGGGTCAAGCGAACAGCCAGCAACAGTTGGCGCTGAAGTTGTTGCAGTAGAGTTAGATTTTTTAAAGGACCCGACATGGATGATAAAGCTTTCGAAAGCAAAATTCTTAAAGCTTCGATCTATTTGGGTCTGATAACTTCGCTCAGTTGCGCAATTTCTATTTGGTATTTTGATGCAGCCGCATCGAGTGCAATTCCCTCGTTTCAGATTGCCATTTTCTTGGTTGGAGTTTCAAAGGTGATAGCACCCCTTCGTTTTCGGTTCATGAATTGCCGGCGGTGAATGCACTTAAATCTGAGAACAGGAAACCGGCCTTTTGCAAATTGAGAATAAAAAGCAGCACTGAACCAATCTTTGTAAATCGCGAATTTTTGTCTGGCAAAGAAGAATCCCTTTTTACAACAATTCGAGAGCGAGGCTCAATCTCAGTCGAGTTGTTCGATACGCTCAAGTAGTAGCAGTAGTAGGGAAAATAAATCACAAGATTCCTATTCTCAAATTCGTGAATTTTAAATCGATTTTTTCTCTCCATCGTTGCTGATTAAATCAAAAACAGCTATATTGGTGCCTGCGTATTAGGAGTAAAAAAGTGCCACGTATTTCTGAGTTTTTTGGCCTTGCGATTTGCATGTACTGGTTCGATTCTCAGCAGCACAAAGTTCCGCACTTTCATGTTAGGTATCCAGGGGCAGAGGTCGTTTTTGATCTTAGCGGAAATTTGCTGACTGGAATCCTTGGCCCCAGGGTAAATCGACTGGTCAATGAATGGTGCGCGGAAAGAAAGTCTGAATTGTTGTTTGCGTGGTCTAAAGCAATTGAAGGAAAGGAAATTCCATGGATTCAGCCCCTCCGGTAATTTTAAGTTTTTCTTTGCCTAAATTGGGTGAGGTTGTTTTTGAAGGATCGAATCATCGCAGGTATTTTGTTGACCTTCGTTCGCTCGAGAAAGTTTTTTGTTTTCCAAAAACTGAATCAGATTGGAAATTGGCCTCAGTTGATAGTTATGGTTTGTCACTTATTTGGCCCAGTCGATTTGAAGTCCACGTCGATCAGATGATTCACTTGGCTGTAAAAGTTGAGGACCTGCCGGCGTCGGCTTAAAACATGTCAAATATCGACAGTCATTTACGCAAATACACCCGTTTTATTTGAAAACTTATTTCTCGCAGGGTTAGGAAAAATTCCAATCTCCATTGATAGGCTAAATCCAGAAGCTCAGGTTGGTAGGGGACTAGTTCAAGTTCCAAAAACATTTCACTCCCAGTCAGTCGAACAGGCCAATACCCGACGATAGTGAAATTAAAAGTTAGCGCAATTCGTTTTTTTTATAAATCGTTTTCAAGATTCAAAAAGCAAAGACTTTAGAACTTTAAGTTTTTGGGGACTTAGCGTTTTTAAATTTTCAATATTCCTAGCTGGAATGTTCTCGGGATCTGGATAGCTAGCGACAGCCTTTTCAACGCTGGCCTCGCGAAGCAAATGAAGCATCGGGTAGGGTGATCGATTCGTAAAGTTTTCGACGTCGTCCGGTTTGGTCCCCTCGAACTGATAGTCGGGATGAAAGCTAGCAATCTGAACGACGCCCAATAAATCTAGCTCTTCCAGGGCCGCATCCGTCAAATCCAAAAAATCATTATAATCTAAAAAATTCAAAAGGGCATTGGGGTGAATCAGCAGACTGGTCTCAATGGCATCGGCATTCGCAGCAACAAAAAACTTAAGCTCAGCGATCAAATCATGCAGCAATTCTTGAGCGCTTTTTGCTGAAGAGACTTGATACCTAATTTGATTTTTCAAATGAACGGCCTTGGCAAAGGGACAAAGGTTCAGTTTGATCACCGTCCCCGCTAACCAAAGCTTGGTTTTGCTGACTGCTCTATCGATTTCTATTTCTTGCATCCGGACTTATCTTTTTCATCCATTGATGAAGAAAGCAAGCCAAAGACTGATGGGTTGCGGTTTGTCTTTTGGGAAAAGCTGGCCTGCCTCAGTCAATCGACGTAACTCCACATAGGGTATCTCTTGGCCTCTTACGTATGCACATGACGCCACCTACCTGTCGTGTTCGACTTGAGCTCAATCAAGTCGACAATATTCGACAAGGCGAATTTGCTGGCGTCATGTGCTTAGGTAGGCTTGGCCTTGCTAAGACATCAATCGCTGTTACATTTTAAAAATGGCGGGGCTTCGCGGAAATATTCCGCCGCAATCAGTGATTGGTCAATTCCAGCGGCAATTTCAGAAACCCAATTTAAAAAAAATCTCCAGTTTGACTCAAGGACAAATCGTACGATAACACGCGCTTATGAATTGGAAAGATTTTGCCTTTGAACAAATCATTACGGACGATCAAAGTCCGACCTTGAAGCCAATCGCTACAAATGGTGCGCCCACAGAACATATGCATCATCGCGGCGGCGCTTATTCTGAATCGGTTTATATTTATTCGCCCGTTTTCGATCTGCACGCTGAGCTTTCAGGCAAAGCCTTTGTGTCAGTTGGGCTAGGCTTGGGTTACAACGAATTTCTCTGGTCTCAGAAAACGATTGCCACACAGACAACTTTATTTTCCTTTGAGCGAAACCCCGACCTTCAAGAACTTTTCGTGGCATTTTTGAAGGGTGAACTTCCCGACGGTGAAGTCAAAGATACTTACGAAATGGTAGCAAAGTTTTTTCCACCCGAGGCAAGAGAAAATTTGCGCAATAAACTTGGAAAGACACTGATTTTAAAAACTGATTTTAGTTTGCAGTCCTTGCCCAACGTTGCAGTTCACGGCTTTATCTACGATGCATATAGTTCTAAAGTTTCTCCGGAACTTTGGCAGGAAGACTTTCTAAAAAAAATGTTGGCTCAAATCGCGGCAGACGACTGCGTTTTTTCTACTTACTCTTGCACGTCTAGACTGAAGAACACTTTGATCGAAATGAATTTTCAGGTTGATCGGATCAAGGGGTTTCAAAGTAAAAAACATTCCGTGTTGGCTCGAAGACAAGAGCAACCGGAGCCCTTACTCGTTGACCAATTTAGCTAAAGCTTCGTGAAAGGGATCAAAACCCGGATAGGGCGATATTCGTCCCAGTTTTTTTCCATTTTTAAAAAATAAAAATGTCGGAATTCCGAATAGTCCAAATCGAACACCTAAATCCATGTCCTCATAAGTATTTACGTGAAACCACTGAATTCCTAAATCCAACAAACTAGCCTGGTTTTCTAAAAGGGATCGTTTGGCGATTTCACAGTTGGGGCAATTTTCTCCCCAGAAAAAAACGCCAACGATTTTTTCTGGATGACTACTTAGACCCAGATCAAAGGTTTCAGGTCTTAATCGAATGGGAATAAGTATTTCAAACGCGGGGTGCATCAAGGAAAGTCTGATCCGATATCAATCAAAATTCAATGCCAGATTTATGAATAGCCAAACCCAAGAACTACTTGTAGCCGCAAGGAAGACGCGAATGAAAGCACTGAACTAAAAATTTAAGTGCTTTCCAAATTTAATTTTTATTTTCAGAGCAAAGAAAAACCCAGGCTAAAAGTTTTAGGCCAACAAACATCAGTCGAAAACAAAACTTGTAGAAATATTTGATCCCCATTAAAAATAACAAGGTGGACAGTAAAACCAAAAAAACTCTTTTTTCCATTTTCGTTGTCGTTGCCGTTGATGTTTTTGCTTTCGCGGTTGTTTTGCCGATTCTTCCGTTCTATGCGCAAACTTTTGGGGCAACGCCTTTTCAAGTCGGGCTGCTACTGACCTCGTTTGCTTTCTGCCAATTTTTATCGGGCCCCGCGCTGGGCAGAATTTCCGACGTTATTGGTAGAAAACCAGTTTTGTTTTTGTCGCAAGTGGGCACGTTGATTGGTTTTATCATCATGGCCAAAGCGCCTAGCTTATCGATCCTGCTTTTAGCTCGGGTGATTGACGGAATCACAGCGGGAAATTTATCAGTTGCTCAAGCGGCGATTTCAGATGTGACTAGGCCCGAAGACCGAGCAAAGGCTTTTGGAATTATCGGAATTGCATTTGGACTTGGGTTTTTTCTGGGCCCAGCGCTTTCGGGGTATTTATCACAGTTCGGCTATGAATATCCGGCATGGCTTGCGGCAGGCTTGTCGTTCTTTAGCATTGTTTTAACTTTATTCGTTTTGCCAGAAACCATTCCTGCCAAATCGCCATTAAGGCAATTTAAACTAAAGGATTTTTTCAGAGTTTTAGATTTCCAAGTTTTAAAAAAATCATTAAGCGATCCAGTGCTTAGGTCTTTGTTGTTTCAGTTCTTTTTATTCAATCTTTCATTCACTATGTACATTTCGGGTTTCCCTTTATTTGCCGAGCGGCAACTGACTTGGAATGGAAAAACGTTTGGTTCTGTTGAAGTGGGATACGTGTACACGTTTGTCGGATTTCTAGGAATATTTGTTCAAGGCTATTTGCTAGGCAAATTAGTTAAACTATGGGGTGAAAAAAAACTTTCTCGAATTGGCTTTACCAGTCAGGGTTTGGGTTTTCTTTTGGTCGGTTATGTTTTTAAAATTCCACTTTTGCTTTTAGCTGCCGCAGTTTCTTCGTTCGGAAGTGGCGTCGTACGGCCGGCGATAACAAGTTTAATCTCTCGCAGCGCAGATCCCAAAGAGCAAGGCCTGGTTTTGGGATTGGGACAATCCTTCACGGCCATCGCGGCGATTGTTGCTCCGCTAATTTCGGGATTGCTGATCAACTATGGATACTTGCACGCCTGGTCCTTGGCGTCAGGTGCTTTTGCCCTATTGGCTCTGTTTATTTAATCAGGGCAGTGGCCCAATCCATTACTAAAAGCGCTGCCGAGTAGGCTCCTTGAATTTCTTCGAGTTGAATTTCTATGGCTCCATTTTCATAGCGGCGAACTGATGCATATGGATTTAAAGCCGTCCATTCAAAACCGCCGGGCGGGTAATTCTTAGTAGGCAGTAAAGCAATTATTAATAAGTGCGTTAGATAGTATACATTAAGCAGCGTACTTAAGGCTTTTCTTTTGATAAAATGATCGTATTTTCTTTTTATTATTTTGAAGCGACCTCATAGACTTTGTCACTTGTTTTTTGAAGTCAGCTTTATCG
>JANYDD010000067.1 GCA_025359945.1 Bdellovibrio sp. | reverse complement strand
AAAATTTTGGGTCAAACCGATTCAAACAACGAAATTAGTACCTTTGATTTTGATTGGTAACATTTCAAAAGACGGTTTTGACGACCGAACCCAGCGAAAAAGACTTCGCCGAGACGGAAGTAGAGGTTCCACACTCACAATGAAATCACTTTGAATGACCAACCTTGTGACAGACGTTTACCATTCGACTTCGTCGATTTCGGAATCTTTGGCCAATGATTTTGAACTTCTTTAAAAATGCAAAAACATGTTCAACAAAAACTCTTTCGCTGGAGATGTTTTTATTGCTTAGTTTATCTTCCTTACTTCGAGGACTTTTTTTTGGTTTTCTTTTTTAGTATTGAGGACCATAAATCGCTGAAGTCCCCTGCGGCTTTGATCCACCCTTGATCCACCCTTGATCCACAGAGGAATCCAGCGACTTATGGGCCTCCTAGTCATGAAAGAATTCTATTTACTGGCACTGACTGACCGGCACGTTGTAATTGACCGCTGTACTGTCATCTGCGCTAACAACTTTCGAATTCGATTGCTGCAAAAATGCGAAAAAACTGGATGGGTACCGGGGCTGGTTAGTTTTTGTTTGGCCAATCGGAGATAGTGCGAAATAACTTTTGCTAAATCAGTAATGGATACTGCGATCAGCACGGCGCGAGCCTCAATAGAAGACTGAAAAAAAGGCGGAGGCTGAGACTTTTGTTCCGACGAAGCCCATGCGCTGCCGACTTGGAAATTCAAAAATAAAAAACCAAAGACCATTGAAAAATCTCGGCAATTGGAAAACAAGAACCATCCGATTCAAAGTTAAAACAGCGCGTAGGATGTTCTAGTTCAAAACCAGAATACCTGTCAAATCTGTCGCTTGGAAAAATACCCAACTCCGCTTGGCTGTGGTTGAAAACGGGTGAAACTTCTTTCGCCTGTTGAAAAATTCCTTTTTAAAGCCTTTGCCAACCAAAAATATTCCGCTGAACTTTAGTCCATTCTCAAGCCGGAGCGTCTGGCAAGGTCAACCATCGCAGGGATCGGCAAAAATTTTTTTGTATAATTTGCCGAAGTTCCAGACTGTCGAAAAGTCCCGTGAACGAACCAAAGGTAACTGAAAAATCTAAAGGAGAATTTTGTGACTATTGGACAATATTTAATTCTAATTGTAATCAACCTAAACTTTGCAACATTTTGCTTTGCCGACTCGCCCATGATTTGCATTCCTTTTGGGCGGCCACCCGAAGGTTATAAAGTGGAGTTAACTGGAAATTTCAAAGCTGCTTCACTTTCCCGCTAAGAACAAAATGGAAAAAATAACCATCTTGCTACTTTTGACTGTGTTCTAGAAGAAAGCGCCCCAAACCATCCTGATGGGGAATACCGACTGGCTCGCTGCGGAAGTATCGATTCGGATAAGAATTTGTATCTTATCAACGTTTCAAGTGGTGGCTTTGCGGGTTAACCTCTGCATCTGTTTTTTTAAAAACAAAAAAGGAAATAAACTTTTGGCCGAACTGGCCTACTCTTATCCTTAAAAAAGCTCTGAGTCAGGCCCGACGCATTGACGCCCGGTCGGGGAGCGAGTTCTAAATTTGGTTAGATATTTTTCATTTTCTGAACGGGCTAGCGCAAGTTTGTTCCAACGACTTCGATTTGATCCACATTGAAACCCCTGCGTGACAATTGCTCATTGGGTCGGCACCATTTAAGAACACCTGGAGGTTATTTTATGAAGCTCACTCAAAACACGATTTTAATTACGGGCGGAACTAGCGGGATTGGATTTGAACTGGCTCAACAACTTTTGCGGTTGGGAAATACGGTGATCATCACTGGCCGCGATAGTGCAAAATTGGCGAAAACACAAAAATTGTTGCCAAAGGTTCATACCATTGCAAGCGATGTCAGCGATCTCAAAGCCATTCAAAGTTTGTGTGATCGAGTGACCAAAGAATTTCCTGAAATGAATATCTTGATCAACAATGCGGGCATTATGAAAACTATCAACCTGCATGCTGACGACGGCAAGATCGAAGACCTAACCCAAGAAATCACTACTAACCTTATGGGCCCAATGCGCATGACCAAACAGTTTTTGCTCCACCTGAAAAAGAAAAGTCAGGCAGCGATCATGAACGTTTCTTCAGGATTGGCGTTTGTGCCGCTACCAATGTCGCCAGTTTATTGCGCGACGAAAGCTGGCTTACATTCATTCACCTTGTCACTGAGGGTGCAGTTAAAAACAACAAATATTAAAGTGTTTGAATTGGCGCCTCCGGCAACACAAACAGAATTGCTGGGCGATTGGGATCCCGAAGATATGAAAGGGATTGCCGTGATGAAAGTTGACCAAATGGTTGCCGCCGCAATCAAAGGAATGCAAAATGATCAGTTTGAAATTCGACCGGGCCAAGCCAATCAATTGAAAATGATGAACCGCCTGGCCCCGCAATTTATTCTGAATCAACTGAGCAAGCCAGTCGATCGAATGCTAGCCAACGAAAAGCACTAGACGGCCAAAAACTTATCCGCCCATTTTCAAACGAATTACGTCTGACTTTTTGATTCGATAGTCTTTTCCATTTGGTTTTTTGGCCGGCAATTTTTTTGACCGGATCATTCTTCGAAGGGTGGACTCTGAAATATTCAGAATTTGACATGCTTCTTGCCGCGAAATGCCGTCCGAACTTAGAAAAAATTGCGTTGAATTCCTGATATCAATGCCAATCACGTTTCCTTTTTTATCATACCGAACAATAATACCACTTTCCTAAATAGACTTGGCTTCGGGTTCTGGCTTAAAATCGATACTTAAAAAATCCATGTCAGGTCGACAATATATTTTTATAGTTTCACCTCGAAATAATTCACGACGGTTAAAACTTCGGTTCGCCCAACAGCAACTACAGCGATTAGATTGTCGATGCGCCCGTCTATTTTCTTGAAAACAATTTGTTTGTCATGGGACTTCCGAATAATGCCGTCAGGATACTTCAGAATCTGCCGCACTATCTCAGTAGAAATAGATCTGGCAAACATTCGCTCAACAGCCTGCGGCCGGAAGACTAGTGGTCAGAATACTAGTTCAGTCATACCTACCCATAACCTATTCACATCTACTCAAAGAGGCGACCCCCTGACAATCTTTTAGCCAGCTTGAAATTTCTTCAGCTTTTTCTTCTTTATGTAGCCGCTTTTTTTTAGTTAATCCTACAGAGCGGTTAATTGTGATCTTCTAGGCTTCCATTCTTACCAGGAGAGGAGAAATGAAAACTTTTTTAGTTTTAGGCTTAATAATTTTTACCCAACCTATGCACTTGACGCAAGTTAATCAGTATAAGGTTCAGATTTAACCGCAGCCTCAACCATTCGATGGAAAACAAGTCCTCGGCTTTTTGAAGTTCGGCGATTGTATCTAAATACAAATTCATCAAGATACGGCTGA
>JANYDD010000049.1 GCA_025359945.1 Bdellovibrio sp. | reverse complement strand
TTGTTGCCGGTAGATTTATCACTGCAGACATTGGTCAATGATAGCGGGGATAGTCCTTTTTCACCGGATCTTATCTTTGAACCTGAACCAGATAAAATCATCGACGAACTGTTGACCAAAAATTTTGCGATACAGGTTTTTAGGTGCATGGCCGAGAGTGTCGCTGCCGAACATGGAGCGCGAATGACGTCGATGGAAAATGCCACCAACAATGCTAGGGATATGGTCAGTAAACTAACCCTAACTTATAATAAAATTAGACAAGAAAAAATTACTACCGAATTGATTGAAATCGTCAGTGGTGCCGAAGCCTTATAGGAGGACGTAAATGGAAATGGGTCGAATTAAACAAGTTTTGGGTCCGGTCGTGGACGTTGAATTTTCTGAGGGAAATCTTCCAGCGATTTATTCAGCTTTGAAAGTCACAAATAAAGCGATCAGTGAAAAAGAAAATAATTTGGTTCTGGAAGTGGCTCAGCATCTTGGCGGATCTTTAGTCAGAACAATTTCTATGGATTCCACCGAAGGTTTAGTCCGAGGCGCGAAAGTTTTAAATACTGGGCAAATGATTCAGACTCCAGTCGGCGAAGAAGTTTTAGGGCGGATTATCAATGTCATTGGCGAGCCCATTGATGAAGGCGGCGAGGTTAAAACTAAAGACCATTGGCCGATTCACAGAGCGGCTCCAAAGTTTGAAGACTTGGCTACAAAAACCGAAATGTTAATGACAGGAATTAAAGTTATCGATCTTTTAGCTCCTTACGCTAAGGGCGGAAAAATTGGATTGTTCGGCGGAGCAGGCGTTGGAAAGACCGTTTTAATTCAAGAGTTGATTCGAAATATTGCAACCGAGCACGGTGGATATTCCGTTTTCGCAGGTGTTGGAGAGCGTACCCGAGAAGGAAATGATCTTTGGCGCGAGATGAAAGAGTCCGGTGTTATCGCAAAGACAGCGCTTGTGTTCGGACAGATGAATGAACCGCCGGGGGCTCGTGCGCGAGTGGCTTTAACTGGTTTGACCGTTGCAGAATATTTTCGTGATGTAAAAAATCAAGACGTTTTATTTTTCGTGGATAATATTTTTCGATTTACTCAGGCGGGCGCGGAAGTTTCAGCACTTTTGGGCCGTATTCCTTCTGCCGTCGGTTATCAACCCACCTTGGCGACTGAAATGGGTATGATGCAAGAAAGGATTACTTCAACTAAAAAGGGCTCGATCACTTCGGTGCAAGCGGTTTACGTTCCTGCGGATGATTACACGGACCCTGCACCAGCGACGACCTTTACGCATTTAGATGCAACTACAAATTTGGATCGTGAGATCTCTGCTTTGGGTATTTATCCAGCGGTTCATCCGTTGACTTCAACTTCGAGATTGTTAGATCCACAAATTGTTGGTGCAGAACACTACAACACCGCTAGAGCAGTGCAAGTGATTCTACAACGGTACCGAGAACTGCAAGACATTATCGCTATCTTAGGTATGGACGAATTATCTGAAGAAGATAAATTAGTTGTAACTAGGGCCAGAAAAATTCAGCGGTTTTTGTCTCAACCATTCTTCGTTGCAGAACAATTTACTGGATTGAAAGGCAAGTACGTGGACATTAAAGACACCATTCGGGGATTTAAAGAAATCATAGAAGGAAAACACGATCAGTTGCCAGAACAAGCGTTTTACTTAGTTGGTACAATTGAAGATGCTATCGAAAAAGGTAAAAAATTAGTCTGATATGTTTAAACTTAATTTCGTGACTCCTGAAAAAAAAATAGTTGGCGATCAAGAAGTAACGATTGTCAGCGTGCCAGCGTTCCGAGGGCTGATTGATTTATTGCCTGGGCACGCGCCGCTAATGACAACCTTGGTCCCGGGCATTCTGAGCTACAAAACCAGTTCAGGAGATTCGGTGAGTTTTGCAATCAATTGGGGATACTGCCAAGTTAGTCAAGAAGGCGTCAGTATTATGGCTGAGCGGGCTTTATCTAAAACTGAGTTAGACGAAAACTTATCAACGAAAATTAAAGAATTGGAAGACAAGATCGGTCGCGATTTCCTGGATGACAAAGACTGGTCCGATGCTCATTTGAATCTGGAGTTTTTAAGAGTAGAACAGGATTTCAGTCACTAAGAATCTCGGCCAACCGGTTGGGTAGTTCCGTGTGCGGATGATGAAGCTGAATCACTTTCAAAAAAGAATCTTTTTTTAGCTGGGGAAAATAGGATAAATCGATGATCAATGTTCTTTGCTTTACAGACGTAGGCAACGTGTTGACCCACTTGGCAATTAAGTTTGTTGTGACTGGTACTAAATAATAGTTTTTGGGATTTTGAAAGGCATTGTCGATCAGTTCTTTTTGTAGGCTCATATCTGAATATTTAAAGAAGGTCGCATTTTTTTTAAATGCTTTCGAAAAACGATCTTTAAAGTCATCGTAAGTGTGAAACACGATTAGATTTTTATTTTTTATGGAAGTGAATCCGGAAAATTCCTTCTTGAGGTTCAACTCTAAAATTTCGTTTTCAATTTTTGCTAAATTTTTGGTCGCAATAAAAGTTTTTTCTTGGGCGGGCATACGCAGTTTTTGACCGCGACTGACTTGCTGTTTTGATTTTAGAACTCGATCCACTTTAAAATTCAGTTCCACTTGCGCCTCTTTGTGCGTTTGGTACTGGCTAAGAAGATAGTTAAAAACAGAAACTTGGGTTTTTAAAGACCAGGTCATCATCACCAAATCGCTGCCTGCTAAATGCGCCTGCCATGCCGCTTGCGGTACACCAGAAGTAAGCTTTGCTCCGGCCATCAGCAAATCGTCGGTCATAATTAAACCTTGGTAACCCCACTTTTTCCGCAGAAGCTCGGATGTAATTTGAGTCGAGAACGTAGCGGGCCCGCGCTTTTTATCCAGCCCCGGGTACGCAATATGCGACAACATAATTGCGGAAGGAGATAGGTCAGCAAAAAAGCGAAAGGGTTTAAGTTCTTGCTGGCTGAAATCCCCAGAAGCCGTATTAGTTTTTACTAAATGCGGGTCGTCCTGAGTGTGTCCACTGCCCGGGAAATGTTTTGCCGTTGGCAGAACTCGGGCGCGGATGTGTCCCAACGCGTAGGCCACACCAAGCTTGGTCACGGAATCTGGTGAAGATCCAAGCGAGCGATCTCCGATAAAACTTTTTTGGCCCTCGGGCAACACATCCAAAACGGGAGATAAATTCATATTGAAACCCAAGGACCGAAGGATGCGGGCACTCTCGTACGAGAGCTCTTCAACAATCAGCGGGTTATCAGTTTTTCCTACTGCCAAGGGACTTGGAAGACTGGGTTGGAATTTCACTCGGTAAACACGGCCGCCTTCTTGGTCCAAGCAAATAAAGGGTTCAGGCAAATTTAAACTAGAAAAAATGTCAATAATACTTTGATTCAACCGCACTAATTGCGTGAGGTCTTTGATGTTGCGGGAAAATAAAATGACACCACCAGGTTTAAGCATTTTCAGCAGCGACGTTTCTTCATTCGTTAGCGAAGTGCCAGAAATTCCAACAAGAAATGTTTGGCCGATTTTTTCCTTAAGAGAAAGCTCGTAGGCAAAGCTTTGCTCCGCGAAAAAAAGAGACATTGAAAAACAGAGCTGAAAAATTCTTTTCACTCTTTCTTATCGGAAATTTTTAGTAAAAACTTGTGCTAGGCCTTTGACCGTTAGACTGAAAAAAGACTAAGTACAAACGCCTAGGACCGTTTACGGGATTTAAGCGAGTGTCTGTAAGTACTTTAATTCTTCATACACAGACATCCACTTAATATTATTAATTCTAATATTAAGTCTTTGGTCTGGCGTGATGGAATATTTCTTATTTTCGCGCGAAATTAATTTCAGGATGGTTTCGGTTTTCAGTGGAGTTCTGTCGATCAAAACCAACGATACACTCTTGGTGCCAGCACTAAGATCCTTTATGCCAAGTTCTTTGCAAAGCTGGCGAATGAGCATCACGCCCATTAAATTTAAAACCGGGTCGGGAAGTTCCCCAAACCGATCTTTCAGTTCTGTTTCAATGGTCTCTAGATCTTGGGGGGATTTAATTTCAGAAAGTGACTTGTAATAAGAAAGTCGAACGCGAAGATCTCCGATAAAACTTTCCGGGATCAGCGCCTGGATCCGCAAATTAATTTCGGGGTCAATTGGAGCATCGGGAATGGGTTCACCTTTCAGCTCAAGAACGGCCTCGTTCAAAAGATCTAAATACATTTCGTAGCCAACCGCCTGAATGTGACCCGATTGGTCTTCTCCTAAAATATCTCCAGCGCCTCGAAGTTCTAAATCGTATTGGGCAATTCGAATGCCGCTTCCCAGAGCTGTATTTTCTTGCAAGACCTTCAGGCGATCTTGAGCGTCTTTGTCGATTTTTCTTCCGCGTGGCAAAAGAAGATAACAATAAGCCCTTTGTTTGCTGCGACCCACGCGGCCGCGCAATTGATAAAGTTGGCTGACCCCCATCATTTGCGCCTGATCAATAAACATCGTGTTGGCGCGCGGGATATCAATTCCGGATTCAATAATGGTGGTGCACAACAGAAGATCGATCTCGTGCTGAAAGAATTCGATCATAGTTTTTTCAAGCTCGTGTTCTTCCATTTGTCCGTGCGCCACCCTTAAGCGAACATCAGGGATCAATTGTCGAAGTTCGTCGGCCACTCTATAAATACTTTGAACGCGATTGTGTATGAAAAAAACCTGACCCCCACGTTGGATTTCTGACTGGATCGATTTTCGAATTGTGTCCTCGTTCCATTCGCTGACAAAAGTTCGGGTGGGCAGCCGATCTTGAGGCGCCGAAGTGATTAGGCTAAGATCCCGCAGACCCATTAAACTCATGTTGAGAGTTCTGGGGATCGGTGTTGCCGAAAGAGTCAATGTATCGACGTCAGCCTTTAATTTTCGAATGCGCTCTTTATGAAGAACTCCAAATTTTTGCTCCTCATCAATAATCAATAAACCCAAATTATTAAACTGCACGTCTTTGCTAAGTAATCGGTGCGTACCGATCAACATCTGGATTTTTCCTTCTTTTAATTCCTTCAAGGATTTTTTAATATCTTGGCTTTCGATAAATCGATTTAAGGCCCGAATTTCTATGGGCCATTGGGCATAACGCCGCTTAAATGTTTCAAAATGCTGAAAAGTTAAAACCGTCGTTGGCGCCAAGAGAGCCACCTGTTTTCCGCTTTGAATCGCTAAAAAAGCGGCGCGTAGAGCTACTTCCGTTTTTCCAAATCCCACATCGCCACAGACCAAACGATCCATGGGTTTAGTCGACTGAAGGTCCGAATAAACATCTTGAATCGCTCGCAATTGATCATCAGTTTCTTCGAACGGAAAAGTACTTTCGAATGCTGAGATGACCGTTGGTTCAAAGGAAAAGCTGGGGCGGGAGAGATCTTTTCTTTTAGCATAAAGCTGAAGAAGATCGTGCGCTAAATCTCTGACGTGACCGCGAACAGCCACCTTGGTTTTTTCAAAACCCTGACCACCCAATTTATCCAAAGTCAGATTCGCGCTTTCGGCGCCCGCGTATTTTTGAATTTGGTCGATTCGATAAATAGGAAGATAAAGTTTATCTTTATCTTTGTATGTCAGCTGAATAAACTCATTTTCAACGCCCTGGATAGGCATCAACTTTAAACCCTCGTAAAGGCCAATGCCGTGCTTGGTGTGCACTACGTAGTCGCCGGGCTTTAGATCGCCGAAATGCAGCTGTTTTGATTTTTCAAAAAATTCATTGGCGGGGGATTTTCTTTGAACGCGAGTTTTTTTGCCGAAAAGTGTTTCTTCCCGGATAAATACTAAATTTTCTTCCTTCAACCTTAAGGAGGAGGTCAAGCCACCTTCGATCAAATAGACCATTTTAGGATCTTGCCGAAGGGCCTCTAGCCAAGTTTGCCAGTTGCGATCTTCTTTTTCGGCGATCAAAAAAGGCAGCCCACATTTTTCTAAAAAAAGACGCATGCGTTCCAGTTGCGAATGATTTTTCAGAGTTAAGAAAATAAAATAGCCCTCTTTTTGCAGAGAAAAGATTTTTTGTTTTAAAGTGGAAAGCCAAAGGTCTGAACCTGGTTGGTTTTGCGAGAACTGTAAATTGAACTCTTTTAAATCCGATGAAAAAAACGAAACTTCAGTCGTTGGTTGATTTTCGTTCTGTTGAACGGAAGGATTTAGTTCCTCCATAGCTGAATGAGGTCTAAATTCTAATCTACGGTCTGCACCAGCAAAAAGATCTGGGGTAAAGTTTGAATACAGCTGTGAAAATTCCGGGCGAATCAATTGAGAAATTTCTTCGAAGGATTTTTGCCCTTCCTCACCCAAACGGTCGCTACTTTGAAGGCAAGCGTCTGGATCAACAAGCCATAAAGAAAAAGCAACCGAGAAATGATCCAAGGGGCTTTCCAGTTTTTCATAAAAAAAGGGAAGTAAAAAATCGATTCCCTCAACGTAGTTTTGCTTATTCAACGAAAAGAAAAATTCGTCTCGATGCTGGGTCGAAATTTTTTTCCCTTTCATAAATTCATAAATACGCTCTAAAACTTTTTCGTGAGATTGTTCCGACCAGGTCACTTCTCGAGCGGGAACTAATTCGATTTGTGAAATTTCCTTTAGCGATATTTGGGTTTCGGCGCTAAAGGTTCTCAAGGATTCGACTCGATCACCGAAAAGTTCAATTCGCACGGGTGTGGACAAAGTCGGGGAAAACAGGTCAACCAATCCCCCGCGAACAGAAAACTGGCCAAAGTCTTCCACAAAAGGAACCTGACTAAAACCCCAGTCTTGCAGGTTCTTGATCATTGAATCATCCCAGATTGAATTTTTTCTTAAGACCATTTTTTTGTTTGCCAGTTCTGCAAAGGGCAAAGTTTTCTGAAGCAAAGATTCGATACTGCAAACAAAAATTTCAGAGGGTTTTGCATTTTGAGCGCGCCACAGAAACTGAATTCGTTGCGCAATGATTTCGGTTTTGGGATCCAAGCCGGAATTGAGCTCGACATCAAAGTGAGGCAAAAAGTGAACTAAATTTTGGGCCTTTAATGGATCAAAGAAATAAACATCATCGATAAAGGCTTGAGCCAGTTGTGAATCTGGAAAAACAACCAGCTGCGGCATTGAACAGAGATCGCGGTTTTGCAAATGAGCGATCAAGAAAGCTAAAGCGGACGGGTTAGTTGAGCCGACGACGCGAAGATCGCCAATGGAGACGCGTTCTGATTCTCGCTGTAAAATTTCTTCGAAGTGGGTCGACAGATTTTCGAATCTCATTATCTTTGATTTCTTTCTTGAGCTCTTTCTTAGTTCTTGGAAAACTAAAAATCCATGAGTATATTCTAATTCTTCACTAGATTAATTTATACTTTTCTTTCATCAGGGGGATTTTTTGCCTCAGCTCATACCCGCCACGATCAATTCGGGACTGCCATTAGCAGGAGTTCTTTTTTTGGCCACGTTTGTTTTGCTGTTTGGATCTTTTTTACTTTTTTTAGCTTCAAAATTGGGAACAAGAAAATACGATCCAGTGAAATATCAATCTTATGAATGTGGAATCCCTGCTCAAGAAAAAAAAGACACAAAAATTTCGGTTAAATTTTATCTGACTGCGATTTTATTTATCGTTTTCGATATTGAAATCATTTTTATGTACCCGTGGGCTCGTACTTTTAAGGAATTCATCGACAGCGGCAACGGCCTTTACATTTTGGCATCGATGGGATTCTTTTTATTTGTTTTCATTTTCGGCTTGTTTTGGGAAGTAAAATCAAAAGCACTTGAGTGGGATTGATATGGGAAAAGATGTTTTCGAAGTTACGATAAATTGCATTAAACTGATCGTAGTTTTTTTAATGATGGTTCAGGCCGTCCCGATATTGGTTTGGCTTGAACGCCGAGGTTCTGCATTTATACAAAATCGCTTTGGGCCCAACCGGGTTGGACCCTTAGGCTTGGTGCAGCTTTTGGCCGATGCAGTGAAGTTTTTATTCAAAGAAGAATTTTTTCCAGAAAATGGGACAAAATTTTTGTATTACGCCGCGCCTGTTGTTGCCTTGGTTCCAGCGACTTTAGCTTATTGTGCGATTCCGTTAGGGCACCCGCTTCAATACGGTGAGTATCTTTTTAGGCTGCAAGGGTTTGATGTTAACGTGGGTATTGTTTACGTGCTGGGAGTTTCTGGACTGGCCGCGTACGCGATTTTGTTAGCGGGATTTGGTTCAGGAAATAAATATTCTTTATTGGGTGCTCTTCGAGCCAGTGCTCAAATTATTAGTTATGAGTTAGCACTGGGTCTTTCAATTGTCGGAATCATTCTTCTGTATGGAACTTTCAATTTGAACGAGATGGTAGCCATGCAGCAGGGGCCTTTGAGTTTTTCTTTCCGGGGTCACGAAATCTTAGTTTCTTGGTTACCTAACTGGGGAATTTTTTATCAACCTTTGGGTTTCGTTTTATTCTTCGCTTCGATATTTGCGGAATCCAATCGGCTTCCGTTTGATTTGGCCGAGGGCGAAGCTGAATTGGTCGCGGGCTTTCACGTCGAGTACGGCGGCTTTAAAATGCTTTTGTTTTTTATCGGCGAATACGGGCATATGATGGTGGGTTCAGGTTTACTGGCCACATTTTATATGGGTGGCTACGGAATTCCCTACATAACAAATCAAGCACTTTGGCAGACGTTTATGGATTGGACGCAAGACGGTCAGCTGGCTCATATCTTGGTGAGCGCGGCTACTTTTGCGATGTTTTCGTTTAAACTGGCCTTGTGTCTGTGGTTTTTTGTTCAGGTTCGATGGACGCTTCCAAGATTCAGGTACGATCAATTGATGGATTTGGGTTGGAAAACTATGCTGCCGTGGGCGCTATTTAATGTGATCGCGACAGCCTTGTTTATTTTTGTTGCGCACGGGTAGAGGAGTAATTTTCGATGATTTCTGACGCCATTTTATTTTGGATTTTAGCTTTCTTGTCTCTCAGTGCGGGACTTACTGTCGTGATGATCGCTAACCCCATTTATTCTGCCCTAGCGCTAGTCATGACGATGGTGAGCGTGGCAGGGCTTTTTGTCACGTTGGGAGCATATTTTTTGGCGGGCGTTCAGCTGATCGTTTATGCCGGCGCAGTTATGGTTTTGTTTGTTATGGTCTTGATGTTGTTTGATTTAAAGAACGAAGTTTATGCATTTACTCAGGGGCTTTTAACTAATGTTGTGAAGCTAGGCTGTCTGGGTCTGTTGGCGGGACTGTTGGCAGGGACTCTGGTCTTAAGCTCATACCAGTCACAAGAGATCCAAGATAAAGTCGTGGCTGCTGCGGATCAAACCAAAGCTTTAGGTCAATTGTTATTCACTCAGTATCTCTTTGGTTTTGAAGTTTTAGGTATTTTACTTTTGATTGTGGCCATTGGCGCAGTGGCTTTGTCCAGAAGCCGAGGAGGCACTCATCATGTATAATTTAAATTGGTTTTCGCAAATTGGACTGCAGCACTATCTGCTACTTTCTAGTGCTTTATTTATTTGTGGAATGGCCGGCGTCCTATTGCGAAAAAACGCCATTGTGATTTTGATGTCTATCGAGCTGATGTTGAATGCAGTCAATATTAGCTTTGTGGCCTTTAGCCACTATCAGTCTAAGCTTGAAGGTCAAATCATGGTCTTTTTTGTAATGACAATTGCGGCAGCGGAAGCAGCAGTGGGTTTGGCGATCATGGTTTCGATTTTTAAAAGATTTCGAGAGGTCAATATCCGATTCTTTGAGCGGCTGAAAGGATAATTTCTGATGAACCACCCACTGTTAATTGCAGTATTAATTTTAGCTCCTTTGATTGGATTTTTAATCAACGGTTTGCGCTACCAAAAGAATTCAGCAAATTTGAGCGGTATTTTAGCGACCTCGGCAGCGGTCCTTTCGTTTTTTGTCAGTGTTATTTTGGTTTCAGAAATATTCTCTTTGCCACAGGAATCCAGAAAAATTGTGGTTCAGTTTTTTGAATGGATTCATGTTGACTCATTTAGAGTCAACTTTGGCTTTTTATTGGACCCGCTCAATTCTATAATGATTTTAATTATTACCGGCGTGGGCTCGCTGATCCATTTGTTTAGTATCGGCTATATGAGCCACGATCATGGGGCTGCAAAATATTTTGCGTATTTAAATCTGTTTTTGTTCAACATGTTGATTTTGGTTCTAGCGGATAATTTGCTGGTCATGTTTGTGGGCTGGGAAGGCGTTGGGCTTTGTTCTTATTTATTGATTGGGTTTTGGTTTAAAGATTCTCAAAAAGCAGCCGCGGGAATGAAAGCTTTTGTCACCAATCGGGTAGGGGACGCGGCCTTTTTGTTGGGGATATTTATTTTATTTTTAACTTTTGGAACGGTTCAGTTTTCAGATTTGGTGGCGATGGCTCCAAGCGTGGCAGAGGTCTCGTGGTGGGGCCCTATAACGTTGGGTACACTTTTTCTTTTTGTAGGCGCGACCGGAAAATCGGCACAAATCCCGCTTTATGTTTGGTTGCCCGACGCGATGGCAGGTCCCACGCCCGTTTCTGCTTTAATCCATGCGGCTACGATGGTGACCGCTGGCGTGTACATGATCATTCGATTGAACCCATTGTTTTTAGCGGCGCCAAATACGATGGCGGTAATAGCAGTTATTGGAGTACTGACTGCCGTGGTTGCGGCATGCATTGGTCTGCTGCAAAACGATATTAAAAAGATTTTAGCTTATTCGACCGTTTCCCAGCTGGGTTATATGTTTTTGGCTTGCGGAGTTGGTGCTTTCGGTGCGGCTTTATTTCATTTAATGACCCATGCTTTTTTTAAAGCGCTCATGTTTTTAGGCTCAGGATCGGTGATTCACGCCATGCACGAGGAACAAGATGTTCGAAAAATGGGCGGGTTAAAAAAATATTTACCTATCACACATGCGACTTTTTTTATTGGTTGGTTAGCCATCATTGGGATGCCTCCATTTGCAGGATTTTTCTCGAAAGATGAAATTTTAGGGATGAGCTTTCAATCGCCCTATGGAAATGCTGCTTTTTGGGCGCTGGGAGTTTTTGGTGCGATCTTGACGGCGTTTTATATGACCCGATTGATGGCGCTGACTTTTTGGGGAAAGGCTAGATTTTCGGATAAACTTCATCCCCACGAATCGCCGTGGACAATGACTTTACCGCTATGTGTTTTAGCCTTTTTGTCTGCTGTTGGCGGCTGGATCGGAATTCCGCACGTGATTGGGGAACTACTACCAGGCCACCCGGAAAATTTCTTAGAAAAATTCTTAGAACATTCTATTTTGCCTATTTTGGATCTGCCTAAAGCCATGCCCACTATGGAATATCTTTTAATGGGGACGTCAGTCTTGTTGGCCGCGTTGTCAGCTTACTTTGCTTACACTATGTATCTTTTGAAACCCGAATGGCCCAAAAAATTGGCGGATAAATTTAGGCCCCTCCATGAATTGGTCTCAAATAAATTTTACGTCGACGAGATTTATGAAAGCAGCCTCATCCAGCCATTGATTCAACTTAGCAAAAATATTTGGCTGTATGTCGATGTCAACCTGATTGATAAAACCACCTATGTTGTTTCAGATTTGACCAAAGGATGCGGAGGATTTGTAAGGATTTTGCAGAACGGAAATGCACAAACGTATGCAACTTATATTTCCATCGGGATCGTTTTGATATTGTCGATTTTATTGATGAGGTAGAGGATGTTACTTTCAAGTGTAGTTTTTTTTCCAGCACTTTGTGCTTTGTTGCTTTCGCTTTGGCCAGTCCAAAAGCTTTTGAAGTCCTTCGCTCTATTTCTATCTTTGATCGAGTTTGGAATTAGTCTTTTTATCCTTTCGCAGTTTGATGTTTCCACGGCTTCTTTGCAAATGGTTGAAAAATATCCGTGGATTGAAAGATTTGGAATAAATTATTTTTTAGGAATTGATGGACTGTCCATTTGGCTTGTCATGTTGACCACATTCTTGATGCCCATTGTGATTTTAGGTTCATGGAACTCGATAGAAAAAAAATGGAAAGGCTTTTTGGCATGTCTTTTCGTTTTGCAGACGGCGATGATCGGGACGTTTTTGGCGATCGATGCTATTTTCTTTTATTTTTTCTGGGAACTATCGCTAGTACCCATGTATTTTATAATTGGTATTTGGGGCGGTCAGCGAAGAATTTATGCCACGGTAAAGTTTTTTATCTACACCATGTTGGGCTCTGTATTGATGTTAGTGGCGATGATCTATATGATGTTCTTAACCGAGCAAGCTTTTGGAACTATGTCTGCCAGTCTTTTAGATTTTTACCGGTTAAATATTCCCTTCGTCGGCGGTCAATTTTTCAGTCTTCAAACACTTTTATTTTTTGCCTTTAGTTTAGCATTCGCCATCAAGGTTCCGATGTTTCCTTTTCACACTTGGTTACCAGATGCTCACGTTGAAGCCCCTACACCGGGATCTGTTATTCTAGCAGGTGTGATGCTGAAAATGGGAACTTACGGTTTTTTACGCTGGGTGATTCCATTGTTTCCAGAGGCCACCGAATACTGGGCGTGGCTATTTATTTTTGTCGCAGTCCTGGGAATTGTTTATGGAGCATTGGTCGCGATGGTGCAAACCGATATTAAAAAATTAGTCGCTTATAGTTCCGTATCACACATGGGTTATGTGATTTTAGGCTTGTTCTCGATGAATAGTTTTGGTTTCACAGGCGGCCTATATCAAATGTTAAACCACGGGGTTTCAACGGGTGCCTTGTTCTTGCTGGTGGGAATGATTTACGAGCGCACGCATTCGCGAGAGATTTCTAAATACGGCGGTTTGGCGAATGTTCTGCCGTTTTACTCGATTGGATTTTTTATCGTTACCTTGTCTAGCATTGCGGTACCGTTGACTAATGGATTTGTTGGCGAATTTTTGATTCTGTTGGGATCTTATGCTTCGAATCCCGTATTTACATATGTTGCTGTTCTTGGAGTTGTTTTGGGCGCAGTTTACATGTTGTGGATGTTCAAAAGAGTTTTCTTTGGACCCGAATCTGTGTTGATCAAAGAACACCCGCTTCATGATTTAAGTGTGCGCGAGTATTTTGTCTTGGTTCCACTGGTGGTATTAATTTTTTGGATGGGTGTGTTTCCAAAGCAGTTTTTGGGATTTTCAAAAACTAGTATTGATCATTTGGTGGCCCACAGATCTGATTATATTTTGATGGTTCAGGGACAGGAAGGGAAACAACCATGAATGTAACCATAGGATTGGCAGACCTGATCCGAGTTTCTCCGATGATCGCATTATTTATCTCAAGTCTAATTCCATTGACTGTGAAAGTTCTGAAAAAAAATCACGAGCCTTCGCCTCAAGCCACGTTGATTCAAGGTTTGGGTGGTATTATTGCGGCGGCCGTTTTGCTATTAACGGTTTACTTTGTTCTTTCTACTGGACCTGATTCTACTGCATTTGCGGACTCAATTATTTTTGACGGGGTGACTTTACTATCCGGGCTGATTGCTTTGGTGGCGGCTGCGTTTTCATTGATGCTGATGTACGATAACCCATCGACTAGGGGCAACCAATTTGCTGAACTGACCTTTTTAACGATGAGTTCCGTTTTAGGAATGCTGGTTTTAAGCTCTGCCATGGACTTAGTAGTTATGTTTATTGGGCTTGAAACAATGTCGCTGTCGCTATATTTGATGATCGCGATGTCTCATGAAGAAAGACTATCGAAAGAAGCCGCCTTTAAATATTTTGTTTTAGGTGGATTTGCATCGGCGGTTTTGCTTTATGGTCTATCTTTTATTTTTGGATCCGCAGGCACCACGCATTTATCCGAGATCATCCAGAAAACTCCAGAATTAATTACATCCAGTCGACTTTTCTTATTTGGGATGACCTTGACCATGCTGGGGTTTTGTTTCAAAGTTTCCATATTCCCGTTCCAAGCTTGGACCCCGGATGTTTACCAAGGGGCGCCGACACCGCATTCTGCATTGATGGCAACAGCAGTGAAAGTAGTTTCGTTTGCGGCTTTTTTAAGAATTATTTTATCTCAGTCTTTCGTCGTGTCTGAAAATTTATTTGATATCTTCCAGTGGCTAGCGGTCTTAACCATGATCGTTGGAAACGTAGCAGCTATTTTACAAAATAATTTTAAACGAATGCTGGCTTATTCTAGCGTGGCTCATTCGGGGTATTTATTAGTTGGCCTGATCACCACTGGAATTACTGGAGAGGTTTCTTTTGCGGCCAGTGGTGTTCTTTTTTATCTGCTGGGATATTCAATTATGACGTTAGGAGCATTTGCTTTGGTTTCCTTATTAGAGAAAAGTGAGAACGACTCGATTTCTATTGAAAGCCTTGGTGGCCTATCGAAACGAAAGCCTTTGATGGCATTTTGCCTGACACTTTTTTTACTGTCTTTGGCTGGCATACCTCCGACAGTGGGATTCTTTGGAAAATTTTATTTATTTTCTGCAGCGATCAGTCAGGGCCTAATATGGTTGGCACTGTGGGGAGTTTTAAATTCGGTAATCAGCGCATACTACTATCTGCGCCCAATCGTAGTGATGTATATGCACGAGGGCGAGGAACAAGAACGACCGATGGAAGCAAGCTTTCCCACACAAACGGTGGTGATTATATCGGCCATACTTGTGGTCATTCTTGGAGTTTTCTCTGGCCCACTTTTTTCAGTGATTGAAGGCGTGTTAAGTTAATTTACACCTTGAAAAACTAAAGGCCTGCTTCTTTAAGTCTAAGGTAAGCACTTCGATATCCAATTTTAACAATCTTTTCCAGCATCCTTGGATTCAGACTGAAATGATCGGCAAAAAACATTTCATGATTCTGCGGCGGCGGATGAATAAATATAGAATCCGTATTGGGTTTAAATTTTACTTTTGACTGCAAGATCTGCAGAATTTTTTCGCGGTGTTCTGCCGGAATATTATTTTGATTTAGATAGGCTTCGATTAAACGGTAAGCACTTTTGATTTCTTCCTGATGACGAATATGTCGATCAATTTTTTGTTGAATCACTTGGTAGAGCGCTTGATTTAAAATAACGGGCATACCGTACTGGTTCAAAGACCCAATTTGATCATTGTAATGGTAGGGTTGTACTGAATAACTTGAAATCACAAGGTCGGCCCCGTGGTCTTCGGCAACATGGGTAGACAAGGTGTCGCGGACCTCTCCATCAATAAAATAAATAGTTTTTCCGTCGGGTGCTTTGATGCCATAGGGTGAAAAGACTGGTGGCAAGCTGGTGCTTGCGGCGACACCCTCACTAATTTTGGCGTAATTCACAAAATAAACGTTGTCGGTTTTTGAAGTTTCTTTAAAGGGTCCGAATAATACCTTACGCGTATGATCTAGTTGTGTTCCGACCAAAAAGAGCTCGACCCCCAACTGGCTAAATTCATTTTGGGTGAAAACTTTTTCGCGAAGGAATTTCTCCATTTTTTTTGTTGTAAAAAACCCACTGAGTTTAAAATTTTCTTTTATTAGACTTTCAATTCCGCCTTCAGGATTAAACAATCGCTTTTTAAAAAGATTTGTTGGAAATGAAAAAAGAATCGCCCGCCCGTTAAGACTAAATATATTTCTATAGGTCAGGGGTTTTAATTTTTTGGTGGTCGAGGATTCTTTGTAACTAGGACGTTGACCCAAGCTGACTTTAAAAGAATTAACCAAAGTCTCAAGATTATAGCCAGCCGCCAAAACGGAAGCAACGTAGGCCCCGGCGCTGGACCCCACATAAAGTCTAATTTGTCGGGGATTGATCTGGGGATAGTTTTCTTTGACCTCTTCTTTGTTGCCACCAACGAAAGTAAAACCTTTTTGGCGCAGGGCCAAACACACCCCGATGTGAAAGGCTGCGGCCTTGATTCCGCCGCCGCTAAGAACCAACGCGATTTTCTTTTTATCTTTAATGGCTACGTTCATAGAAATTTATAATCTCTCTGCTGGCGCAATTTGGATAGTCAAAACTGTCGGAAGGAGAGCTTCAAATAAAGGTTTGAGTAGGACCTAGGTCCAGAATCTAGCGTGAATAGTCAGTGAATAACCAAGACCAAACTACAGATTTTTATGAGTAGTCACCATTATCAGGTGATCCGTTTGACTATCTAAGGTTCGACTAGCTACCGTAAGTGTAAGTTATGAATATCCAACACGGTGACAAAAATTTTATTCTGCTGACTGACTACTCAAGCAAATACAAAGTGAGTGTCAGTACGTTGAGAAGAAAAATTAAAAACGAAGACATTCAGTATGTTTTTGAAGACGGTCGATATTTCATTAATGACGAGCCCTTGAATTCCCCCACCAGTGCCTCTTTCAATGATAGCACTCATCAAAGAAATCATCGCCCCTCCCTAGAAAAAAGCGAAGAAACTTTGGTGAGTGCTCGTACGAGAAATTCGGTGGTCGTCGAAAAAACCCCGTATTTTGAATCCGAGCAGCAGAGTTGTGCTACCGAGAAAATTAAAGAATCTGATAAAAAGCACGAGGAATCAGTATTAACTATTGCAAATCGGTTGTTGGCGGAACTGAAAAAAGCTTATTCCCAAATACTGCAAGGTAAGGAAGAGCAAATCTTTCGGCTTAAAGAAGAAATCGCGGATCTAAAAACATTGGCCCGAGTTCTCGAAACTGAAAACTCTAGGCTTTCTAAGCCGCGCTAGCAGCGGTCGGACCTCGACCTTTTTTTCCGCTTTTATTGATTGATGAAGATTTCTTATGCGCCTTGTTTTCTTTGTCAAAGGCGACCGCAAAAACTTCATCTAAGTTTTCAACCAAAATAAAATTCATCTTGTCTTTAAACTCCTTAGGAATATCAGACAAATCTTTTTTATTGGGTAAAGGAATGATCACATCTTTTATCCCGTGAGATAAAGCGGCCAAGCACTTTTCACGAATTCCGCCCACAGGCAGAACTCGACCTTGCAAGGTCACTTCACCGGTCATGGCCAAATCGTGGCGCACGGGTGTGTCCGTCATTAGACTGACTAAAGCGGTGGTCAGTGTGATTCCGGCCGAAGGTCCGTCTTTTGGAATTCCGCCCGCGGGCAAATGAACGTGGATGTCCCATTTATCAAAAAAATCACTGGCGATATTAAGCTCTTCTGTGTGAGCTTTTGCGTATGACAAAGCAGCATGAGCACTTTCTTTCATCACGTCGCCCAGTTGGCCAGTCAACGACAGATGCCCTTTACCCTTGTACTTCAACGCTTCAACATAAAGAACTTCACCACCGAACTGTGTCCAAGCCAAACCCGTCACCACGCCCACTTGCGAGTCATTAAATTTTTCATCGCGAATAAATTTCGGAGGCCCTAAAAGTTCTGGCACCATTTCGCTATTTACCTCGATAAAGTTTTTCTCGCCCAACACAACCATTTTGGCTACTTTTCGACAAACGCTGCCGACTTCGCGCTCAAGATTTCTAAGTCCAGCTTCGCGAGTGTAATGTGCGATCAAATATTTTATTCCGTCGTCAGTAAATTTTATATTTTCTTTTGTGATCCCGTTGGATTCAATCTGTCGATCGATCAAATGGGCCTTGGTAATCAACAATTTATCATTTTCGGTGTAACCAGGAATATGAATTAATTCCATACGATCTCTTAAGGCCGGTGGAATGCTATCTAAAACGTTAGCCGTTGCGATAAACAAAACGTTGCTCAAATCAAAATCAATATTCAAATAGTTATCTCGAAAAGTTGAGTTCTGTTCTGGATCCAAAACTTCAAGCATCGCGGCGCTTGGGTCGCCTCGGAAATCAGAACCTAGCTTGTCGATTTCATCTAACACAAATACAGGATTTTTTGTTTTTACTTGCCGTAAAGCTTGGATAATTTTTCCGGGCATCGCACCAACGTACGTTCGTCGATGTCCTCGAATTTCGGCTTCGTCTTTGACTCCGCCAAGTGCAATTCTAAAATATTCTCGGTTCATAGCTCGTGCGATAGATTTACCAAGGGAAGTCTTTCCAACGCCTGGAGGTCCCACGAAACAAAGTATGGGGCCCTTCATCGAGGATTTTAATTTGCGAACAGCTAGAAATTCAAGCACGCGGTCTTTGGGTTTATGCAGGTCATAGTGATCGTCATCTAAAATTTTCTTCGCTTTTGTTAAGTCGATATTTTCTTCGCTTTTCTTATTCCAAGGAAGATCAATCAACCAGTCCAGATAGGTTCTGACCATCGAGGCTTCCGATGCATCCGGGTGCATGCGCTCGAGTCGGCCTAGTTGCTTCAAAGCTTCAGTATTGACTGCCGGTGGCATTCCCGCATTGCCAATTTTTTCGCGAACCTCTTCGACCTCTTCGCTTTTGGAATCGTTCTCGCCCAATTCATTTTTTATGGCGCGCATTTGTTCACGCAAGAAATATTCTCGCTGTGATTTTGACATTTCCTCTTTCTGAGGACCTCGAGATTTTTGCTGAGCTTGAAGAATTTCTACTTCTTGATTCAGGTAAGTATTAACTAATTTGATTCGCTCTTTCGGGTCGATGGTTTCTAAAACCCTTTGAGCATCTGGCACCTTAATTCCTAAATTGCTGGCAATTAAATCTGCCAAACGACCTGGATCTTTAACATCATCTAACACTAATAAAATATCCGGAGTTAAAACTTTACCAAGTGCAATGACCTTTTCAATATTTTCTTTTGCGATTCTGTTGAGGGCTTCGATTTCGATTGGGCTTCCGGTTGTTTCGATTTCTTCAATTTTTTCAATGTTCACCTCGTAAGACGGCGAAGTTTTTTCAAAGTTTTTAACTCGACCTTTGGCCACACCTTGAATCAGTATTTTAACCCGGCCATCGGATAATTTTCTCATCCGCATGATCATCGCGATCGTACCCACAGAATAGATAGAATCTGGACTAGGGTTTTCCTCTGAAAGTTCTTTCTGAGAAGCTAAAAAGATCAATCGGTTTTTGCTAAGCGCTTCTTCGACAGAACGTATAGAAGATTCTCTTCCTACAAATAAAGGCAAGATCATGTAGGGAAAAACAACGATATCTCTGACTGGAAGCATTGGAAGGGTGGACGGTATCTCTAACGTTTTTTCGTCAAAACTCATATTTTCCTCCGCACCAAGTTGGACGCCAACTGAGGTGATTGCAAAATATAGTTCGGCGTGGAAAACGTTTAGCTTTAAATAAAAAACAAAAAATGGACTGACATCCATGTCAAAAAAATGTTTTGTGCAAAAGCGCAAAGCTAAGGCCTAGCGATTAGGCTTAATGATTTAGTGGTTGTTCTTGTTCTTGTTTGCAATCGATACAAAGGCTAGCAAAAGGACTAGCCTTCAGGCGCTTGACACTGATGATTTCAGAGCATGCCTCGCACTGACCATAGGTCCCCTTTTGAAGTTTGGCCAAGGCCTGATCGATTTGAATCAAGGCCAATCGGTCACGCTCGTAAAGGTTGAGATCTAAATTGATCTTTAAATTTTGTGTGGCAATTTCGGCCTCGTCCAAAATCTCGTGACTGTGAATTAACGATTCGCTTTTGAATTCGACGCTTTTGTTGAGAATCATACTTTTTTGTTTCAGCAAATTATTTTTTAAATTTTTAATTTCGTTTTTGTCGGCTTTAACTAGTGCTGAATCAATTTCTAGGTTTAAAAATTCTCTTATATTCATTTTTGGGTTACTCTTCATTTCGTTTTTAGCAGGGCTCTTCTTAGTATCGGCCGATTTTAAAGTTGTTTTTGATTTGGCTTTGATTTTAGAAGTTTTGATTTTTTCCTTTTTTAGAGACTTTGGAGCTTTTAGAGCTTTTATAGTTTTTATATTCTTTTCGATTTTTAAAATTTGTCGCATATATAATTTAATTCCCCCAAGTTTACAAAGTACGCTGTTCGAACCCCCAGTAAGCAAAAGGGATATTAAATTTATGCAAGTGACTGTCACTAAAAAAAAAAGATTGCTTAAAAAAAATCAGAAATCTAACGCCACCACTCAGGAAAATTTCATAAACCTTCGGCTCATTGCTTCGCGCATCTCGGCACCTTCAATGCTGAGGCGCGTGTAGGGCAGCGCAAGAAGGCGCTGTTCTTCGATGGGCTCTTGGGTCTCTTCGCAGATCCCGTAAGTTCCTTGTTCGATGCGGGCTAGGGCCATTTCTACCTCTAGTAACTTTTCGCGAATGCGCCCTTGCTTGATCACTAAATGATGTTCCTCAAGGTGAGCGACCGACTGATCGATTTCGTCACCGGTAGATTTATCCTGAACTATTAAATCATTTTTGAAGTGAAACATCTGATTTAAAAGATCAGCTTTAATCTCCTGAAGTTTTTTTCTACATTCTATAATTGTTTCTTTTGTTACTGGACTCATCAAGACCCCCTTAGCTTTCATTGATTGTAAGACAATCAACTAGCCCATCCGGTTAATCTTAATTATTTTTTTGCGCCCGAATTTCTCCGGACTCAAGAGTCAGCACCGTCAAGGGTTTAGCGATCTCACGCTCGGGCGACATAGACAAAAGCCCCATAGGTCCTGGAATATTTCGGACATTTTCAAGGGCCTGTCGAAGGGATTCGCGCGAATTTGCGCCTTGAAGAATCAGTTGCCTTAATAAGAGACCAGATTCATAGCCCTGAATTTCAAAGGGCCCAGGTTCTTCCTTAAAAAGATTCCTATATTCGCTAAAAAACGAAGAATTATTATTTTTAATGTCCTGCTCTGAAACTCCATCAACAAAGTAAATATTGCCCCCCCAGCTGGCCATTCGTTTTGAAAGCCCATCTGTATTTAGTAAATTTGTTCCTAGTAGCTTTGGCGTTTTCACTCCAAAATTGGTCAGCATCGCAGAGATCTGGCCCATGCTTTTCGAGCTGTCTGGAACAAACAAGGCATCAAAATCCACATGCGGAGGCAAAAGGTCTTCGGGCGGATTGGTTCTTGCCGTTTTCTTTCCTTGAGATTCACTCCAAAGTTTAAATCGCATTTTGTACTCGTCGCTTCGATCTTCGAAATAAAACGTGCCAACTAGTCTTTGGATGGCGGCCCGAAAATCTGTTTCTTGGGGCGAATAAGCTTGTGCTCCGGTAATAACGCCACCCCTAGCCAAAACTTCATCCCAAAATAAATTCGCGAATTCAACACCGTAAGCATCATTCGGAAATAAAATAGCAAATCTTTTTAGTCCCCAGTCGCTCATCGCTTTTCTCACCAAGGTCCTGACTTGCATTTCACTGGTCAACGCGTTTCTAAAAACAGTGGGGCCCAATTCGGTCAGTTCCGATTTTTGCGACAAGGACAAATTGGGAACGCCAAATTCTGCAGTTTTTGACGCTACCGTTTGGGCAGAACGGCTGGAAAGGCTTCCCACAACAGTAATGACGTGATCTTCCTTGATCAGTTTTTCAACAGCGCTTCTGGCTAGATCAGGTTGGCTATCAACATCGACGACCGCCAGTTCAAATTGTGAATTTTGATGAATCCCAAGACCCATTTGCAAACCGCGCAAAGTTCTTTGCCCGACATTTGAATTTTTACCGGACAAGGGTAAAACAGCGCCGATTGTTTTGACTTCGACTTTTCGAAGGGCTTCCAACTGTTCTAATCTAATCAAAGCTTCTTTGCCGATATCGCTTGATCCGCCGTCTTGCGAAGCCCGCGAAAAATAGCTTCTGGATTCAGGAATGTTTTTATTTTCAAGTTCAAGTTCCGCAAGGCGAAACCAAAAGTAAGCTCGGGTCAGTGGGTCTTGAATTTCGCCAACAATGTTTTTCAATTGGTCTAAAGTCAGTTTGGATTGAATGATCTCGATGGATTTTTGGCGAAAGTTTTCATGGTCAGATGTGCTTAGCGATGAATTTTTTACTGCCAAGTCGTCTTCGCGAAGCACCTCTATTGTTTTTTGGTCAGCCTCGAAAGCGCGGACCAAGTCGTTGTGAATTTCTAAATGAGCGTTTGCAGACCATTTGCCTAAGCTCTTTAGACGATTTCCAGATCGAATCGTTTCGTCGTAATTTTGCGATCGCACCGAAGACCTAAGCACACCCCAAACAGCATCGGATTCTCGCGCGTTGCCGGCCCAAAGAACTTCGGCATTGCGAAAATCCTCAAGCGCTTTCTTATGGTTTTTTGATTGTAGCGCTTGAACCCCCCGCTGATAGTAAGTCTCAGCGGAAAGGGTGGGCGCGGGCGTGGGTGCAGGGCGTTTTTGCTGCGCTTGCTGCTTCTGTTTTTCGCCGGAATGTCGCGATACGGATTGGCAGCCGGCCAAAAGTGCAAAGCCAAAAAAAAGCAAACGCCGAAATAATCTGTTCGTTGGGAAATAAGTGATAAATCTCTCCTGAGAAAAAAACGCCTAGGGCCTGTTTTTTAAAACAGTCTGTAACTTCTCTTTGTATGATTTTACGAGAGGCGTATCGGATTGCAATCGAGATAATTCCTCAAGCAGAGATTTTTGTTGAGAATCGATTTTTTCTGGAGTGTCTACCAGGACCCGAACAAGCATATCTCCGGAACTAAACTGACCCATCTTGGGAAAGCCTTTTCCTTTCATACGAAAAACCTGACCTGTGTGAGTGCCCGGCGGAATTTTCAGGGATACCTTGTTTGTCAAAGTAGGAACCTCGACGCTGGTGCCTAAAATTGCGTCGGTGTAACTTAAAGGTAAATCTAAAACCAAGTCTTCTTCCTCACGGCGGAACAGCGCGTGGTCCTGAAGCTGAATAATCACGTAGAGATCACCAGAAATTCCCCCATTTGGCGAGCCATCCCCTTCGCGCGTTAACTTTAGGCGTTGGCCATTTTTTACGCCCGAAGGTACTTTGACGCTTAGTTTTGCTGCGTCTTCCTGGCCATCTCTGATGCGCATAAATGAAATCAATTTTTCACAACCGACTGCGGCCTCTTCAAGAGTGACGGTTAACGAATATCGCAGGTCGGCGCCGCGCTGCCGGGCCCGCGATCGGCCTTGGCTTCGACCGTGACCAGCGCCAAAAATATCTCCGAATAAATCCCCAAAAATATCCTGGGCCCGATCTGCAGACTGGCCGAAGCCTCCTGCGCCAAAGCCTCCGCCACCAGTGTTGGCAAATCCACTTTCGCCGTACTGATCATAAATTTCTCGTTTTTTTGGATCGCCGAGAGTTTCGTAAGCTTCGGAGGCTTCTTTAAAAAGCTCTTCGGCTTTTTTATTCCCTGGATTTTTATCAGGATGGTGCTTGATCGCTAATTTACGAAATGCTTTTTTAATATCTTCAGCGCCTGCATCTCTGCCCACTTCAAGGACAGCGTAAAAATCTCGCTTTGCCAACGACTACCCCTCTTGAATTATGCTGGATCGCTTTTTTTAGAAATAATCACTTGCCCAGGCCGGATGACTCGATCGTGCAACTTGTAAGGCTTTTTAAAAACTTTGATGATTTTTCCGGGCTCCATGTCATCACTATATTCGCTTCCAAGGGCTTCGTGAAGAACGGGATCAAAATTTTTCCCTTCGGACTCGACCGGCGCTACTTGAAATTTAGAAAGCACACCCTTTAGCTCGTTTGCTGTCATTTGAACGCCCTTGATATAGGTGTCAATTTGGTCTTTGTTGGGGGGGTGTAAAAGGGCTCGGTCTAAATTATCAATGACTTCTAAAAGAGCGACAACAATACGCTCGCAGCCAAACTTAATCAGATCAGAACGTTCTTTGATGGCATTTCTTTTATAGGTATCGAATTCGGCCCGCAAGTAAAGGGTCTCTTTTTTGGCGTGTTCTAAATCCTGAGCTAACTGGTCAATTTTAGTTTGAACGTTTTCGTCCACTGAGTTTTGGGAATTTTCGGGGTCTTGTTCCGGGACCTGACCATTTTGATGATTTTCGTCCATTTGAGCTCCTTTATAAGCGGCATTCAAAATTTCAATCTGTCCTTGAAACTGTCAATGTCAAGGTGGTCTAGGTCGCTTCGATCAAAGACTAACTGGGCAAATATCTGATTGCTTAAAAGTTGCCCGGGCGGAGTGAGCTGAATTTGATCATTTTGAAATTTGACCAGCTCCCGATTCCTCGAAGTTGCTAATCTATCTATGACTAAAGCCGAAACCCCGGCTGCGAATTTTTGATCTAGTTGGTTCAAGTTCAAACCCGATATTTTTCGAAGCGAAGTGTGGCAATAGTCAGTCAGTGCTTCGTGTGCCGTCAGCAGTTCAGACAAAGCATCGGGATGATCGCTAAGATTACATTCGATGCGCGTTTGGTAGTTTTCGATATTTCTTTCGTTCCAAAAACGTCGACCCCAAGTTTTTTTTTGCCCTACGTTCTGGTAGGAGTGTGCGCTTAATCCCAGGCCCCAGTATTCCTGATCATCCCAGTACAAAAGATTATGTCGGGACTGAAAACCCGGCAGGCAATAATTTGAAATTTCGTACTGTTCGTAGCCCAAGTCTTTTAGCCTTGAATCTAGACTTTGAAACATCTCGATCTGAATATCTTCTTCCGGGCGGCCGATGTTTAAAAAATGCTCCTGCGGAAGAGTCAAAATATAGGGGCTGATATGATGGGGCCGAATTTTTTCGACAAAGTTTAGGTCCTGCATAAAGTCCGACTGCGTTTGATGGGGCAGGGAATATAAAAGATCAAAAGAAAAGTTAAATTTGAACTCTTGGATCAACGACAAAGTTTTTATGGTATCATCTGCCGAATGTTCGCGATTCAATTCTTTTAACCTTTTGTCGTTGAAGGTTTGTGAGCCCACACTTAGTCGATTCACGCCGGCTTTTTTGTAAATTTCCAGCTTTTGCGCGGTCAATGTTGCTGGGTTGACCTCTAAAGTAATCTCGGTGTCGGGCAAAACCTGAAAACCCTGATCTGATAAAAAATAAATAAAATCAGCAATTAACTCGGGCGGCACTAAACTGGGCGTTCCCCCACCAAAGTATAGGGAAGTCAGTTGCGTCTGTTTAAACAGGTTCCGGTTTTGGAAAAATTCTTTTTTTAAAAGTTCAAAATATTTGGCAGGGGGCAATATCTGGTCTTGGACGTAGGTTGCAAAATCGCAATAATGACAGCGCTGAATGCAATACGGAATATGAATATAGATACCAAACGCCATCGTTGTCGGATTAAATATCGGAAGACTCCTTCGCTGTCGAGAAGGAAACTTTCAGGAGGAACTTTTGAGTAAAAAATATTTATCTTTAGAAACTAAAAATTCAATCCCACTTAAGCGAAATAGTGCCGTTGAAAAATATAAGCTGAAAAACGGGCTTACGGTTTTATTGGCGCCTACGCCACGTGCACCCGTCGTCAGTTGTCAGATGTGGGTCCGAAATGGAAGTGCCGACGAAAAAAAAGGTGAAGAAGGAATTTCTCATTTTATCGAACACTTACTTTTTAAAAGCACTGAAGATTTCAAAGTAGGTGAAATCGCGAATTTAGTCGAAAGCACTGGCGGTGAACTGAACGCTTATACATCGTTTGACCAAACGGTTTTTTATATTACTTTATCGAAGCAGTTTCAAAAAACTGCGCTTCATTGCATTTCACAAATGATGGGATTTCCACAATTTATTCAAGATGAAGTCGATCGCGAGCGCGAAGTCGTCGTCGAAGAAATTAAACGTGGCCAAGACCAAATGTCTAGGTTGGCGGGTGAACTTCTGTTTAAAAGTAGCTATAAATCGCACCCCTATGGAACGCCGGTGATAGGGTTTGAAAAAAATGTCCGAAGTTGGAGTGTCAAAAAAATTAGATCTTTTTATGAATCTCGTTACGTTCCAAAAAATATGTTTTTGATGATCTCGGGCGATTTTGAAAAGTCCGAAATGAAATCTTTAGTTCAGAATTATTTTTCTCCGATGCCGGATTTCAAAGTGCGTAAATCATCGCGGCCTAAAGAACCTGTTCAAACCAAGCCTCGCACATTGGTCCAGTCTGCGCCTTTTGAACAAAATATTTCTTATCTTTCTTGGAAAATTCCATCGATAAAACACAAAGACTTAGCGGCCTTGGATGTGTTTTCGCTTTTATTGGGACAGGGGGATAGTTCGCTATTGGTAAGAAAACTTCGTTTGGAAGAACTATTGGTTCAAAGTGTAGGGGCATCGACTTTTGCACAAATGGATTCAGGACTTTTCTTGGTTTCCATGAGTTATACTTTAAAGCAATTTCCCCAGGCTCTGGAAAAACTTCTATCGTGTCTCAACCACGCACTAACGATGCCATTTTCGGCGCAGCAAATTGAAAAGGCGATTTTAAATATCGAGTCCGAGGATTCCTTTAGCTTAGAAACGGTGGATGGTTTTTCGCGAAAATTCGGATCATTAGAATTTTATTTCCACGATTTAAAAGCGCAGGATAAATATTTAAAAGAAGTTCGTGCTTTAACGCCAGAAAAAATTCAAAAAGTGGCGTTGAAATACTTAAATCCAAAAACGATCAATTTTGCGACCGTATTTTCGCAGCAAGAAACGGCGCCCACTGGTCAAGCCACACCCAAAGAATTAGTTCAGCAGTGGATTAAGAATTTCGAAAAACAATTTAAAAAACTTAAAATCCAGAAAGTTTTGGATCGGAAAGTAAGGCCATTGAAACTTCCCAAAACTTTGCCTTCAGCGCAAACTCCAAAAATCGAAAAAATTAAAATTTCCGATGATATCTATTTGTGGACACGCAAGGCTTCCGACACGTCGGTTTTTTCTTTGAGGGTTGGCGCTTTGGGTGGGTCTAGACTTGAAAGCGATCGCGAGAAAGGACTTTTCGAACTATTAAATAAAACTTGGCTGTGCGGGACCCCAAACAGAAGCGAAAGTCAGCTAAGTGAAGAACTTGAATCCATGGCCTTGGGATTAGGACCCACAGCCGGTAAAAATAGTTTGGCGTTAGGATTAACGGCTTTAAAACCTTTCGAGAAAAAGGCCAGTGAAATCTTTTTTGATGTGTTTTTGAATCCTGATTTTAAAACTGAATGTGTTGAGCGAGAAAAGCAAAATCAAATTCAACAAATCAAGGTGCAAAAAGATCAAGCTTCACGGGTGGCCATCGATAATTTCCTTAAAACCTTGTTTCAATCGCACCCTTACGCTTTTTCCCCATTGGGGACTGAAGCTTCTGTGGCCGGATTAAAAAGGGATTCTCTTCTCAGAATTTGGGATCAAACCATTTCACAGAAAACCATTCATTTGACCATGTGTGGAAATTTCGAAATTGATTTTTGGGCAGCAGAGATGAAAGCCCAGTTTTCAAAATTGCCCAAATTCGCTCCGAAAGAAATTTATTTTCCAAAGCCGTCTTTAAGTAAAAGTGAAATTATTTTTGAAACTAGCGAAAAAGAGCAAGCTCACGTTGTTTACGGTACCTTTGGATTTACAATTCATGACGATGAAAAATACACACTGCATGTGCTTGAAAGTGTCTTGTCTGGGATGGGCGGCAGGCTTTTTATGGAGCTTCGTGAAAAAGAATCCCTAGCCTACACGGTTTCACCTCTTAGGATGGAAGGGATCGACCAAGGATATTTTGGCGCTTACATTGGTTGTTCGCCCGAAAAGGTGGGCAAAAGTTTAGACCTAATGAAAAAAGAATTCGAAAAGTTAGTGAAATTTAGCGTGGATCAAGAAGAACTGGGCCGCGCCAAGCGATATCTGATTGGTCGGTATGATATCGATTTGCAGAGAACAGCATCTTGGACGAACTCAATTTTCTACAATGTGATTTATGGTCTGCCGGCCGACGAAACGGCTCATATCGTTGAAAAGTATCAGGCGGTGACTTCCGAAAAAGTGAAAGCTTTGGCGCAAAAAATATTTTCCCAGTATTTTGTGACCTCGGTGGTCGGACCAAAAGACAAATGCGGAGATATCCAGGCCTAGTTTTTTCACCGAAATATTTCTCCAGGGATTAACTAGACGTTCATCCTTTATAGTTTGAATGCATAAGCTCATTTCCGCATTCCATAAAAATTGCTTTATTTTGCTATTCAAAGATTTTGTCTCAAATGGATACAATTTTGCTAAGATATAAGTGAGTTTCATCCGAAAAAACACCAAAGCTGTGGAGTTTTAATAAAATAAGGTATGAGATCAAGTCTGTTTCTTTCTTCTAAAGATTACTTCGCAGAGGCCGTCGACCGCGGTTTTCAAACTCGTCGAATTGAAGCCCAGAAAGCCGTAAAATCCTATTTAGTTTCAGTTTTAGAATTCTACCTAGATGCTAGAAATTTGTTTGATGAACAAAATCCTACTTTGGCAGAAATGTATTTAAAGGCTTCTCAAGCTGAAAACCCCGAGAGAAAAGAAATTCTAAAAAAATTGGCCGATCGTAGTTTATACATCTCTGGATTTTTTGCGGACTCGCTGGATCGAAAGATAGTCGATATCGATTATTATGTCCAAATGGGTGGCGCCGCATATGAATCCCTATCCCATTGCGTGCGCGAAGACCAACAAGCGTTTGTCTATAGTGTTTTTTCAAAAAGGTTTTTGGAGTTCGTCGAGGTTTTAAATATTGTCAGCGAGCAATCTAAACTTCATTCAGATCAAAATATTTTGCGCCTTTATGATAGGTATTTAAAAACGGGGTCGGCCCTAGCCAAGGAAAAGCTGCTAGAGTTAGGGGTAATGACCCTGCCCGAGGACGCGCTCAAAAAAGCTAAACAAAGTTAACCGATGGTGTTAGCTTCAAAGTTCGATGTTTAACCTTGGATTCACAGAAATTTTATTTTTAGCAATTTTGGCATTGATTGTTGTAGGGCCAAAGCAACTTCCCGAAGTGGCCAGATATATTGGTCGGTTCTTGAGTGAGCTGAAGCGCAGCAGTGAAGCCATGAAAGAGGAATTTCGAAAAACCACTTTCGATGTTAAGGAAGATTTCGAACGCGAACGCGATAGACTGCAACAATTATCTCAAAAAATTGAATCCGAAATTGAAAAAATTAATCAGGAAAATATGAAGGCACTGCAATCACCCGCACAAAAGAATCCCACTGATGATGATAAAAAGACAGGTCAATCCTAAATGGAATCAGAAGAAAAACTAACGACCAATTCACTGACCGATCATTTGACCGAATTGCGCACCCGCCTGGTCAGAAGTCTTTGGGGAATAATGTTGGCCATGGTAATCTGCTATAGCTATTCAGAAAAGATTTTTGAATTTGTTCGAAAACCCATCGAACGCTTTTTGCCTACGGGTGGCCTGGTGTTTACTGCGCCCACCGACAAATTTTTAGCTCACATCAAGCTTTCTTTTTTTTCTGCGCTGATTCTGGCCTGTCCATTTTGGCTTTATCAATTGTGGAAATTTATTTCTCCGGGTCTGTACAGCCAGGAAAAAAAATACACCATTGGATTTATCTTTTCTGGGACGGCGTTGTTTCTGACTGGAAATGCTTTCGCTTACTTTATAGTTTTTCCTTCGGCATTCGAGTTTTTGATGAATTTTGGCGGGCCCACTGACAAACCTATGATCACGATCGATCAGTATCTTTCGTTTTTTACGCTGACGACTTTGATGTTTGGTTTAGCTTTTGAACTGCCTTTGATTATTGTGATCTTGGGAATGTTTGGAATCGTTACGAAAAAATTTCTTCAAGAAAAAAGAAGATTTGCGATTTTAATTTTAGCCGTGATCGCAGCTGTGCTCACTCCGCCGGATCTTTTAAGTATGCTCTTTATGTTGGTTCCTCTTTTAATTCTCTTCGAAATTTCTATTTTGTTAGTCGGATTCTTCGAGAAAAAAGCACAAACGGTTTCTTAGTTCCTTTTGCACCTGTTAGCGCATTTCATGGATTTTCTAAAATTTTAATGTGAGCCTTGGTCCGGCAGGGACCCCTACTTGTAGACATTTGAAGCCGGGCCCGCCGTTGTCCCTAGTGTTCAAAGCGTTTCAACACGAAGCAAAATCATGATTCACCATGTCTGGACACAATTATTGACCACATAAATTTCTTCAGATCCAATTACCGAGAGAAATTATTCTCAAAAAAAAATTTCCAAGGGGGAAACGATGAAAAAAGTAATAGGTGCAATGATTTTAATGTGGGCTTCTTTAAGCTTCGCAGTGAGCCAAAAATCTGAATGGTCAGAGATTTTTGCGTCTCCATACACAGTAAGTGGCGAGCAAATCATGATGGACGGACATATCCTTCCAATCACAGCGTTTTGCAACTTAAGCCAAACCCATATCCAAACAACCAAAGAAGTTGCTGTTTGCACACAATGGGGCAATGGAACCAACGGCCAATGTGTAAAATCAGTAATGATGAAATTGTCTGTAAAACGTGATTTCACTGAACATTTCAACGATGATCGCGGTCATAAGTTTGCTCAACCAGGATATTATGGCAACGATTATGAACTTGGTGTTTATAGCCACGACAGCCGAGATCCAAAACTTTTGTTCACAAAAATGTACACGCTTCCTGGTTGCTAATTAGCTTCAGAAAGTATCAATTTGAAAAAGCCAATCTAGAAATAGTTTGGCTTTTTTTTCGCCTACAGCACCGACAAAAAAATGGAGTAAAATCCACCCAACTGGATTTTACTCCATACTCTAAAGTGGGCCATGGACATCAAACGATATCTTTTAAAACAAGTCGAAATGGATCTTAGAGAAAAAATGGTGTTTGTCGGAGGCCCCAGGCAGGTTGGAAAGACCCATCTCTCTAAGTTTTTTGTTAACCGAGAAGAACAATATTACAATTGGGATCGTATTTCAGATAAAAAGACGATTTTAGACGATCGACTGCCGGTCAATTCAGGCCTTTTGGTTTTAGATGAAATTCATAAATACAAATTTTGGAGATCCCTAGTTAAAGGGTATTTCGACAAGTATTTTCCAAAAATGAATTTCTTAGTTACGGGCTCTGCACGTCTAGACTACTTCAGAAAGGGCGCAGACTCGCTGGTCGGCAGATATCACTATCTTAGGCTTCATCCGCTAAGTCTGATGGAGATTTCTAAAAATCCGACCGATAAGGATTTACAAGACCTTTTTGAATTCGGAGGCTTTCCCGAGCCCTTTCAAAAGAAAGACAAAATTTTCCATGCCCGATGGCAGACAGAAAGAACGACACGGGTCATCCAACAAGACTTACGAGATCTAGAAATCGTAAAAGACATTTCACTCTTGGAAGTTTTAATGAATGTGCTTCCTTCTAAAGTTGGTTCAACTTTTTCAATCAATAGTCTGCAAGAAGACTTAAGTGTTTCGCCAACGACTATCGAACGATGGGTTCTGCTGTTGGAAAATCTTTATTATTGTTACCGAATTCCGCCCTACGGTCCGCCCAAAATTAAAGCAGTCAAAAAAGCACAAAAGCTCTATTTATGGGATTGGTCCGAAGTCGAATCTGAAGGCGCTCGCTTTGAAAACTTAGTGGGCAGTCAGCTACTGAAATACTGCCATTTTCAACAAGACACAAAGGGTCTGAAAACTGAACTTAGATATTTCAGGGATACGGTAACTGAAAAAGAAATTGATTTTATCGTCTTACAAAAAGGAAAACCACTTTTCGCGGTTGAATGCAAAACTGGCGAAAGAGATCTCTCAAAAACACTACAAAAAAACTGTGCCCGACTTAAAATCCCAAAACTATACCAGGTCCACCGAGGGAAAAAAGACTACGGCACTGATGAAACCGGCCGCGTCCTACCCTTCACAAAATTCTGCAAAGAACTCAATTTTCCTTAGAGCGTGTTTAAGAAGTGTTGTGTCGAGCAAGTCTGTGCAGCATGAGCTGTATCATGGCGATATAAATCATCGATTCACTTGAATCGGTGAAGTGTTCGTAGTCTTTGCTAAGTCTTCTATATTTACAAATCCAGC